>NZ_JBICXE010000013.1:0-209393 GCF_043200155.1 Streptomyces sp. NPDC048473
GAGCCTTTGGGGCTTGCTTGAGCCGTGTGCGGTGAAAGCTGCTTGCACGGTTCTGAGGGGGCGGGGACATAGTAATACGTCCCCGCTACCCGACTCATCATCGGCAAGGACGGGCAGTCGGCCATCGGCACACTGGTCGAGCGCGCCACCCGCTACGTCATGCTCCTGCATCTGCCCGGTGACCATGGTGCCGAGAGCGTCCGGGACGCGCTGTTCACCACGGTCGAGACCCTTCCCTCCCACCTCAAGCGGTCCCTGACCTGGGACCAGGGAAGCGAAATGGGCGCTCACGGCGCGTTCACCGTCGCCACAGGCATCCCGGTCTACTTCTGCGACCCGGCCAGCCCCTGGCAGCGCGGCTCCAACGAAAACACCAACGGCCTGCTGCGGCAGTACTTTCCCAAGGGCACCGACCTATCCACCCACACCCGCGAGCACCTGGCCGCCGTGGCCGTCGAGCTCAACGGCCGCCCACGCAAAACGCTCGGCTGGGAAACCCCAGCCGAGCGCCTGCATAAACTGCTCACGGCCTGATCAACACGACCATGTGTTGCGACGACCCCTAGAAAACACCGTGGGGTGCGGGCCTCCTGACGCCGTCCGGGGGGAGCCGGACGATCAGCCGCGCAGGCGTGTCCAGAGATCGCGTTCCTCGTCGGATGGCGGGCTGCGGGGGACGACCCGCTCGGGGTGGCCGGGTGGCGGGCCGCTCAGCGGGCCGGGGTGCACGCCGGCACGCGCCTGGGAATCCGGGGGCTCCGGCGACCGAAGCGGGTTCCGGGGGTCTTCTGGGGCGGGCAGGGCTTCCGGGGCGGGGTCCTGGGCGTACGGGTGCGTCAGTAGCGGGTATTCGGCGGTGTAGTGCCCGAAGATGCCCGCGGTGGCGATGAAACCGCGTGCCAGGTCGTGCCAGAGCAGACGCATCGCCCGCCATGTCCTGCCGCCGCGGGGAGGGCGCCGCCGGCCCCTCCCCCATGGCGGCCCAGCCATCAGCCGACGGTCTTGCCGGACCGCGCGCGACGCGTGTCGTTGAGATGGTTGACCACGTACTGGGCGTCGTCCTTGACCCACCAGATGAGCCCGGAGCCGTACGAGAACTGGCACTGGAGACCCAGGAAGTACATGCCGGGTACGTCGGTGACACCGTGGTCCTGGAGCGGCACGCCGTGCTCGTTCAGTGCCGGAAAGCCAATCCAGCTGAAGTCGTAGCGGAAGCCCGTCGCCCAGACCACCGCGTCGACCTCGGTCTCGGTGCCTTCCTCGAAGCGGATCGTACGGCCTTCGGCTGCGACGGTGCGTCCGGCGAGCGTGAACCCGTGCCGCTTGGACAGCGTCTTGAGGCTGGGGCCGACCAATAGCGTCTTCTTGTGCAGCCGGTCCCTCTCGCCGGTCAGCGGCTTCTTGATGATGCCGAGTTTGTCGCCCCACCAGTGAATGCCGATGCCGAGGAAACGGCGTCCGAAGTGCGGCAGCGGGGAGCCCTGCGACAGCGTGACCCGGTGGGTCTTCGCGAGTTCCGTGGCGATCTGGGCTCCCGAGTTGGCGGCGCCGACCACCACGACACGACTGCCGGGAATCTGCTTCGGATTACGGTAGTCGCCGGTGTGCACCTGAAAGACCTCTGCGCCGATCTTCTTCGATACCGGCGGAACATTACCCAGCCGCTGTGCGCCGGTGGCGATGACCACGTGTTCGGCCTCGAAGGAGCCCTGGCTCGTCTCTATGAGGAATCCTCCGCCGGGACGTTTGTCGAGGCCGGTGACCTCGGTTCGGAGGCGAACCTGCAGCTTGTTGATTCGGGCGAACTCTTCGAGATAGTCGGCCATTTCGTTTTTGTCGGGGAACCGGCCGCGCCGCCCCGGGAAACGCAGACCCGGAAGTTCGCAGTACTGGGCGATCGTGAACAGCTCCAGCGAATCCCAGCGATTTCGCCATGCGTCGCCCACCCGCGATTCCCCGTCCAGAATCAGATGGGGTATGCCGGCCTTGGCCAAGTAATAGGCGGTGACGAGACCCGTCTGGCCTCCACCGATGACGATCACCTCTGCGCGTTCCGCCATGATCCGGATTCCTCCTAGGGGAGCGGCCGTTGGAGGGTGAGCGTAATGATGCCTGTGGTGAATTCCTGCTCAAGACTGCGCATCGGCAGCGGGCATGCGTACGGGCGGGCACCCGGCCCGCCCGTACGCCTTGCGTCGATGCCGTGTCAGGCCTCCCCCGCCTCCTCCGTTCGCCGCACGCCTTCCGGGGCCCCGGCGGCCCCTTCGGCGGCCTGTGGGGCCGGTGCCGCGTCGGCGTCGTCCGCCCCCGGTTGCGGCTTCTTCTTCCGGCGCATCATGCTCGGCATGGCACGCACCGGGACCTCCTTGAGGAACAGTGTGGCCACGAACCCGATCAGCACGATGAACGTCGCCGTCAGGAACACCGTGTGCAGCGCGTCGGCGAGCTGAGCGGGCGGCACCGAGTCGGCCGCGGTGGCGTCCCTGCCGAGCTGCAGGGAGAGGATCGAGCCCATCAGGGCGAGGGACACCGGGCCGGCGATCATCCGCCAGAACTGCATCTGGCTGGTGCCGACTCCGATCATCTCCTTCGCGACGGCGCTCTGCACCACGATCGTCGCCATCGGGAACGAGATGCCGATGCCGATGCCCAGCAGGATCATCGCGACCACCGTGGATCCGCGTCCGCTGCCCGTGTCGACGGTCGAGAGCAGGAACAGACCGCCCGCGATCAGAGCCATCGCGAGGGCGCCGAGGATCCGGTAGCGGGGGACGGCCGTGATCGCCTTGCTCGCGATCGGCGGGACGATCATCAGGGCGAACATCATCGGGCTCAGCAGGCTGCCCGCGAACGTGGCGCTGGATCCGAGTACGCCCTGCATCAGCAGCGGTACGTAGAAGATCGCTCCCATCATCGCGAACGCGGTGAAGAACGACATGACCGCCAGCACCGAGAACTGGTTGCCGCGGAAGAGCGACAGCGGCACGATCGCGTGCTCCGCGCGATTTTCGGCCAGGAAGAAGCCCAGCAGCATCACGGCTCCGCCGATGAGCAGGATCAGCACCTCGGCTGATGTCCAGGCATGGCCGTCACCCGCCAGGCTCAGCCCGATCAGGATCGGCACCAGGCCGGCGATCAGCAGCGCCACTCCGAGGAAGTCGATGTCGCGCCAGCTGAACCGGGACTTCACGTACGGCACCCCGGCCAGGATCGCGAGCACGGAGAGCAGCAGGATCGGAACATTGATGTAGAACACCCAGCGCCAGTCCAGGTTGTCGGTGATGACACCGCCGACGGGCGGTCCGATCACCATGCTCAGTCCGGCCACGCTGAAGAAGATCCCCTGGGTCTGCGCCCTTCGCTCCGGCGTGTAGATGTCGGCAACCACGGTGTAGATGTTGGCCATCAGGATGCCCGCGAACAGGCCCTGCGCAGCCCGGTAGATCACCAGCTGGGTCATGGACTGCGCGGCGCCGCACAGAAAGGACGTGGCCAGGAACCCGACCAGGCCCGTGAGCAGGAAGGGTTTGCGACCGAAGAGGTCACCGAGCTTTCCGGCGATGGGCAGGATCACCGCCGCCGCCACCGAATAGCCGACGCCCACCCAGGAGTAGAGCCGGAGCCCACCCAAGTCTTCGGTGATCTTGGGCATGGCCGCGCCGACCACGGACAGGTCAATTGATGTCAGTGCCAGCGCCAGCAAAACGCCGACGGTCGCGATCACTCTATTTCGCGGTAATACTGCCTCGGGTCCTTCAGGCTGAGGGACAACCACCGTCCGTACCTCCTCGATTATCTCACTCTGATTCGCGTTGGTGAGGATGTCGGTCCAACTGAACTGTGTCAATGCCAAGTTGAGCGCCGCTACCACTCAAAATTGAGCAGCAGGCACACAAACAGGCGTCCTACGTTCACTTCATGACCGACATCGCCGAAGTGCCGCCGACGGTCCCGCAGCTCATCCTTGAACGCGCGAAGGAGAAACCGGACCATATCGCCCTTGTTGTCGACGGAGTCGACTCCCTGGCGTACGGGGAATGGATACGCGCCTCCGGTGCACTCGCCCATCGGCTGAAAGCCGTCGGTGTGCGGCCGGGTGACCGGGTCGGGCTGTACTACGCGGAAAGCGACTGGATCGGGTACGCCGTCGGCCATGTCGCCGTGTACCTTGCGGGCGGCACGGCGATCGCGCTGACCGGACGGCTCGGGACCACGGAGATCCGGCGCCGGCTGGCGTACTGCGGAGCCTCCGGAGTGCTGCACGGGGCCGGGAGTGAGCCACCGGACGGTGCGTGGTGGGTCGAGCCGGGGTACGAACGCGGTGCGCCGGCCGCTGCCGAGTTGTCGGAGCGCTCGACATCGTCGCAGTTCCCGGACCTGGCTGAGATTCTGCCGCCCGCGGTGACGAGCGACGAGCTGTCGGACATCCTCTACACCTCGGGCACGACGGGTGACGCCAAGCCGGTCGCCGTCAGCCATGCCAATCTGACGTACCCGACGTTCGCGTGGGGACATCTCTTCCAGGACGTCGGCAGCATTCTGTGCGCCGTTCCGCTGGGCACCAACGCGGGCCACAATGCGCTCATTCTGGCGCTGACCACGGACTCGACCATCCATGTGCTGGGCCGGTCGGATCCGGAGAGCATCGCCGCCGGCATCGCCGGACCGAGGCTGGAACTGGCGGTGCTGCCGCCCTCCACCGCCATCCAACTGCTGGCCGACGGTGTGCTGGACACCCATGATCTGACCTGTCTGACGATGCTGATGTTCGGCTCGGCCAGCGTGCCGCTCGGCATGGTGAACAAGCTGTCGCAGGCACTGCCCGACACCCGGATGATCATCGGCTACGGATCCACCGAAGTCTCCCCCGCGCTCACCTCTCTGATCACGGACCCCTGGAACGAACACAAGGACCCGGAGTACTTCCGCAGGCCGGAACTGGCCACGGTCGGTGAGCCCCGGCGGGAGACCGGGGTGAAGATCGTGGATGCGGAGGGCTCCCCCCTGCCGCCCGGGCAGGTCGGAGAGATCTGTCTGTCGTCCCCCGCGCCGCCCCGTTCCTACTACCGTGATCCCAACGCCTCCGCCCGGGTGTTCCAGGACGGATGGACGCACATGGGCGATGTCGGCTCTCTCGACGCGGACGGGATACTGACCCTTCACGACCGGGCCGCCGACGTCGTCACCCGCGAGGGACGCACATTCACCTCGCTGCGTGCCGAGAACGAGTTGTACTGGCATCCCGATGTGAGGGAGGCCGCCGTGTTCGGCGCGCCCGGTCCGGACGGGCGGACGCTGCTGGTGGCCGCCGTGCGGATGCGGTCCGGCGGGCCCGACGGGTCCGCCGACGGTCTGCGGGACTTCCTCGCGCAGCGGCTGCCCTCGGACGAGCTGCCCGACCGGATCGTCGCCGTGGACGAACTGCCGCACGGGCCGATCGGCAAGGTGCTCAAGCGGGAGCTGCGCCGAACACGACGCTGGTACTGATCCCTCCGAAGCCGAAACTGTTGGACAGGGCGTGCCGCAACGGCACGCCCTTCGCCGTGGGTCCGACGAAGCGGTGTGAGGCGTCCACCGGACTCGTCAGGCCCACCGTGGGGTGGACGAAGGAGTCCCGCAGCTGGATCACGGTGGCCACGGCCTCCACCACACCGGCCGCCGACAGGCAGTGTCCGGTCAAGGCCTTCGTCGCGTTCACCCAGGGGCCCCGAGGCCCGAACACCTTGCGCAGCGCCTGGAGTTCGGCCGCGTCCCCGAGCGGCGCGCCGGTCCCGTGTGCGTTCACGTAGTCGATGTCGGCGGGCGACAGGCCGGCCCGTTCGATGGCCGCCTCCATCGCGTCCGCCTCACCGTCCGCCGAGGGGTCCGCCAGCCGGTTGGCATCGAGCCGCTGGGCGTATCCGCTCAGTTCGGCGAGCGGTGGCGCACCCCGTCGACGCGCCGACTCCTCCGATTCCAGCACCAGCACCGCGCACCCCTCGCCCGGTACGAACCCCCGGTGCCCGGTGTCGAACGGTGCCCCGAATCCCGTCGAGGCCGCGTCCCCGGCCGCGGCAGCGGCAGCGCGCAGATTGCAGTAGCTGCGCAGCTCCATGGGCGACAGTTCGGTCAGTGCCCCGACGACGAGACAGACGTCCAGCGCCCCGCACTCGATCAGCCGGGCGCCCTGAATGATCGCCACATTGCCGCTGGCCGACGCCCCGCCGACGGTGAATCCTTCGCCACGGATGCCCAGCAGCTGGCTGAGCGTCCCGACGTGGTCGGTGTCCTGATAGTGCAGGGCGAAGGTCGGTGGCAGATATGCCGGGTCACGTTCGAAGCGGTGCCGCTGGCGCCATGCGTAGCCGCCGTTGAGGTTGGATCCGGCCACCACGACTCCGGTACGCGCCGGGGGCGCGGGAGCCTCGTCCAGGGCGGCGGAGAGCCAGCCCTGCAGCGCCGCGACCGTGGCGACCTGAATGTTGTACGGGGAGCGTGCCACGCTGCGCCGTGCGGAGTCGAGCAGCGTGGCGGACAGGCCCTCGCAGCCGGCCAGTGCGTCCGCCAGTGCGAATCCGTCGATCACGGCGCTCCGGTCGGGCCACCCGGCTTCGTCCCGGGCGCCGGTTTCACGGCGGGTGATGCCGGAGTGGCCGGCGCGCAGGGCACCGGTGAACCCGGCCGGGTCCCGGCCCGCGGCGCAGAGCACGCCGAGGCCGGTCACCCAGGTCCGTAACGAGGCGGGGCTCACCGGTGTTTCCGCATCAGTGCGGCGACCTGGCCCAGCGTCAGGGTGCGTTCGAACTCGTCGAGCGGCACGACGACGCCGAGGTCCTCCATGACCAGGGCGAGTATCTCCGCCCTGTCGATGCTGTTGCAGCCCGCTGCGGCGAGGCTGCTGTCGGCGGACAGCGGTGCGCCGTCGCCGGTGGTCGGCACCACCTCTGCGGCGCGCCGCCGGATGGTGGCGAGGATGTGTTCGTCGTCGGTCTGGGACAGGTCGGTCATCGTCTGCTCCCGTCGGTCGGTTCTCCGGTCTGTTCTCCGATGTGCTGTACGGCGCGGTGGGTGGCGAAGAATTCGGTGAGGATCTCGTTGACCCGGCCGGGGCTGGTGAGTCCGGGGAAGTGCCCGGCGTCGGGAATCTCCACGAGTTCGCTGTCTCTGATCAGCCGGTGCAGGAGCGACACGGTTCCGACCGGGACGACCGTGTCGTAGCGGCCGTGGATGAGCAGCGTGGGCGTACTGATGTCCGCCAGCCTGTCCTGCGTTCCGGCGTGCCCTGCGAAGGCGTCGAGATAGCGCATGCCGGTGTGCGGGTCCATGCTCTCGCTGCGCAGCAGCGTGGCCAGCAGGTCGTCGCGGGCGTCCGCCAGTCGGTGCGAGCCGCTGCCCGCGATCGCGGCGTCCAGGTCCTCCGCCGCGACCCTTGCCAGTTTCTCGACGCCGCCGGGGCGGTTGGCGAACCGGTGGGAGCTGGAGATCAGGGTGAGACCGGCGGCGCGTTCGGGATGGGCGAGTACGAAGCTCTGTGCCTGGAGGCCGCCGAACGAGGCGCCGACGACGTGCACCGGGCCGGTGATGCCCAGCTCGTCCAGGACGTGCCGGTGCAGGGCCGACACCTCTTCCAGGCCGAGGCCGCCGCTCACCCGGGTGCGGCCCACTCCGGGACGGTGCACCGCCACCACCCGGTGGCGGTCGCTCAGCCCACGGAACTGCTCCACGAACAGGCCCGCGCCGAGATTGAACGGTGGCATCAGCAGCACGGCGGGGCCCCGGCCCCTCACGAACACCTCGGCCTCGCCGCCCGGCACGGGGACCATCCGTACCTCCACGTCGGGCGCCGCCTCGCGCAGCACCTGGAGGTTGGGGTTGCTCACGGTCCCGGCAGCCGGTGCCGGGCGGGTGTGGGGGTCGGGGCAGGCTTCCGCGGAATCCTGGGTGCCGAGGCGGTAGCGGGCCTGGGGGGCGCGTACCCGATCGCCGGTGCCGTCGGCCGCGGCCAGGACGATCGGCTCGGCGGGGTCGGCCAGGAACGTGGCGACCCGGTCCGCGACGGTGTCCGTCTCGGTGTCGGTGAGGCCGACCGGAACGGCGAGCCGCACCAGCTGGGCCTCGGGACCGCCGCCCAGGTGCGGCCCGCCGCGCACACCCGTCTCACGGTAGAGCGTGGCCAGGAACGACGGTACGGGCTCGGGGAGTTCCGCGTACGGCGCCAGCCGGCCGACGTCGAGGACGACGCAGTGTCCGGCCGCGGGTCCGCTCAGCGGGGCATCGGCGTCGTGGAGGTGTTCCCACAACGTGGCGGTGTGCCGCATCCGCTCGGCGACCCGGTCGGCCGCCCAGTCGAGATCGTTCGCGGCGACCGCCAGGGCACGGCGGCCCCACGCGTGCAGTTGCGGTCCGTGGCCGGCCCGTTCGCCGTCCAGCCGGTCGGTGAGTTCGGACAGGTTCGTGGCGAGGAGCCCGCCGGAGTCGATACCGAAGTCCTTCGGCATGCTGAGGGTGACCACGTCCGCGGTGGCCAGCAGGTCACGTACCGCGTCCCACACATCACCGTCCGGACCGCCCGTTTCGTCGGAGGTGACCCGGAAGGCGTTCTCCACGATCCGCGTCGCGTCGATGACGAGGGGGATGTCGCCGCCGAGGGTCCGGCGGACCTCGGTGAGGTTGCCCAAGGAGATCGGGTGGCCGCCTCCCGCGTTGTTGCCCGCTTCCAGGCAGACGAAAGAGACGGGTGTCGGGGACGTGTCGAGCGCCGTGCGCAGCGCGGTGAGATCCACGTCGGAGCGGAAGGGCTGCCGCGGTGTGTCCGGCCGGGCCAGTTCCACCGGCCGGAATCCGTTCCCGGCCAGGCTGTACAGCCAGGTCGGGAAGACCCCGTCATGCAGGATGGTGCCGCGCTCGCCGGGCCACAGCCTGCAGAGCAGCGCTTCGGCTGCCCGGCCGGACGGTGTGGCGACGATCCGTTTGAAGGGCAGCCACGGTGCACCGCATTCCTCGATGTCCTGGCGCCGGCTGAACGACCTGGCGGTGATGTCGGCCATCCGCCGGGTGACCGAGGGGTGGTCGCGCTCCGCCCACGAGTCGGTGATCAGATCGAAGGGGACCTGGGCGGCCGGCAGCAGTACGGGGTTGTATCCGCAGGCCACCAGCTGCTGTGTACGGCCCGCGACGGTGTCGACGGCAAGAGGCACGGGTTCCGTCCGGGGTGTCTGGACGGTTTCCGGGGCCGGGCTCGATTGCTTGCCCGGTGCCCTGGCCGGGGTCTTGCTCCGGGCCTCGTCCGGGGTCTGGCCCCGGGCCCGGTTGGGGGCCTTGGTCCGGGCCGGGGCGTGTGGCGGTGTGTGCGCCGGGGTGAGGACCACTCGGCCCCCTGCCCGTCGCGGCTCCGTCCTCGCGGCCGCCGCGGTCACCGGGGCCGGTGTGCGCGGCGCGGCGGGTTCGGGCACGGTGAACCAGTGTGCGGTACGGATGAACGGAACTCCGGGCAGAGGTGTACGGCCCGGAACCACGGTCCACAACTCCTCCCAGGCAATCTGTGCCCCGGCAGTCCAGGCCGCCGCCAGTGCGTGCGGATCGCCGGGCCCCGGAACGGCTTCCGGCACCGGGGTGACGGACGGTTCGGGCACCGGGCCGGTGGCCAGCTCCGCAAGGGCGCGCAGGAGCTGGTCCCGATCGGCGGCGACCACTGCGCGGCGGACGCGGAACACCGTACGGCCCGTCTGAAGCGTGTACGCCACCCGGGAGAGCGGCGCGGACGGTTCACGCCCGATGCTGTCCGCCAGCCGGGCGGCGTACTCACGCAGCGTTTCGCCGTCCGGTGCGGACAGCGGGAACACCTGGGGGAGCTCGTCCTGTTCGGTGGGGTGCGCGTGGTCGTACCCCTGCACGACGACATGCGCGTTGCTGCCGCCGAAGCCGAAGGAACTCACCCCCGCCCTGCGCAGCGCACGGTCTCCGTCCGGCACGCCTTCCCAGCGCTCGGCCCGCTCCAGCAGCCGCAGCGGCGAGCCGTCAAGCCGCAGATAGGGGTTGACGGTGTCCAGGTGCAGATTGCCCGGGAGCCATCTGTGCCGCAGGCACAGCAGCACCTTCAGGAGCCCGGCCATGCCCGAAGCGGCTTCAAGATGGCCGATGTTGGTCTTGACCGCGCCCACTGCCACATGGGGGGTGGCGGGCACGGGCAGTCCGTTTTCCTCGTACAGCTCGGTGAACGCCTTCTTCATCCCCTCGATCTCGATCGGGTCGCCCAGCCGGGTACCGGTGCCGTGACTCTCCAGATAGGTGACGGTGCGCGGGTCGACGCCCGCACGGCGGTACGCGCTCACCAGGACCCGGGCCTGTGCCTCCGGGTCGGGGGCGGTGAGCGAGGCGGTACGACCGCAGTGGTTGACGGCGCTTCCCTTGATCACCGCGTGGATGTGGTCCCCGTCCTCCACCGCCCGCCGCAGCGGCTTCAGCAGCACGGCGCCCACGCCCTCACCCCGCACATATCCGTCGGCGGCGGCGTCGAAGGTCTTGCAGCGGCCGTCGGGGCTGAGCATCTCCGCCCGGACGAATGCCTTGAACAGCGAAGGGCTGAGTACCGCGTTGACCCCCCCGGCGACGGCCATCGTGCATTCGCCGTCCGCGAGCGCGCGGACGGCGCGGTGCAGCGCCACCAGGGAACTGGAACAGGCCGTGTCCACGGCCTCGCTGGGGCCACGCAGATCGAACCGGTGGGACACCCGGTTGGCGAGCACGGAGTGCGCGATGCCGGTCGCCATATGTGCCTGAACGGGAATGGCATGGCTGGTCATCAGGTCGTCGTAGTCCGAGGTGGCGACCCCCACGAAGAGTCCGGTGTCGGTACCGGCCAGCTGGTCGGGGCGGTAGCCGGCGTCCTCGAAGACGCTCCAGGCGGTCTCCAGGAACAGTCTCTGCTGCGGGTCCATCAGCGCCGCCTCGCGCGGCGAGATACGGAATCGGGTGGCGTCGAACCGATCGATGCCGGCGAGGAACCCTCCGCGCTGAGCGGCGATTTCGGGGTCGCCGCTCAGATCGGCGCGGTCCTCGGGGACGGGGCCCGTGAGATCGTCACCGGCGATCAGACGCCGGAAGAAGGCGTCGGGATCGTCGGCTCCGGGCATCCGGCCTGCCATGCCGATGACGGCGATGTCCGTGTCGGTGATGCGCGTGTCGGTGATGTCCGTGTCGGTGATGCGCGTATCTGCGGCGTCTGTATCTGTTGCCTCCGTATCTGTGGCCTCCGTATCGGCGACGCCTGCGCCTGCGATCTCGGGGCGGGTGTCTTCCCGTGCGGTGTCGGAGCCGGTGGTGGGAGTGATGTCCGGGCCGGCCCCGTGTTCCTCCACCAGGTAGCGGGCGAACAACCCCAGCGTGGGATTCTCGAACAGCACGGTCGGCAGCAGATCGAGCCCGTACGCCTCGTTGACCTGGATGACCAGCTCCGTCAGGGACAGGGAGTCGAAGCCGAGCTCCATCAGGTCGACGTCGGTGTCCACCTCGCGCTCGTCCACCAGCAGGAACGCGGCGGCCAGTGTCCGTACCGTCCGTTCCACATCCGGCAGCGCTTCGGTCACCGTGGCGGCGGCCCGTTGCGGGGCGGGCTCCTCCCCCGGTGCCGCCCGCTCGACAACCATGACCCGGCTGTCGGGCAGTGTCAGCGCGCGGGTGAACGCGCGCAGTCCGGCCTCCGGGGGCATCGGGACCATCCCCCACAGACGCTCGAAGAGGCGTCGGGTCGCGGCGTCCACGCTCATGCCGCCGCCGTCCCAGAGCGGCCAGCCGATCGCCAGGGTCCGGCCCGGCCGCTCACCCGCCCGGCGGCGCCCCTCGCGTTCCTCCGCGAAGGCGTCGAGATAGGCGTTGGCGAACGCGTAGTCCGCCTGCCCCAGATTGCCGGACACCCCGGCCACCGAGGAGAACAGGACGAAATGGTCGAGAGGTTCGTCCCGGGTGGCCTCGTCGAGATGCACGGCTCCGTACACCTTGGGGGCCACGACCTCCGCGATCTCCGCCCGTGACTTCTCCGCGGCCCTGCGGTCCCTGGTGATCCCGGCGGCGTGCAATACGCCGCGCAGGGGACCGTACAGCCTCGTGACCGTGCCGATCAGCTCGTCGACCTCATGGCGGGAGGTCACATCCGCACGGTGGTAGCGGATCCGCGCTCCCGGACCCGCGAGTGCGTCGAGCCGGGCGGTCCGTGCCGGGTCCAGTGCGCTTCGGCCGGCCAGCACGACGGTGACCGGCCACTGTGCCAGGTATTCGGCGAAGCGCAGACCGATTTCGCCCGCGCCGCCGGTGATCAGATACGTTCCGGCCGGGTGCAGTCCCGGGCCGTCGGCGGGGATCCGCTCCGCCATGTGCAGCCGACGCCGCTCGCCATGCTCGTAGGTGACCGTATCGGCGGACTCGGCGGGTTCACGGAGGAATTCCGCGACGATCCGATCGGCGGCCGGGGAGGGCCCGTCGCCCGCGTACAGCCGGGTCGCTCGCAGCCCGCCGTGTTCCAGGGCCAGTGCGGCCAGTGCGCCGGACACCGCCGCGTAGGCGGGCGTGGGCTGTGTGTGGCCGAACACGACCCGCAGTCGCCGGCCCGAACCGGCGGCCAGCACCGCGGCGGTCAGGGACAGGACGTTGTGCAGTCCGGCATCGAGTTGCTCGGGCAGGGTTCCGGGGCCTGCGACATACACCAGGCCGTCCGGCAGCTGCTCCTCGGCGGCGAGGGCGCGCGCCCAGGCGCTCCGTTCCTCGGCGCTCTCCCCCGGGCCGGTGATCGGGCACGTGCCACCGGCGTCGCGGATCGCGGCCTCCACCCCTTCCACGGTCTCCGACGCTCCGGAGCCGGCGCCGAGCACCAGTACCCGGCCGGGCGCGCGGGGGGTGCCGGTCAGGTGCTCCGGGCGCCACTCGGGCACCAGGTACTGCGTCGTGCCCGGCGGGTTTCCGGCGGACGGCATCTCGACCTGTTCGGTCGCGGCCGCGTCGGACGGCGTGGGAGTGGGAGAGGGGGTGAGGGTCGGGGAGGTCGTCCCGGTGTCCGTCCAGTGCCGGGTGCGTTCGAACGGGTACGTCGGGTACGGGATCCGGCCCGGCGGTGCGGGCCACAGTTCGCGCCAGTCCGGTCGGCCGCCGGACGCCCAGTATCCGGCCAGCACGGTGAGATCGCGGGTGCCGGCCGGGGGTGCGGCCGACGGGCCCGCGGACGCGCGGACAAGTCCCGGCGCGTCCTCACCGCGGGCGAACGCGGCCAGCCGTGCGGCGAGTTCCGGCACATCCGCCGACAGTACGGCGACGCGTTCGGCCATGTCCCGGCGTCCGGTCTGGCTGGTCCAGCACAGGGCGTCGAGTCGCGCGTGCGTGCCGGGCCCGGTCAGGAACTCCGCGATCCGGGCCGCGTGGGTGGCCAGCTGCCCCGGCGTACGGGCCGACAGCAGGAAGAGCTGTTCGCCGAGGTCGGTCGGGGCCGGGGTGGAGGTGGGTGCCGGAGGTTCTTCGAGAACCAGGTGCACATTCGCACCCCCGGCGCCGAACGAGCTGATCCCGGCGCGAAGGGGGGTTCCCGGTGCCGCCGGCTCCCAGTCGGTCAGCGTGCGGGGCAGGAAGAACGGGGTACCCGTCAAGGTGATCTTCGGATTGACGATGTCCAGGGACGCGCACGGCGCGAGTTTGCGGTGCCGCAGTTGCAGCAGCGTCTTTGTCAGGCCCGCGATGCCCGCGGCCCCCTCCAGATGGCCGATGTTGGCCTTGACCGAGCTGACTCCGCAGCTGCCGGGCACGGCGCCCGACTCCGAGAAGGCGCGGGCGAGGGCGGCGAATTCGATCGGGTCGCCGAGTTCGGTGCCGGTGCCGTGCGCCTCGATGTACGAGACGGTGCCCGGCTCGACGTCGGCCCGGCGCAGCGCGTCGGTGATCAGGGCGGCCTGGGCGTTCGGGTTCGGGACGGTGTAACCGCCGGTCTTTCCGCCCGCGTTGACGGATTCTCCCTTGATCACCGCCCAGATGTCGTCACCGTCCGCCATGGCTCGGTGCAAGGGCTTGAGCAGGACGGCGCCGACGCCCTCGCCCGGTACGAATCCGTCCGCCCGTTCGTCGAAGACCTTGGTGGCGCCGTCGGCGGACAGCATGTTCAGTCCCGACAGCGACACATGGTGGGACGGGTGCAGGATCAGGTTGACCCCACCGGCGATCGCTGTCTCGCATTCGCCGCGCCGCAGGCTTTCGCATGCCAGGTGGACCGCGGTGAGGGAGGAGGAGCAGGCGGAGTCGACCGCCATGCTGGGTCCGGTGAAGTCGAAGAAGTACGAGACCCGGTTGGCCACCGACCAGTAGGAGGAGTGGGCGCCGCTGAGCCGGCCCTCGTTCCAGAGGGTGGCGCCGAGCTGCCCGTAGGTGCCGTACATCAGGCCGGCGAACACCCCGGTGCGGGGTACCCGGGTGTGGGTGCCCAGGTGGCCGGTCTCTTCCAGCAGATTCCATACGGCCTCCAGGAAGAGCCGCTCCTGCGGGTCGATCGCCGCGGCGTCGCGCGCGAGGATTCCGAAGAAGGCGGGGTCGAAGCGGTCGACGTCCTCCAGGAAGCCGCCCCAGCGGCCGTAGGTGTGCTGCGGGGTGCCGCGCCGCGCGTCGAAGTGCGTGCGCCAGTCCCAGCGGTCTGCCGGCACATCGGTGACGCTGGTGGTTCCCGAGGCCAGGTTCTGCCAGAAGCTCCGCAGATCGGGGGCGCCCGGGTAGCGTCCACAGACGCCGATCACGGCGATGTCGCCGTCGCGCGCGGCAGTGCCTTCGTGCGCGGGCGGGGGCGCGGGCAGTGGCGCAGGCGGGGGTTGCTGTGGTGCCGAGGCCCGGAGGACCACTCCGAGACGATCCGCGTGTTCGCGTTCCAGGTGGGTGGCGAGCTGCTCGATGGTGAGGTTCTCGAACAGCAGGGTCGCGGGAAGTTCGCCGAGGTCCTGTGCGAACCGGTCGACGATGCGCAGGGTGACCAGGGAATCGATCCCGAAGGTCTCGAAGGTGGCCCGGTCATCGAGGTCCTCCGGCCGGGAGCCGAGCACCTCGCCGAAGACCTTCCGCACGTAGTCGGGCGTGGTCGGGGTGGTGACCGCTCGGTCCGCGAGCCCGGGGGCCGGGATCTCGGGCGCCAGGATCTTGGGTGCCGGGGTCTCGTGCGCCTGGATGGCGGGCGTGACGGGAGCGGGGGCCGTGGGCGGCCGTTCGGCGATGATCAGGCACTGCTCCAGGTCATGGGCCGGGACACCGGGGGCGCCTTCGGCCCGCACCTGGTGCAGACCGGCCTCCGTCAGGGCGTCGCGCCACTGGCCGGGGCTGAGCAGCGGTGCGCCGGGCAGTCTGCGCTGCTCGTCCTCGGCGGCCCACCAGTCGGGTGTGAGACCGAAGGTGACGGTCAGGTAGTCGGAGGCGCGGGTCACCTCGTTGATCAGCAGCAGTCCGCCGGGGCGCAGCAGGGACGCGGCGTGCCGCAGGTTGGTGGCGACGTCGACGGTGGCGTGCAGGACGTTGGCGGCAAGGACGACGTCCTGGCCACCCGGTTCGAATCCCTGTTCCGCCGGATCCCGGCCGATGTCGAGCGGCCGGAAGGAGACATGGTCGTCCCGGGTGCCGAATTCCGCTTCGCCGTGGCGCAGGAAGGCCGGGGAGATGTCGGTGTAGCAGTACGCGTAGTCCTGCCCGGTCGCCGCGCACGCGGCCAGCACCGTCGCGCTGCTGGCGCCGGTACCCGCGCCGATCTCCAGGACCCGCACCGGGCGGCCGGCTCCCGTCCGTACGGCGTCGGCGACCCGGTCGGCGAGCAGCCCGTTGACATGGTCCGCGATCGGCTGGCCCCGGTAGACGTCCTCGACGAGGGAGAGGCTGCCGTGCGGGAAGAGCACCTCCAGGTGTGCGCGGCTGCCGGTGAGTACGTCGGTGAGGGCGTCGGCGCAGGTCCGCAGCAGCTTGACGTGCGGGGCCATCTCCGGGTGTGCGGTCAGCAGACCGGTCACGTCGGGGACGACTGGTTTCTCGGTGCGCAACGGTACGACGTCGTCGTTGTCGATGATCAGGGCGCCGGAGCGGGCCAGTATCTCCAGGACGGCGCGCAGCAGTCGCCGGTGGTGCGGTGTGCCGGTGGTGAGGGCCATCAGGTCGGCCAGGGGTATCCGCCGGCCCGCCCGGTCCAGGCCGCCGAAGCCCGCCATGGCATGGCAGACCAGATCGCGGGCCAGGGCGTCCAGAGCGGTGAAGGCGGCCCGTGCGCTGTCCAGTCGTGGGTCGGTGGCGCCGGATCCGGCCGGGGGACGTGGCTCGGTGCCGCCGCCGGATCCGGCCGGGGCGCGTGTGGCCGTGGCCGGGCGGGAGGTGGGCGCTGGTGTGCCGATGCCGAACTGGGCGAGCCCCTGTGGTTCCGCCCGCAGGACCAGGGCCTGCGGCAGTCCGGCCGACAGAATCCGGGATACGGCGGCGAGCCCTTCGGAGGGCTCGATGGATCCTATGCCGAGCGTGGCGAGGCGGCGGGCGTAGCGTTCGTCGGCCACCACTCCGACGCCGCCCCAGTACCCCCAGTTGATGACGGAGACGGGGTGCCCGAGTCGACGCAGCCGGGTGGCGTAGGCGTCCTCGAACATGCTGGCCGCCGCGTAGTTGGCCTGGCCCGCGCTGTCGGTGAAGGAGACCGCGGAGGAGAAGTAGAGGAGGAAGTCGAGGGGCTGGTCGCTCAGCGCCTCGTACAGATTGCGCGCACCGTCGGTCTTGGGGCGGCGGACCTCGTCGAGGGTGGGCCGGTCCAGGTTGGCCACCGTACGGTCGCGGAGCACCAGCGCGCTGTGGAAGGCGCCGTGGACCGGGCCCCATTCGGCGCGTACCGCCGCCACGGCTGATCGCACTGCCGCCGCGTCGGCCAGATCGGCGCTGAAGTAGCGCGCCCGGCCGCCGAGTGCGCTCACCTCGTCCAGGAGTGAGCGGACCGCCGGGTCATCGGCCGGGCGTCTGCCGACCACCGCCAGGCGGGCCCGGCGGGTCGCTGCGAGATGGCGGCACAGTTGGCGGCCGATGCCACCGGTGCCTCCCGCGACCAGGTACACGCCGCCGTCCCGGTAGGGATCGGTGGTCTCGGCTGTCAGGCCGGCCGGGACTAGCCGCTGCACATAGCGCTCGGTGCCGCGCAGGGCGACGAGCCGGTCCTCACCCGGTTCGGCGAGGATCCGCCGGGCCAGTTCGGACGGGTCGCCCGCACAGGTGCCGATGTCCAGGCACCGCACCGACCAGTGCGGGTACTCGGCGGCCACCGCCCGGCAGAGGCCCTGGGCCTCGGCGGCGTGCGGGAGCCGGGCGGCGGGGTCCGTGTCGTCCTCCCCCGCCACCACCAGGGTGAGCCGGAGCGGGCGGTGCGCCTGCCGGGAGGCGGCGAGGGCGGTGAGGGCGTTCAGTACGGTCGGAGCCATGCCCTCGTCGGGTTCCTGACAGGCCACCACATACAGGGCGTCGCACTCCTTGGGCCCGGGGAGGGTCGGGACGCCGTCCGTGTCGGCCCTCAGCAGCACGGTGTCCCGGCCGGGGCAGCGTGCCACCAGCGCACGGGCCAGTTCGTCCGGTCCGCCCAGGTGGAGCACGGCGGCGCGGTCCACACCGGTCGGCGGCATGCGGTCCGGGAGCGGCTCGGGCCGCCACCGCGGAATGTGGATCATGCCGTCCAGCGGGTCGGCGGCCGGCGCTGCGAGCGGCCGGAGGGAGAAGCCGGTGACCTTCAGGTGTACGGTCCCCCGGGCATCCGCCAGCCGTACGGTGAATCCGTGCCGCTCCCGCAGGGCGTGCGCCGTCAGCGGTCCGGCGGGAAGGGGGCCGTTGACCCACACCTCCTGCGCGGAGAAGGGAACCGCGGGCCGGTCTCCCGGCAGCAGCACGGCGGCCGTCTGCAGGGCGGCGTCCAGCACGGCGGGGTGCAGCGGATAGGGGCCCGCCGGGCCGGCGGGTGCCGGGTCGAGGGTGGCGACGGCCTCGTCCGTGCCGAAACGGACGCCGTCGAGGAGACGGTAACGCGGGCCGTAGCCGACGCCGGCTGCGGCGAAGTCCGCGTACAGCCCGGCGGCGTCCACCGAGCGGTCGCAGCGACGCACCACCGCGTCGATGTCGAGGTGTTCCGCAGGGGTGCCGGCGGACAGGGGTGCGGCCAGGCAGGTGGCGTACTCCGTACCCGATCCGTCGTGGAGGGTGAACCGGCGCGCCGCCGGCCCCACCGGGGCGAGGGAGACGTGGAGTTCGCGCGGGGCGGAAATCCGGCAGGGCCGCAGCCACCGTACGGAGCTCAGCCGCAACGGCCCGGGGTCCGCTGCCGCGACGGCCATGGCGATGGCCGCCGCCCCGGGCAGGACCGGGTGTCCGGACACCCGGTGGCCGTCGGCCAGGGGGTCGTCGGGGCCGATGCGCCAGGAGGGCGTGCGGGTGTCCTGCGGGGTGGTGTGCGGACGGTCCGGCCAGTGGCGTTCACGGGCGAACGGGTAGGTCGGCAGGGCGATCCTGCGGGTCCCGGGCCGGGCGTGCAGCGCCTCCCAGCCGATCCGTTCGCCCCGGAGGTACGAGGCGGCGATCCGGTCGGGCGAGGCGTCGCCTGGCAGCGTGCCGGACGGCTCTGCGGGGTCGGCCGGAGCCATGCCGCGCAGATGGTCGGGACCAGGTGCGCCCGAGGCCGCGAGGCGCAGCGCGTGGCGCAGCCGGTCCACGCTGTCGACGGTGAACACCGCCCGTGCCCGAAGATGTCTGCGGCCGGTGGACAGGGTGCGGGCGAGGTCGGGCAGCCGGACGCCGGGGGCGGTGTCGAGGTGTGTGGCCAGGCGGGACAGGCTCGCGTCCAGAGCGGCGTCGGTGCGGGCCGAGACGGGGATGACGACGCGTTCCGCGGTGCGCGGCCGCGGGGCGGGCGGCCGGGCCGGGGCTTCGGCGACCAGGAGGTGACTGTTGGTGCCGCTGAAGCCGAAACTGCTGACCGCGGCGATCCGTTCGCCGCCGGCAGACGGCTGCCAGTCGGTCGGCTCGGTGACCGGGAAGAACGGGCTGCCCGCGAAGTCGATCTTGTCGTTGGGGCGGCCGAAGCCGGGCATGGGGGCGAGCCGGCCGTGCCGCAGGGACAGCAGCACCTTCAGCAGCGAGGCGATGCCGGCCGCCGTCGTGGTGTGGCCGATGTTCGCCTTCACCGAACCCAGACCGCAGAATCCGGTCCGGTCGGTGTCCGCCCGGAACGCCTCCGTCAGGGCCTTGACCTCGATCGGGTCGCCGAGCGGTGTACCGGTGCCGTGTGCCTCGACGTAACCGATGTCCTCGGCGCCGAGTCCGGCCCGACGCAGCACCGAGCGGATCAGCGCGGCCTGCGAAGCGGCGCTGGGGGCGGTGATGCCGTTGGTCTTGCCGTCCCCGTTGATACCGCCGGCGCGGATCACGGCATGCACCTGGTCGCCGTCGGCGAGCGCCGTGTCGAGGCGTTTCAGTACGACCACCCCGACCCCTTCGCCGAGGACGATGCCGTCGGCGTCGGCGTCGAACGGCGCGGAGCGGCCGGTCGGCGAGAGCATGCCGGTCTGGCTGGTGCGGATCAGCAGTTCGGGGGTGACCATGACGGCGACCCCACCGGCCAGTGCCGCTGTGCACTCACCGCGCCGGATGCTCTCGCAGGCGAGGTGGACCGCCACCAGGGAGGACGAGCAGGCCGTGTCGATGGCCAGGGTGGGGCCGGTGAGGTTCAGGAAGTACGCGATCCTGGCCGCGAGGATGGAGGGGGCATTGCCCAGGAACGCCTGTCCCGAGTCCCTGGACCCGCTGTCGGTGAGCAGCTGGGTGTAGTCGTTCGCCGCGCACCCGGCGAACACGCCGAAGGCCCGTTCGCCGCCGTCGCCCGCGTACCCGGCGTCTTCGAGGGCGCGGTAGGACTCCTGGAGGAAGAGCCGCTGCTGCGGGTCCATCGCGCGTGCTTCGAGCGGTGACAGGTGGAAGAACGCCGGGTCGAACTCGTCGACCCGGGCGAGCATGGCGGCCCACCGGCTGTAGGTCTTGCCCTCGGCGCCCCGGCGGGCGTCGAAGTCCGGTTCGCAGTCGAATCGTTCGGCGGGAATCTCACCGATGTCACTGCGCCCGCCTGCGAGGTTGTGCCAGAAGGCGTCGAGGTCGTCGGCGCCGGGGAAGCGCCCGGACATGCCGATGACGGCGATGTCGGAGGATCCGGTCGGATCCGTGGCGCCCGGGGATCCGGCCGGCTCCGGCCGGTCGGCGGGGGTGTGCCCGTCGAGGGTGCGGTCGGCGACGGTGCGGCCGTCGGAAGTGCGGTCGGTAACCGTGCGGCCGTCGGAAGTGCGGCCGTCGGAGATACGGCCGTCAGGGGCCGGGGTGGGTGCTGGGTGTGCGGGAGCGTCGGGGCCGGCCGGGGGTACGGCGGGCGCGGGCGGGTCGCCTTCGGGTTCCCGGGTGCCGCGCCCGAGTGGCGCCAGGGTGACGAGCGGGCCGGACGGGCCCGCTGCCCGAGTCGGCGCGGGCGGGTCCGCCTCCGGCGGGACCCGGCGCGGTGCCGGGGGCCGGATGTCCGGCCGCGGGTCGGGGAGTTCGCGCGGCGGCGGGGCGGCGGCGGATCCGGCCGACGGGGCCGTGGGGGATTGCTGAGGGGCCGTGGGAGCGGTCGCCGCGGCATGCAGGGAACGCTGCTCGTCGAGCGCCCCGGCCACCAGGCCGGTGAGGTCGGGCACGGTGGGGTGGTCGTAGACGGCGACGGAATCCAGGTCGAGCCCGTAGCGCTGGTTGAGGTCTCTGACCACCTCCACCGCGCCGACCGAGTCCAGGCCCATCTCGTTGAACGTCAGGGCGGTGTCGAGCTCTTTCGGCTCAAGGTAGAGCAGCGCGCCGAGCGCCTCACGCACCGCCTGTTCCACCTCGGCGGAGTCGACCGGTTCCGGGGCCTGCGGGAGGCGGCCGACGGCCGGCTGGCCGGCGCGGGGCGGTTCAGGGGCCGCGGGCGCTGCGCCGGATTCCTCGCGGGTGTGGTGCCGGGCGTGGATACGGTCCAGGGATTCCTCGCCGAGTACGTCCTGGTGCATGCGTACCTCACGGTCGATGATCTCGGGCAGCTCGGCCCGTACGCGACCGGCGAACTCCGCCTTGAGCGCACCGGACGCGACCGCCGGATGCCCGGCGATGGAGCGGGCCAGGTCGAGTGCGGCGGGCAGCACCTGCGCGGAGGGCAGCACGGTGACTCCCGCACCGCGCCGGCTCAGTTCGGCGCCGGGGTAGGAGCGCCCGGTCAGCAGCATTTCGTGGGCGAGCGTCCGGCCGAGCCGGTGCTCCAGGATGTAGGTGGCGCCCATGCCGGGCGTGAAGCCGTACTTCAGGAAATTGGCGCTGTAGGAGCTGTCCGCGCTCAGCAGGACGACGTCGGCGTACATGCCGAAGGTGAAGCCGCCACCCGCTGCGTGTCCTTGGAGCGCGGCGACGACCGGCTTGCGGCAGCCCGTCAGCGCCCCGTAGACCACGGGCTCGTCGGTGAAGCTGCCCTCGCCCCGGGCCAGTTCCTCCAGGGCTTCGGGGGTGGCACCCATGCTGAAGATGGTGTTGCTGCCGGTGATCACGACAGCGCGGATGTCGTCGCGGGTGTCGATCTCTGCGAAGGCGTCGGCCAGTTCACGCAACAACCGGTCGGTGAACATCGGCGCGCCGAGCACGACCAGGCCGACGCCGTGGTCGAGCAACCGCAGCTCCACACCACCGTTCCCGGCCGGCCGGTCGGGAGCCGTGCGGGGCGCGGCCGCCACGGGCGGTGCGACGGCCGCCGCGGCGTCCTGCCGGGACGGGTCGTGCGCGCGTTCCCAGGCGCCGAGCCAGCAGCGTTCCTCCTGGAACGGATAGCCGGGCAGCGGGATCCTCCGTACGTCGCCGGAGTCCCTCGGCGTGGCCGGGGCGTCTGCTGTCTCCCGCGCCTCCCGGTCCTCGCCGTCCAGGATCCGGGCCAGGGCGCGGCGGAGTTCCGCGAGGCTGTCCACCACGACCGAAGCGCGGCACACCATCGATGCCCTGCCCACGCGAAGGGTGTGGGCGAGGTCGGCGAGATAGCGGTCCTGATCGGTGCCGGGGAGGTCGAGGGAGGCGAGATGGCTGTCGAGCGCCCGCACCTGGTCGAGCAGCGCGTCCTCGGTGCGGGCCGACAGGGTCACCCGCTGCGGGCCGGCCGGGACGGCGGCGCGGGGTGTGGGCAGATGTTCCTCGACGACGGCATGGGCGTTGGCGCCACCGGCGCCGAAGGCGCTGATCACGGCCCGGCGCGGGGTGCCGTCGGGCACTGTCCAGTCGGTGGTGGTGCGCTGGACGCGGAAGGGTGAGCGGTCGAAGTCGATCTGCGGGTTGAGCGTTCCGGCGTGCAGCGAAGGCACCAGTGTGCGGTGTTTGAGCTGGAGCAGGACCTTGGTGAGGGCGGCGATTCCCGCCGCGCTCTCCAGATGCCCGATGTTCGACTTCACCGAGCCGATCGGGCAGTGCGCGGGCGCCCGGTCGCCGAATCCCCGGCCCAGCCCCTCGATCTCGATCGGGTCCCCGAGCGATGTCCCGGTGCCGTGTCCCTCCACATAGCCGACCGTGGCCGGGTCGATGCCGCTCGACGCGAGGGAGTGAGCGATCAGCTCCGCCTGGCCCGCCGGGCTGGGCACGGTGAAGCCGCTGGTACGGCCGCTGTGGTTGACACCGGTTCCCTTGATCACGGCGTAGATGTGGTCGCCGTCGGCACGGGCGCGGGACAGCGGTTTCAGCAGCACCGCGCCGACGCCTTCGCCCGGGACGTACCCGGTGCCGCCCTCACCGAAGCTGCGGCAGCGGCCGTCCTCGGACAGCCAGTGTCCCTGGGCGAGTTGGAGGTACTTCTGCGGATGGACCATGACGTTGACGCCGCCGGCCAGAGCCAGGGTCGACTCGCCGCGCCGGATGCTCTCGACCGCGAGGTGCAGGGCGGTCAGCGAGGACGAGCACGCGGTGTCGAGCGCGATGCTCGGCCCGCTCAGGTCAAGGGCGAAGGAGACCCGATTGGCGGCGGAGGAGTGCAGCGCGGTCGGCGCGACACCGCCGGCGCCACCGGTGACCAGTTGGTAGTGGTTCCACATGATGCCGAGGAAGACCCCGACGGTCTCTTCGCGCAGGGCGTCGGGCGGGTATCCGGCGTCCTCCAGGGTGTGCCAGGCGGTGGTGAGGAACAGCCGTTCCTGCGGATCCATCCATTCGGCTTCCTTGCGCGAGATGCCGAAGAACGCCGGATCGAAACGGTCGACGCTGCTGAGGAAGCCGCCCCAGCGTCCGTAGGTACGCCCGGGGCGTCCCTTCTCCGGGTCGTAGAGGGCCTCGTTGTCCCAGCGGTCGACGGGGATCTCGGTGACGGAGTCACGTCCGGAGCGGAGGTTGTCCCAGAAGGCGTCGAGGCTGTCGGCCTGCGGATAGCGTCCGGCGAGGCCGATGACGGCGATCTCGTCCGCCGCCGCGTCCCCGCCCCCGTCCTCGACGGGCCGGCCGGTGTCCATGGGCTCCGTCCGGTCGCGGGATGCCGGACGGGCCTTTGGCCGTGTGCGGTCGCCGGGCTCCGTGTGCTCCACGACGCGCAGCGCCGTGTCGATGCGTTCCGGTTCGCCGTGGCCGACCACGATCCTGCGTTCGCCGGTGGCGAGTGCGGACCACAGTGTCCGCAGTCCGTCGGCCGCCGGCATCGGGGACAGACCGAACTCCCCGCGGGCGCTCTCGATGGCCTCCGGGGGCACGCTCATCCCGCCGTCGGCCCAGTGCGGCCAGGCCACGGACAGGGTCCGGCCGGTGCGGTGGTTCGCGAAGTGGTCCATGAAGGAGTTGGCGTACGCATAGGTGCTCTGCCCCGGGCTCGGCACCACGGATGCGAGGGAGGAGAACGTGACGAACCAGTCCAGTTCGAGGTCCTCGGTGGCCGCGTCCAGGGCCAGCAGCCCGGCGGTCTTGGGGGCGAGCACCCGGTCGGTGCGTCCCGCTTCCTCACGGAAGAACACCCCGTCGTCGGCAGCCCCCGCACAGTGCAGGACCCGGTCGATCCGGCCGAACCGGGCGATGCCCTCGGCAACCGCGGCACGCACCTCGTCCTCCCGTGCCAGATCGGCCCGGACGTGGTGGACGCGGGCGCCGAGTCGCTTCCAGCCGTCGATCCGGCGGCGCAGACCGGCGTCCGCGGGGCGGCGGCCGAGGAGGAGCAGCCCGGCTCCGGGTTCGCGGGCCAGCCGCTCGGCGAGGAGCGTGGCGATCCCTCCGCCCGCGCCGGTGATCAGATAGACGGATGATGCCGGGCCCGGCGGATCCGCGTGCGCGGGGAGCGCGACACGGGTGTGACGCAGCACGTAAGGGCTGCCCTCCGCGTAACGCAGATGCGGCTCGTGCGGTCCTGAGATGCCGCCCGCCGCCACCGTGAGCAGGTCCTCCGCCCGTGCGGGCAGGTCCAGTTCGACGGCGCGGCAGCGTACTCGGGGGACCTCGGCGGTGAGTGTGCGGCACAGCGCGGCCAGGGCCGCGTACTGCGGCGGCGTGTCGTGTCCGGACCGGTAGATCTGGTGCACTCCGACCGGTGCGGGCAGCGGTCGCGAGGCGAGGACGGCGCAGAGCGCGCGCACGGTGTCGAACGCGTCGCGGTCCCCGCGCGCCGGATCGTCCGGCAGCAGCTGGACGAACGCAGCGGTGTCCGTGCCTTCGTCGGCCAGCCGGTCCAGGAGGGCGGTCCACTGGTCGCGGCTGCGCGGGTCGAGGCGGTAGGAGTCCGGGCCGTCCGCGGCAAAGCCGGGGCCTGTCCCGGCGACGATCAGCCGGAGCCCGGCGGGCATCCGGGCCCGCAGTCCGGCGGCGAGCTCGGGGGCGGCCCCCAGCAGCAGTACGTCCCCGGACGGTACCGGGTCCGGACCCGGGCCGGGATCCATCGGGTGCCAGACGGGGCGGCAGGCCACCACCGTGGGCTTCGGCGCACCGGGAACGGCCGCCGTCCCGGCCGGTTCGGCGGTCATCGTGGCGGCGGGTGTGGCGGGGGACGCGGCGGCAGGGGCGGGTTTCGGTCCCGTGGATCCCGTCGCGGCCGGGAGCTGCGGGTGGGTCTGCGCCAGGTGCCGGGCGAGTTCGTCGACCGTCCCGTACTCGAACAGCAGGGTGGGGTAGAGCCGTTCCCCGATGAGCTGCTCCAGATCCTGGCCGAGCTTCAGCAGCGCGACCGAGTCGAGGCCGAGTGTGTAGAAGCCGGTGCTTGTGTCGACCTCGTCGGCCGTCACGCCGAGCGCACCGGCCACCATGCCCCGCAGCAGCACGACATGGCCGTCATCGGAAGGGGCCGCGGGCGGCTCAGCCCCCGCCGGGCCAGCCTGCTCCGTGGCGGGGGCGTCGGCCGGACGCCGTACAGCCGCGGAAGCGGGGGCGGGAGCGGGGGCGGGGGCGGAAGCGGGGGCGGGAGCGGGAGCGGCGACGAGCGCCGTCACCTGTTCCGGATACCTGATCCGCTTGCAGGTGAGCCCGGTGAACTCGGCCACCGGGTAACCCTGTTCGTCGTAGATCAGACAGTCGCTGCTGACCAGCTGGCCGGATGCGGCAGCCGTTTCGGGGGCAGGCAGATACGCGTAACACCGGCCGCGCAGCCGGCGGTTCGCCCGGAACCGCTCGATGAACATCGGGATGAACGGATCGCCCGTGGAACCGGTCATCCCGAACGCGACGAGTGTGGCGGCGTCGAGCTTGGCCGGATGGAGGTGGAAGCCGTCCTCCAGCTCCTGTGAGCGCGGCGACAGGTTGAGCTCCGCCAGCAGATAGCCGGGCCCTTCCCACATGGCGCCCGAGCAGGTCATCGCCGGACCGTGCTGGATCTGCTCGGCGCGTGCCTGGGCGTACAGTTCGGCGAGATCACGCTGTTTCAAGGCCCCCACACGCAGGGCGTCGAGGTCCACTGCGGGAGCCGGTCCCGCTGTGGTCCAGGTGAGGCGGCCGGAGAAGTTGTCCCGCCAGGGCGGCGGGTCGTCCGGCACGGCCGCCCGGCTGCGGGCCGTGACGTCCCAGTCCCCGTCGGTCCGCTCGGTCAGGGTCACCCGGATGTCCCGGCCGGTTCCCGGGTCCGTGGCCACGGCCTCGGCGAAGACGATGTCGCGCAGTTCACAGCCGGCGCCGTCGAAGCCCTGGGCCTCGATGATCCGGTGGACGATGTCGAGGAATGCCGCACCCGGCAGGACGGACACCCCGTGCACCCGGTGGTCGCGCATGATGAAGTCGTCCGGCGCGAGGCGAAGGTCGCAGTTGATCGTCCGCTGAGCCATGTCCGCCAGTCCTTCCCTAGGTGGTTCACTCACCGTGGTTCACTCACCGGCCGGGCGGTCCAGCCGGTGCGCCGCTGCGGCCCGCAGGCTTGTGCGGTCGATCTTTCCGTGCCTGTTCAGGGGGGCCTTCGGCAACGGCCAGAGATGGCCGGGCACCATGTACCCGGGCAGATCGCCGGCCAGTCGTTTCGCCAGCGCCGGGAGGTCGACGGGCGTGTCGCCGAACACGAACACCACGATTTCCGTGGCGGGTTCGCCGAGAACGAGCGCCGTGGCGTCCTGCCCGGTGATCCTTCGTACGGCGTTCTCGATCTCGCCGAGCTCGACCCGGTAGCCACGGATCTTGATCTGCTGGTCGGTGCGGCCCAGATGGACGAGCCCGACGTCGCTCTCGTACCTGACCCGGTCGCCGGTGCGGTACCAGCGGCGCCCGCCGTGCTCCAGGAACCGGCCCGTATCGGCGGCCGGGTCGAGATAGCCCGCGAACATCTGGTCGCCGGTCACGCACAGCTCCCCCACGTCCTGACGGATCTCCCCGTCCTCGCCGAGCAGCAGCACGTCCAGGCCCTCGTGCGGCACGCCGATCGGTACCGTGCCGGTGTCGGTGGGGTCACGTTCCGGATCCCAGGTGTGGGCGGTGCAGGCGACGGTCAGCTCCGTCGGCCCGTAGATGTTGTGGATCGTCGAGCCTGGCGCCGCGCGGTGCCAGGCGCGTGCGGTTGCGGCGGGCAGTGCCTCGCCGCAGAAGACGCTGTGCCGCAGCCCGTCGAGGCCACCCGCGGGCAGGCCGTCCCTGGACTGGACGGCGCCCACCAGGCTGGGAGTGGTGTGCCAGACGGTCAGCCCGTTCCGGCGGGCCGCGCGCACCGGGTCGAGGGCGTGCAGCCGGGTCATCGAACAGACGCAGGCGCCGGCCGACCACGCCATGAAGAGGTCGAACACGGCGAGGTCGAAAGTGAGTTCGTAAATCTGGCTGAACCGGTCCCGTTCGTCGAAGTCGTAGCGCCGCCCGGCCGCGCGCAGAAAGGCGCCGACATTGGCGTGCGAGACGGGTACGCCCTTGGGTGTGCCCGTGGATCCCGAGGTGAACAGGACGTACGCCAGCCCGCCGCCGTCCTCCGCGCGGCTCCCCGCGCCTGCGTCTCCCCCGTCACCGGCCCGCTCGCGTGCATCGCGTACGACGTCCTGCAGGCATGCTGCCTGTTCGGCGCCCGACGCGTCGGTGATCAGCGCGTCCACCCCCGCGGACCGCGCGACGGCCACATTGCGGGCGAGCGGCACCTCGGGCCCCAGTGGGACGTAGGCAGCGCCCACGTAGAGCGCGCCCAGCAGTCCGGCGTACGCCTCGATGCTCTTGGCCGCGAGTATCCCGACCCGACGCGGGGGCCGTCCGGACTCCGCGATGAGCCGGTCGGCGTACCGGCCGGCCAGCGCGTGCAGTTCGGTGTAGGTCCACTCGCGGCCGTGGATGGCCAGAGCGGGCCCGTGCGGGTTGCGCTCCAGGCCGTCGAGGAACCATGTGTGCAGACCGCCGCGGCTCATCCGGCGGGCTCCGTCGGCTCGACGCGGGCTGCCGAGAGCATCGTCCAGATCGTTCTCGGCGTGCGGAAGTTCATCGGGTTCACCGCCTCGTCGGGGATGGCCACGGCGTACGCCTTCTCCAGTGCGGCGATCAGTCCGACCGTCGCGAGGGAGTCGAGTCCGAATCGCGTCAGCAGGGCGTCCGCCTCCAGGTCCACCTGGTCGGGCAGCCCGCGCAGCGAGGCCCTGAGCACCTTCTCGAATGTCACGTCCCACACGTCGCTCTCCCGTGGTCGCCCTGCGAGTGGGGCGATGCTAAGCGGACAGCCGGTACGTGCGGTGCTCAAATCTGTGCGGTGCGCTGCGGTGACCGCCGCGCACGATGAGCGTCCCACCCGCCCGGACGACAAGTGAGACGCCCATGCGCGGACCTGTTCTCATCGCCGGCCGCCCGCGGTCGCTGGCGACTGCTCTCGCCGCCCGCTATCTCTCGGAGACCACGGCGAAGGTGATTCTCCTCAGCGCCGAATGTCATCTGGTCGACCGGGTGCTGGCCCGGCTTCCGCCGCGCGAACGGAGGGACGCAAGGACCCGGCTGATCCATGTGCCGCTGGTGAAGGACCCGGACGGGATGTTCGTGCCCGAGCCGCACGACGACGGCACGGATGTGTCCGCGGACGAGGTCTGGTGTCTGGCGACCGGCTGCGACCCCGACCGTGAGCGGGGTGACGCGCAGGACGCCGCACTCACCCGTACGCTGCTGTCGCTCCTGCCGGACCTCGATGCCCGCAGCTTCGGCTACGTCGGCCCGGCCCGGCCCGTACAGGCGCGGGGCCATCCGCAGCCGCTGCCCGAGGGCCCTTGGCCCGGACAGCCGAGGGAGGACGACGTGGCCTCCCGGTGCGCCGAGTTGGGGATCGCCGCCCACATCGTGCGTACCGATCCGGCGGCCGACCGGCCCGGCGGGCCGCCCGACGACCGCGACGGCGGGCTGCTGCACCTGCTGACGACCCTGGAAGCGGTGCGCGAAGAACTCGACGAGCGCGCACCCGGCTATCTGTGCGACCGGCCGCTGCGCCTGCACGCGCACCCCGGAGCGGCGCTCGGCGCGCTGCCCGTGGACCGTGTCGCAGCCGCCCTGGTGTCCCTCGCGGGACGGGCCGGACCGGACTGCCGGTACGTCAATCTGGTGGCTGCCGAACCCGTGCCGGTGCCCGAGCTGTGCCGGCGGCTGAGCACGGGGTACGGCATCACCGTCACCGCCGTCGACGACCCCGCCCAGCTGAATCCGGTGGACCGGCAGCTCGCCGACCGGCTCGGCGCGACCATGGACCAGCTCGGCGGGCCCGCGGTCGAACGACGCCGGGATCGGGCGGTCGCGTCGGAAGTGGACGGCTCGCTCCTGGACGGCCCCGCGCTCAGCAGCCTCATCGGCTCCGTGCGGGCCGGACAGCGGATGCGCCGGGACACCGTGCGGGCCCGCGGCAAGGAGCTGCGCGACCGGCCCCCCACCGTGATCACCGCACGCGACGGCGCGCCGCTGAGCTACCTGACCGCGGGCACCGTCGGCCCGCCGCTGCTGCTGCTCAACGCCCTCGGCTACCGCACCCGTTGGTGGCACCGCCTGATAGGCCATCTCGCGCCCCGGCGGGTGATCGCCTGGGATCCGCGGGGCGTCCACGGCACCGGTCCGGTGCCGTCCGCTGTGGCGGGCCAGGCCGACGACGCCGAAGCGATCATGGATCACGAGGGGGTCGAGTCGTGTCACGTCGCTGCCTGGTGCACGGGTCCGCGGGTCGCCCTGGAGCTGTACCGGCGCAGGCCGGGCGCGATCGGGGCGATGGTCTTCCTCAATGGATCGTTCAAACAGCTGGGCCGCAGTGACGGCCTGGACACGCCCTACGAACGCGATCTCGAATTCTTGTGCACGACCCTGGCCGCCCAGCCCTATCTGGTGGAGAGGCTCATGAGTCTGTTCGGGGCGGCACCTGCGGACGAGCACGGAACCGATCCGGACACCGTGCTGCGCCAGGTGGTCCCGGCTCTGCGCGAGGAGGTACGCGCGCCGTTCGCGACCGGTCCCACCCTGCTGCGGTACGCCGCTCAGCTCCTCGATCTGTGGTCGCACGATCCGCTGGCCGGCGCCGCCGGGCTGCGGGTGCCGGTGCTGTCGCTGGGGGGCGAGTACGACGACATCGCCTCCCCGGAGCGGTTGCAGGATGCCGTACGGACCTTTCCCGACGCCCGGCACGTACGGCTGCCGGGCGCCACCCACTATCTGCTGCACGAACGGGCCCAGGAGGTCAGCGAACTGATCGGGGACTTCCTGCTGGACGCCACGACGCGCGTTCCAGCACACCGGCGGCCCCGGTCATGAGCTCTTCGGCGACGCCGTCCACATGGCGGCGTCGCCAGTCCTCCAGCGCACTCCCCGCCACGAACCGGTTGAACGCACCCATCGCGGGCCCGCAGTGGACCTGGAAGTTCGCCCGCTCCGACGGGTCACCGGCCATCGCCGCCCGGGTGGAGTACCCGAAGTACCAGCGGAACACGGCACTCATGCGCCGTTTGGCATCGCGTTCGGCGGCGACGGCCAGGTCGGTGCGGCCGGTCGTCGCGTAGCGCTCCCTGACGAGGTTCCACACCTCTTCCAGCGGGCGACGGAAGCAGGTCTCCTCCAAGGAGCGGCGAGTACCCGCGTCCAGCGCTTCGAGACCGTCGAGCTGACGGTAGAGCTGATACAGCTTGTTGCCGCGGGCCGCGAACAGCGTGCCCTTGCGCACCACCTGTACCCGGGAGCCGTACTCGAACATGTCGCCGGCCGGTGCGTACGCGGTGTCCTGCACATCGAGTCCGGCGAGCATGTCCTTCACCGTGTCGGACGTGCCGGCCTCCACCGTGCACTGGTTGACCGAGCCGGTGACCACGAAGTCGGCGCCGAGCACGAACGCGGCGGCGAGCGCCTCGGGGGTGCCGAGGCCGCCGGACGCGCCGATGCGGATGCGCCGGGGATAGCGGTGCCGGCGCATGGCATCGTCCCGGAGCCGGGTCATGGCAGGCATCAGGGTCATGGCGGCGGCCCCGTCGGTGTGACCGGCCGAGTCCGCCTCGGCACAGATGTCACCGGCGACCGGAAGCAGCGCGGCGACCTCGGCCTCCTCAGGGGCCAGCCGGCCGTCCGCGGCCAGCCGGGCCACCAGAGCGGCGGGTGCGGGGTGGGCGAACGCTGCGGCGACCTCGGGACGTGACACCTTCGCCACGATGTGCCGTACCGCCACCGGCGTCCCGTCGGGGTCCCGGTGCGCACCGCTGAAACGGAAGTGCACCAGGGGCTCGGTGACCCGCAGATAGGCGGCGGCCTCGACGCTGCGGATGTCGTGCCGGAGACAGAGATCCACGGTCGCGGCCTCGTGTGCGGGATCCTCCGGGTCGTGCAGCAGATTCACGCCGAACCGGGCGTCGGGCCCGGCGTCGGCGCGGATCGTCCTGATCGCGTCGGCGAGTTCGGGCAGGGTGATGCCTCCGGCGCCGTAGAAGCCGAGCAGCCCGGCTCTCGCCATCCGCGCGACCAGGTCGGTGGAGGCGATGGCACGGAACATCGATCCGGACGCGTAGGCCCAGCGGACCCCGTGGTCCTCCCGGAACTCTGCCGAACCCAGGTCCTGCGGGGCGAGGGCGCGTGCCGCGCCGGCCGCAGAGGAAGCAGCGGGGGCGTCGAAGGCGGAAGCGGCCGGTGGGGTTGGTGGGGTTGGTACGGGTACGTGTGGCGGGGCCGGCTCCGGCGTGCGCTGCGGCTCCGCCTGGATCGGTTCGGCGAGCGCAGACTCCCAGAATCCGCTCAGCACCCTCCCGGGCCCGATCTCGGTGATCTCCCGGACGCCCTCGGCGGCCAGATGAAGCATCGACTCGCGCCACCGAACCGGCCGGCGTATCTGTCTGCTGAGCTGTGCCGCGACCGTGCCGGGCAGATGCGGACGCGCGGTGACGTTGGACAGCACCGGAATCCGTGGATCGTCCAGCGGGACACCGGTGAGGTACTCACGGAACTCCTCCTCCGCGGCCGCCATGTCGCGGGAGTGGAACGACGCGCTCACATTCAGCGGGACCGCGCGGCCGCCGGCTGCGGCGACCCGGTCCACCAGCCCGGCGACGGCCGCGCGCGGGCAGGACAGCACGGTCTGGTCCAGCGAGTTGTAGTTGGACACCTCCACGGCGGCGCCCGGGTCGGCCCGGGTCAGCGCCTCGATCTGCTGCGGAGCCAGACCCACCACCGCCACCATGGCGCCGCCCGAGGCCCGCGCCATCAGCTCGCCCCGGCGGCGGACCAGCCGTACACCGGTCTCGAAGTCGAAGCAGCCCGCGGCGAACAGGGCGTTGAGCTCGCCCAGGCTGTGCCCGGCCAGGAAGTCCGGCGCGGGCTCCCGCTCCAGCCGGATCAGCCCGGCGACAGCGTTCATGACGAACATGACCGGCTGGAGATGACGGGTGTCGCGCAGTCGTCCGGCGGAGTCGGCCGCACAGGCCTCCCGCACCGAGAATCCCAGCAGCCGGTCGGCCAGTTCCCAGTGGCCTGGCAGCAGGTCGGCGTAGGGGGCGCCCATGCCCTTGCGCTGGGAACCCTGACCCGTGAACAGCCAGGCGCGCCGGACGGTGCCACTCATATGAAGTCCAGCTGGAGCAGCGACGGTACGAGCGGTGCGTCGGATTCCGGCGCGGTCGGCGTCAGTGGTCCGGAGATCGGCGTGGGGGCAGCTTCCTCGGCCGCGGGGTGCCGGTCCAGCCACAGGCGTTTCGGCCGCAGCGGCGGGGGCGGTAGTGGCGCTCGTACGGTGGCGGGCGAGGTGCCGTGCCGGTCCGGGTCCAGGGCTGCGACGATCAGATGCACGTTCGTGCCGCCGAGCCCGAAGGAGCTCACTCCCGCGACCGGTGGGCGTCCGGCCGGCCAGTCCCGTACCGATGTGTTCGGCACGAACGGCGAACGGGCGAAATCGAAGCGCGGGTTGGGGTTCTCGCAGAACAGCGTGGGCGGCAGGACCCCGTGTTCGACCGAAAGCACCGCCTTCAGCAGCCCGGCCAGACCCGCGGCGGCCAGCAGATGCCCCACGTTGGACTTGACACTGCCGATCGCGCAGAACCCGTTCGCGTCGGTGCTCTCCCTGAACACATCGGTGAGGGCGCGCAGTTCCAGTGGGTCACCGATGAGGGTGCCGGTGCCGTGCGCCTCGATCAGCCCGATCTCCCCGGCCGTCCTGCCTGCCCTGGCCAGCGCGCGCCGGACCACGGCTGCCTGGGCTGCGGGGTTGGGCGTGGTCCTGCCCATGGTCTGACCGTCGTTGTTGACCGCGGTGGACTCGATGACCGCATGGATGCGGTCGCCGTCGGCCAGGGCGGCGCTCAGCGATTTGAGTACCACGACGCCACAGCCCTCGCCGGGGACGAAGCCGTCCGCACTCTCGTCGAAGGCGTGACATCTGCCGGTCGGCGAGACCGCGCGGGCCACGCTGAACTCGAGGTACGGGCGCTCGTCGAGCAGCAGCTCGACCCCGCCGACCACCGCGGTCGTGCAGTCACCGGCCAGCAGTGACTGCATCGCCAGGCGCACACCGACCAATGAGGACGAACAGGCGCTGTCCACCACGAGGTTGGGACCGTGCCAGTCGAAATGGTGGGCGACATGGGCGGCGATGAAGTGCTGGTCGGACTGGAGAACCTGCTGATGCAGACCGGCGCGTGTCGCATAGTCGGAGGTACGGCCGCCGACGAACACCCCTATGTCGTCGCCCCGCAGTTCGTGCGGTTCGTACCCGGCGTCGCTCAGACCGGTGGCGACCGACTCCAGGAAGAGCCGGATGGCGGGATCGAGGGCGGCGCCCTCGGCGTCGCTCATGCCGAAGTATCCGGCGTCGAAGTTCTCCACTCCGTCGAGGAATCCGCCCCACCGGCTCAGGCTCCTGCCCGGTTGAGGCGTCGCCCGGTAGTAGCGGTCCGGGTCCCAGCGGGAGAGGGGCACTTCGGTGATGGAGTCGCGTCCTGCGATGAGGTTCTCCCAGAACGCCCCCACGTCCGGTGCCCCGGGAAAACGGCATGCCATACCGATGACGGCGACCCGTTCATCGGGCCCGGGAGACCCGGCGCCGCCGGGGCGGACCGGGGAGTGCTGCGGTACGGGGCTCTGCCCCGCGGCCCGGACCTGTTCCGGTGCCGGTACGGGCTCCGGCACCGGTGCCGGAGCGGGGACCTGTTCCGGTGCCGGTTCCCGCTCCGTGGCCGTCGGCCCGGTGATGCCGAGTTCCATGAGCCGGCGGGAGAGGCGTTCCAGGGTGGGGTGGTCGAGCAGCATGGCCGGTTCCAGCTGGCAGCCGGCCCGGTCCTCGATGCCTTCGAGGAGCTCCCCGAGCATCACCGACTCCACGCCCAGGTCGCCGAACTCCATGGTCGCGTCGAGGTCGTCGAGGGGGACACCGAGGGTGGCCGAGAACAGTTCGGACAGCCAGCGCGGCACCCCCGCGACAGGCCCGGGCGCCGGCGCAGGCGCGGGCATGGACGCGGGCGCGGGCCCGGCGGCCGGTATCAGCTCGGTGTCGACGCGCAGCAGGGCGTCCGTGTCGACGGTGCCGTGCAGCGGCGGGCAGGGTACGGCGACCGTTCCGCCGGGCAGGGCGAGGACCTGGTCGAGCAGATGCAAAGCCGTTTCGTCGTCGAGCGCGGCAAGTCCGACGGATTCGCACACGTTCGGTCCGCCGCGTCCGGAACCGCTGTCCTGCCACATGGTCCAGCCGACCGAACGCAGCGGCGTCGGTCCCAGCCTCCGGCGGTAGCCGGCGTAATAGTCCATGAAGCCGTTGGCGGCCGCGTAGTCGAGCATCCCGGAGGCGAGCCTCGGCACGGAGGCGCAGATCGAGGAAAAGGTGACGAAGAAGTCCAGCGGCTCGTCGCGGCACAGCTCTTCGAGCGTCTGCAGGCCGTCGGTCTTCGGTTCGAGTACGGCCGAGATCTCGTCCTGGGTCTTGTGGACGAACGCGGGCCGGCCCCCGCCGACCGTTCCGGCGCAGTGCACGACGCCGCCCATGGGTCCGCCTGCGGCGCGTGCCCGGTCGAGGAAGGCGCGCAGCGCGGCCCGGTCCGTGAGCGCTCCGGTGTGCAGCGACACCCGCGCCCCGGCACGTTCGAGTTCGCGCACGGTGGCGTCCGCCTCCGCGTGCCGCCGGGTGCCGAGCAGTGCGACAGAGGTGGCCCCGCGGTCCACGAGGTGCCGGGCGACGCGGGCCCCGATCCCCCGGGTGCCGCCGGTGACGAGATAGGTCCTGGCCGGGTCGGGCCGCAGCGGGATGCCGGGTACGGTCACCGGACGCAGTTTCGGTTCATACCGCACGGACTTGCGGTAGCTGACTTCGCCGATGCCTTTGGGCCTGTGCCATTCGTCGGCCACATACCGGGCGATGTCGTCGGGGGCAGCGTCCGCGACGTCCACCGTGGTGGCGGTGACCGGACGGTATTCCGCACCGAGCGCGCGTACGAAGGCAGCTGTACGGGCTCCGGCGACGCTCGGGGTGCCGCCGGGAAGGTCGACCAGTCCCCGGGTCAGATGCACGATCCGCAGCGGCCGGCCCGCCCGTGCGGCGAGGAGCTGTTGCAGCAGGGCGAGGCGGGTGTGCCAGTCCCCGGCGTCGTCGGCCCCGGCTTCGAGATCGCACAGGTCGATCCAGCCGGTCACCCGCTCCGCCGCCGGGAGGGTGCCGGTCTCGTCCGAGTGCACGATCCGGATGTCGCCGCCCAGCGTCGCGGCGAGCGCCTCGGCCGTTCGTCCCGACCGCCGGTCGGTGAGGCAGACGACGATTCCGCCGGACGCGGGGCCCTGCGGCACTGCGGCCGTCGCGGGGCCGCCGGCGACCGCGGGTTCCCAGACCTTGGTGCAGAGGGGGACCGTCCGACCGGGTTCCTGCGGGGTTGTGTCCTTCGCGTCGACCGGCGCACCGCCGGTCGACGCGACGTACCCGGGAACACCCGGCGGTTCGGCGACCCAGCAGCGGGTCCGGGCGAACGGGTACGACGGCAGAGTGACGGTGCGCGGGGCGGCGCCCGCCGCCCGGTCGGCCTCGTAGAGAGCGGCCCAGTCCACGGTGCCGCCCTGCGCCCAGTGCTGTGCCAGGCGGTGTGTATCGGGCGCGGTGTCGCCCGGTTCCGGCAGGACGGGGCCGGTGGTGCGCGCCCCGGCCGGGGCCCGGCCGCGAAGGGTGTCGCCCGGCTCGCCGGCGAGGAACCGGCGGAGCTGTGCGGCCAGGTCGGCCGTGTCGAGGGCGACCACGGCCAGCCGTTCGCGCAGATGCTCGCGGCCGGTCTGGGTGGTGTGCGCCACGTCCATCAGCTCCGGGCGCTCGGCGGCCACGAAGTCGGCGAGGCGTCCGGCGACTTCGCGCAGCCGGTCCTCGTCGTAGCCGGAGAGCACCACCAGACGCGGGCCCGGCCGCTGCGGGCGCCCCACGGGCGCGGGGGCCTCCTCCAGGACCGCGTGGGCGATGGTGCCGCCCGCGCCGAACGAACTGAGCCCGGCACGCCGCGGCCCGCCGCCCGCCGGTGCCGGCCAGTCGGCCCGTTCCCGCTGCACGGCGAACGGGACCTCGTCCCAGGCGACGTTCGGGTTGAGCCGCTCGGCGTGCAACGACGGCACCAGCGTGCGGTGTTCGAGCTGCAGCACCACCTTGGTCAGCCCGGCGATACCCGCCGCCGCCTCCACATGCCCGATGTTGGACTTGACCGCCCCGATACGGACACTGCCGGGTTCCGGCCCGGCCTCGGCGAAGCCGCGTACCAGTCCGTCGATCTCCACCGGATCGCCCAGCGCGGTGCCCGCGCCGTGTGCCTCGATGTAGCCGATGGTCGCCGGGTCCACACCGGCGTCGTCGAGCGCCCGCCGTACGAGATCGCCCTGCGCGACCGGGCTCGGCACGATGTAGCCGTTGGTGCGGCCCGCGTGCACCACCGCGGAGCCGCGAATGACCGCGCGTACCCGGTCACCGTCGGCGAGTGCGGCTCGCAGAGGTTTGAGGACGACGACGCCGACGCCCTCGGAGGGTACGAAGCCGTCGCCCCCCTCACCGAAGCTGCGGGAGCGCAGGCCGGAGGCGGTGAGCTTCATCCGGCGCTGCTGGATGAACTTGTTCGGGTGGAGCGACAGATTGACGCCTCCGGCCACGGCCATCTCGCAGTCGCCCTGGCGCAGATCGCGGATCGCGAGGTTGATCGCGGTGAGTGAGGAGGAGCACATCGTGTCGACGGTCATGCTGGGGCCGTGCAGGTCGTAGAAGTACGAGACCCGGTTGGCGATTCCTCCGATCGCCGAACCCGTGTCGGTCGGGTGCCCCGCGGCCGAGCGCTCGACCCCGAAGAAGGGGTACTCGTTGTACATCGAGCCCGCGTAGACGGCGACGCGTGAGCCGTGCCGGGTGAGCAGCCGCTCCCGGTTGTAGCCGGCGTCCTCGAACGCTTCCCAGGTGGTCTGCAGAAACTGCCGTTCCTGAGGGTCCATCAGGGCAGCGTCCCGGGGCGTGATGCCGAACAGCAGGGGGTCGAAGGTGTCGACGGCGTCCAGGAAGCCGCCCCACATGATGTCGACCGGCCAGCCGGGGCGGCGGCGCGGCTCGGGGATCGGCCCCACACAGTCGCGTCCGGCCGCCAGATTGGCCCAGAACTCCCCGAGACCCGCCGCCTGCGGGTAGCGGCCTGCCAGGCCGACGATGGCGATGGCACGCTCGTCCACGCCCTCGGGACCGGCGGGGCGGGCAGTGTCATCCAGGCCGTCCTGCGGGCCGGCTGCGGACAGCGGGCGTGCGCTGCCGCGCGGTGTGCCGGTGTGCTCGGTGAGCGCCGCCGCGACGCCCGCCAGGTCGGTATGGGTGAAGAACAGCGTGCGGGAGGTGTATCCGAGATCCGCCTCGATGCGGACGTTGAGCCGGTTGACGATCAGTGAGCTGAGCCCGTAGCTCTCCAGCGGTACCCGGGGGTGCAGTTCCGTTTCCGGGATCCCGGAGATCTCGGCGTAGAGCTTGATGAGGTACGCCTCCATGGGATCGTCGGCGGCGGGTGTCGGCACCGGTGTGCCCGGCAGGCGGGTCGCGAACGGATAGGCGGGCAGCCGTACCCGGGTGCCCGGCCGGTCCCAGTACGCGGCCCAGTCGACTTCCGCCCCGGCGAGCCATGCCGTCTGCGCCTCGTCGAACGTGCGGGATGCCGGTACGGCCTCGATGCGGGCGGCGGTCTGCGGCCCGACGATCGCGTGCCGCAGGCCCGCCCCCGGGTGCCCGTCGAGGAACGAGGTGAGCGCGTCGACGAGTCCGTCGGGGGTGGGTGCGTCGATCAGCGCCCGGTGTGCCATCGCCGTCCGGCCGGTCTGGGTGGTGTACGCGACGTCGGCGGTCCGCAGCCCGCGGTGCTCACGCACATGGTCGCGCAGCCTGCGGGCGACCTCGCGCAGCTGTTCGGCGCCCGCGGCCGAGATCAGTACCAGCCGGTCGGCGCCCGGCACGGCGACGGGGGGTGGCGGGTCCGCCACCGCGGCGGCGGACGAACCGGCGTCCGTGGCCGGCCCGGTTCCCGCGTCCGTCCTGGCGGCCTTCGCCGCGGCCCAGAACTTGCCCAGCACCTGCCCGGGCCCGATCTCGCGTACCTCGGTGACTCCCTCGTCCAGCAGGAGATTCATGCTGTCCAGCCAGCGCACCGGCCGGTACAGATGACGCCGCAGCATGTCGGCGATTCCGACGGCCGGGTAGGGCGCGGCCGTCAGGTTGGCGATGACGGGGAGCGCGGGCGGCGCGAACCGTACCGCGTGCAGATCCGTCGCGAACGCGTCGGCCGCTGCCTCCATGTACCGGGAGTGGGCGGGCACGTCGACGTTGAGCAGGACGCACTTCGTCGCCCCCGCCTCCCGCAGCACGGGGCGCAGGTCCCGCACCCGCGCGGCGGGCCCGGACAGCACCAGTTGCTCGGGCCCGTTGAGGTTGACGAGGTCGACGTCGTCGAAGCCGCGGGCGACCAGCGTGCGGCTGACCCGCTCCGCGTCCAGTCCCAGCACGGCGAGCATGCCGCCGCCGGTGACACCGTCCATCACCTCGCCCCGGCGGCGCACCAGCCGGAGCCCGGTCTCGAAGTCGAAGCACCCGGCGGCGAACAGCGCCGCGTACTCGCCGAGGCTGTGCCCGGCGACGAGATCGGGCAGCGGGTCGCCGTCGTCACGGGCGGCCAGGAAGCTCAGCGCGTTCACGACGAACATCGCGGGCTGCGCGTAGCGCACATGGTGCAGCAGTTCGTCGCCCTCCAGGCACAGCGCCCGTACCGGATGTCCGACAACGGCGTCGGCGATCGCGCACAGTTCCGGATAGCGGTCGAGGACGTCCTCCCCCATGCCCTTGCGCTGCGAACCCTGGCCCGGGAACACCCATGCGGTAGTCAATCCGAACTCCTCGTGGTCGGGGCGGTGCTGCTCTGCCACGGAAAGGTGCCGTCGGCGGCGAACGCGTCGAAGTTCCGGCGCACCCTCTTCGACGAGGTCAGCCGCATCAGTTCGGCCACGGCGATGTCCTCCGTCTCCGGGGGCATCGGCCGCAGCCGGGTCAGATAGGTCTTCAGGTCGCCCACCACATCGGGAGCGACCTTGCCCGCACGGAACGCCACCCGCCGGAGCAGGGTCTCGGGATCGTCGTCGACGGCGTCCACGAGCCCACGGCGTTCCGCGTCGGCCGCGGACAGCGGCAGGGTGGTCAGTGACATGGTGTACGCGGTCTGCCGGCCGGCCCGTCGGATCAGGAACGGCAGTACGCAGCAGGGCAGCAGCCCCCACAGTCCTTCCGGCAGGCCGAACGACGAGCGGGGGGCCGCGTACATCAGATCGCAGGCCGCCGCGAGACCGACGCCGCCGCCCGTGGTCTGTCCGTCCACCAGGGCGACCACGATCCGCGGGACGGTGGTGAGCCTGGTCATCAGGGCGAAGAAACGGCGGGCCGTGTGTTCGTCGTCCGCGGGCGTGTCCTGGGCCGCGCCGGCGATGTCCATGCCGGTGCAGAAGATGCCGTCCCGGCCCTGGAGGACCACGATCCGGCAGTCGGGGCTGCGTTCGGCCCGGTCGAGCGCGGCGTCCAGCGCGTCAACCAAGGCCGCGTCCATGGCGTTGCGGCGGTCCGGACGGTCCAGGGTGATCCGCAGCAGTGCACCGTCCTCACGGACGGTGATTCTCGGGTCCATGGGCGGCTCCATCAGCTCCACCGATAGGTGCGGCGGTAGGCGTCGATCCGGTCGAGTACCAGCAGCCCGCGCCCCGCCATCCGGCGCTCGAAGGCCGCCGCGTACGGTCCGGTGTCGAACACGGCGTCCCTGGTGCCGAATCCACGGTCGTCGGCCATGCCCGTGATCCGGTCGTACTCGGCCACGGTCAGCGCGTACCGGTCGGCCAACTGCCGGTCGATGCCGCGTCGGACGGGCGGTTCGTGACCCACTGCCCCGCTGAAGAACTCCGAGGCGCAGCCGGAGCCGTAGGAGAACAGCCCGACCCGTTCGGGGCCGTCGATACGGGCGTGGTCCAGGAGCGAGCACACGGCGAGGTAGAGGGCGCCGGAGAACAGATTGCCCGTTTCGGCGCAGTACTCCAGAGAGGGAGCGATCCGTTCGGTGAAGTCCCTGTCGATCTCTGCCGCGCCCGCCGCCGCCTTCTTGCGCATCAGCAGCCGGTGTCCACCTCTGACCATGCCGGGGAAAGGGGTGTGCATGACCAGGTGGCCGAAGGTCTTGCGCAGATCGACGCCCGCGACCCGTTGGCAGTAGTGCTCGTAGCTCTTCTCCAGACAGGTCATGTACGCGAGCAGGGAGGCGTCCGCGTTGACCACGTCCACATCGGCGCGCGGGCGGGCGGTGTCCAGGACCTCGAAGGTGTGGAAGCCGCTGCCGCCGGGGTCGAGCCGCAGGATCCGGCCCGGTGCGCCGACGAGCATCGCGACCGCGCCGGCGCCCTCGGCGGGCTCCCAGGTGGTGCCGCGGGCGGCGGTGCCCGGTGCGTCGGTGGCGATGACCAGGGCCAGCGCGCCCGGTACCGGACTGGTGGCGATCACCGCCGCGGCGGTCTGCAGGGCGGCGGTCCCCCCGTAGCAGGCGTGTTTCACCTCGAAGGACCGGCAGGCGTTGCCGAGCCCCAGGTGGTGGTGCACATAGGTGCTGATGGGCTTGCCCAGGTCGAGGCCGGATTCGGTGGCCACCACCAGGAGTTCGATCCGTGCGCGTGCGTCCTCGTCCAGTTCGGCGAGGAGCGGCCGGGCCGCGTTGACCGCGTTGGTGACCGGGTCCTCGCACGGCAGGTTCACGGATTTTCGCCGCATCATGAGGTTGTCGAATCTGCTCAGGTCGAGGCCCCGGGCGACGAAGAGTTCCCGTACGTCGACGAAGGCCGGCCCGATGTACGAATGGATCGCTTCGATGCCGATTGCGCTGCCAGTACCCACGCGACTTTTCTAGCGGGCGGTCCGGTCCGGGTCTGCGCAGCATTGAGCAGGCGGCCGGGACCGCGGCGGTGACGATGGGACCGTGACTTCGCCGAGCGGGTGGCCCGAGCACCCCGTGCATGTGTGGACCTGTGCGGTGGCCGGGCCACCGGAGGGATACCTCCGGGTGCTGTCCGCCGACGAGCTGGATGTCGCGGCGCGCCGGGTCAGCGACCGCGCCGAGTACATGGCGGCCCATGTGCTGCTGCGCACGGCTCTGAGCTGGTGGGTGCCGCGGGTTCCGCCGCACGCCTGGGCGTTCGTCAGATCGCCGCTCGGCCGCCCGGAGATCGCCGAGCCGCGCGCGTATCGCCGGCTGCGGTTCAATATCTCGCACACGGAAGGGCTGGTGGCCTGTGTGCTGGCCGCGGGTACGGACTGCGGGATCGATGTGGAGCCGGTGCGGCGGCACACCGACACCGACGCGCTCGCCCGGCGGGTGCTCAGCTCCGGGGAGTACGCCGAGTTCGCCGGGCTGCCCGACGCGGTCAGGGCGCACCGCTTCCTCCAGCACTGGGTGCTGAAGGAGGCGTACGCCAAGGCGCGCGGGCTCGGGCTGCGGCTGCCGTTGGACACCTGCGGATTCCTGCTGGGGCCCGGCCCGTTACGCGCCGAGCTGCCCGACGCCCCGCAGCCGTGGCGGTTCCAGCAGTGGCGGCCGACCCCGTGGCATGTGGCGGCGCTGGCGTTGCGCGGCGGCCAGGGTCGGCAGCCGCAGCCCGTCCATCACGGTGCGCCGCCTGCCGGGGCGGCAGCTGGGGCCTCAAGTCTGGATCATGCCGGGCTCGACGGGTCCGGCACTGCGCCTCGCCGCGTTGTCGTCGGTCGGCATGGCTCCTTCCCCAAGCTCTCGGCTGCGCTCGTCGAGCAGGGGAGACCCCCTCTGCCTCCCTCCTCCGCCTTGCGATCCACAGCACCGGACCCCGCTCCCTGATCCGGCCCGGTCAAGCGAGAGGCCCTGACAGTCCGAGGTCGGTACGGATCGCCGAGACGACCGGTGGAGGGGCCGACTTGAGGTAGAAGTGGTCGCCGTCGAAGGTGCGCATTCTGAAGTCCCGGCCGGTCACGGCGGACCAGGCGGCGATCTCGTCCCGGGTGACCTCGGGGTCGGCGTCGCCGGTCAGTGCCGTGACCGGGCAGAACAGCGGCGGGCGCTCCGGCGCCGCATCGTAGGTCTCATTCATCCGGAAGTCGGCGCGCAGCGACGGCATGAACAGCTCGGCCATCCCGGGTTGTCGCAGGATTTCGGGCGGGGTGCCACCGAGCTGGGTCAGCAGTCCGAGGAAGTCTCCGTCGGTGAGGGTGTGGCGGGGGGCGTGCTGTGCGGGCAGGTGCGGTGCCCGGCGGCCGGAGACGAACAGGCGCAGCGGCGGGCCGGTCCCGCTCTCGCTGAACAGCCGGGCCATCTCGTAGGCGACGATCGCGCCGAGGCTGTGCCCGAACAGCGCGAAGGGCCGGTCGGCGTAGGGCCGCAGGGCGTCGAACAGGGGCGGCAGCAGCTCGTCGAGCCGTTCGCAGGGCCGCTCCCTGACCCGGGTCTCCCTGCCGGGGAGGACCGCGGCCAGCACCCCGATCTCCGGGAGCAGGGGGTGCCGCCAGGGGCGGTAGAACAGCGGGCCGCCGCCGGCGTGCGCGAAGCACAGCAGCCGGATCGGCGCCTCCTCGAAACCCGGGCCGGTGGACGCCCAGACACCGGCGTTCATGACTGCCCCGGAACGGACCTGAGCACCGCGTGGCCGAGGGTGCCGGATGCTCCGGTCACATTGACCAGGGCGCGCAGCGGTGCACCGGGGGCAAGCGGCTCCCAGTCGCGCAGCGTGTCGGCGAGCCGTACCCGTTCGAAGCCGATCAGCGGGCTGAGCGAGGCGGCCCGGACCGTCGGGGCGATCCGGCGGTGCTCGAACTGGAGCAGTACCTTGATGAGCTGGGAGAGCCCGGCCGCGGCCTCCAGGTGGCCGATGCCCGGTTTGACCGTGCCGACGAGCGGGCGGCCACCGGTGCGGAAGATCTCGCCGAGTGCGGTGATCTCGGCGGCGTCGGCGAGGCTGGCACCGGCGGCGGCGCACTCGACGTAGCCGATGTCGCCCGGGTCGAGCCCGGCTCCGTGCAGGGTCTGGCCGATCGAGGCGGTCAGGGCCTGCGCGTTCGCGGAGCCGTAGCGGCCCGCCCCGCCGATGTGCCCGGTCCAGGTGGTCTCGATGATCCCGCGCAGCGGAACGCCGCCGGATTCGGCGCCGACGGCCGGCCGGGGGCGCAGCAGGAGTGCGCCGATGCCCTCGCCCGGTATCCAGCCGGAGGAGTCGGCCGAGAACGCTCCCGGCACACCGGCGGCCCTGAGCAGGCCGCCGTCCTCCAGCAGCGCCAGGTGGTAGGGGTGCGAGACGAGGCTGGCGCCGGTGACGACCGCCGCGTCGCACTCGCCCGAGCGCAGACTGCGTACGGCGAGGTGCAGTGCGGTCAGCGAGGAGGAGCAGGAGGTGTCGACGGCGATGCTCGGCCCGGTGAGACCGAAGTGGTGCGAGATCCGGTTCGGGATCTCGGACGCGCCGCCGAAGATCTCCGCCCGTTCACCGCGCCGCCACACGTCGGCGCCGGTGTGCTGGTGGTCCTGCCACATCGCCCCGGTGAACACACCGGTTCGGGGTGCTGTGGCACGCAGCGACGCCGCGGTCAGCCCCGCGTCCTCCAGGCATTCCCACACGGCCTGGAGGGTGAGCCTGGTCTGCGGGTCGAGTGTGCGGGCCTCCGTCGGCGAGATATGGAACAGCAGGCTGTCGAAGGCCTCGGTGTCCCGCAGATAGCCCGCGTCGGGTGCGTGCTGTCCCAGGGCGGCGCGACGCGACGCGGGGGGCGGCCCGATCGCGATGTGCCCGGCGGCCAGGTTGCGCCAGTAGGTGTCGAGGTCGTCGGCGCCGGGAAAGCGTCCGGCGGCTCCGAGCACGGCGATGTCGTCCACCGCGCGCGGTGCGGCAGTGGGGCGGGGTTCCGTGCGTGGCCGCGTGGTCGCCCGCCCGAACCGGGTGGCCCGGTCCGCCCCATGGTCCGCGACCGTGGCGGGGTACTGCGTCGCCGTGCCGTGGGATGCGGGGCCGGTGCGGGTGCCGCCGATGAAGGTGTGCAACAGCCGGTGCCCCTCGTCGAGCCCGAACTCGGCCCGGATGGCGTCGAAGTTCAGCGAGCCGACCGGGCAGAGCCCGATGCCGCAGGCGGCCTGGGCCCCGGTGAGCAACTGGCCGATGTATCCCGCTTCCAACGCCAGGTACAGGTCCGCGTCCTTCCCGTACAGGGGGGTGATGCCGTCCCGCTGGCCGATCAGGAACAGCTCGAAGGCCGCTTTGTCGAAGACCGGCCGGTTGTAGAAGACATGCGCGGTGCGGTCGAAGTCCGGTTCCGGTGTGATCAGCTCCAGTTCGTGCCGGTCCGGCCGGTAGTAGTGGACGCCCGCTTCGACGCCGGTGACACGGCCGGGCCGCACCCGCACATAGACCTGGACGGCGTAGGTGTCGCCGGCCGAGGGGTAGAGGTACCGGGGCCGTGTGCCCGTCGTCGTACGGCGCAGCAGTCCGAGCAGCCGGGCCAGCGATTTTGCGGGCAGGGGTGCGGAGTCGAAATCGCGCTGGGTGGACCGCCCCGCGTAGACCTCGTCGGCGATTCTGACGTCGGCGAGGGGGAGCACGCTGCGCGCGGGCGCGTGCCGGGTGGAATGGCCGGCGGACTTGAAGAGCTCCCGGTCCTCGGGTGAGAAGAAGTCCACGGCGGCGGGCCGCTCGGGGCCTTCGGGTATGTCCTGCGGTACGGTTTCGGGCTCCGCCCGCGCCCCGGCGGGTTCGTCCGGTGCGTCGGGTGCATGGGGCGGGGCCGGTTCGTCCTGCGCGGCGGGCGGCGCCACGGCGTCGGCGGTCCCGGGCGTGACGGACAGATGCCGGGCGATCGATACACAGGTGGCCTCGGCGAGCAGCACCTCGACCTCGGTCCGCCGGCCGTACCGCTCCTCGATGAGAGCCGATGCCTGCACCATGGTGAACGACGAGGCGCCGCTGTCCCACAGGTCGGCGGCCGGGTCCAGCGTGTCCAGCCCGAGGAGTCCGGCGAAGACCTCGGCGATGTCCTCGGCGCGCACCGCTGCCGCGGCGGCGGGGGCCGCCGGCGCTGTCCGAGGCGCGATGGGCGGCCGGGCGAGCGCCGCGCGGTCGAGCTTGCCGTTGGCGGTTGCGGGTAACTCGGCGAGGCGTTCCACGTAGTTGGGCACCATGTAGTCCGGCAGCGTGCGTGCGGCGAAGGCGCGCAGGTCCCGAACCGCGGGCATCGTGCCGTTCGCGGGGATCACATGCGCGACCAGCTTGCTGTCGCCGTTCTGGCTGCGTACGACGACGACCGCGTCGCGTACGTCCGGGTGCAGGCGGAGCCGGTGCTCGATCTCCTCCAGCTCCACCCGGAAGCCCCGGATCTTGACCTGCGCGTCGGAGCGTCCGAGGAAGACCAGCTGGCCGTCCGGCCGGTGCAGGGCGCGGTCGCCCGTCCGGTACATCCGCTCTCCCGCGCGGGCGGCGAACGGGTCGTCGACGAATCGCTCGGCGGTCAGCTCGGGCCGCCGGTAGTAGCCCTGGCTCAGGCATTCCCCGGCGATGAACAGATCTCCTTCGGTGCCCGGTTCGCAGGGCCGCAGCTCCTCGTCCAGGACGTAGTAGCGGGCGTTGTCGATGGGTTTGCCGTAGGGGATGCTCCGCCACCGGGGGTCGACTTCGTCGACCGGGAAGAAGTTCGACCAGACGGTTGCCTCGGTCGCCCCGCCCAGGCTGACGATCCGCGCACCGGTGAACACCGCGCGCACTTCGTCGGGCAGGGACAGGGGGGTGTAGTCGCCGCTGAGGAAGACCAGCCTGAGCGTGCCGGTGCCGGGGTGGTCCGCGTGGGCGGCCATTCGCGGCGCGAGCTGGGCCAGGGTGGTGGGCGCCGAGTTCCAGAAGGTCACGGGTTCCTCGACCAGCGCGCGAAGCAGCAGATCGGGGTCGTGCTGCTGTGCCTCGTCGGCGAGGTAGAGCGCGGCGCCCCGGCCGAGCAGTCCGAGGATGTCGAAGACGGACAGGTCGAAGCCGAGCGAGGTCACGCACATGCCGAGGTCGCCGGGGGCGAACTCCCAGGTGCGGTAGCACCAGTGGAGGAGATTGAGTACAGCCCGGTGGGTCACCGCGACACCTTTGGGGCGGCCGCTGCTGCCCGAGGTGAAGATGACATAGGCCGTGTCGGACGGTGTGGCGTGGGCCGGAGGGTCGGTGCGTTCGCGGATGTCCTCGGCGAGCGCGGTCACATCGACGGTGGTGACCGGGCTCTTCGCGGTCCACCGGCGCTGTTCCGTGCCGGCCACGAGAACGATGGCGACGGCGGCGTCGGCCCGCATGGATTCGGCTCGTTCCGGCGGCAGTTGGGGCTCGATCGGCACATAGGCGCCGCCCGCCTTGAGTACGCCGAACACCGCGGCCACCAGGTCGGGTGTTCTGGGCAGGGCGATGCCCACGGCCGTCCCCGGACCGACTCCGAGGTCCCGCAACCGCCAGGCGATCCGGTTCGCCCGCCGGTTCAGTTCCCCGTACGTCATGGGCGGCCCCGTGCGCCGGCGGACCGCTTCCGCGTCGGGCCGGCTGCGGGCCCGGTCCTCGAAGAGGCGGTGGACCGGGTGCGCGGCGGGGAAGTCGACGGCGGTGTGGTTCGCCGCGCGCACCACAGGGTGGAGCGCCTGCGTACGGTCCGGGACGTCACCGATGCGGGCGACCAGGTCGCCGAAGGCGGCGAAGGCCTCGGCGAGCGTCTGCGGGTCGAAGGCCGAAGGGGCCACGTCCCAGCAGTAGTGCAGCCGGTCGCCGTCCACGGTCACGATGCAGTCGAGTGCCACCCCGGGGGTGCAGGTCAGTCCGGGACCGGGGGTGACGCCCGCGGGCAGTGGCGTGCCGGTCATGTCGTAGGCGCTGGTGAGGACGACGGGGAGGGCGGGCGCAGGCCGGGTACGGACGCCGCGCAGGCCGGTCAGCGCAGAGGCGGTGTCCGCCGCGGTGTCCTCGTCGAGGATCCGCTGGTAGTGCGTGGCCCGCTCGTGCGACGGGAGGCGCGGTTCGGCCGCCAGCAGGCTCAGGGCGGTGTGTTCGGCGGGCCTCGGTGCCTGCGGCCAGCGGACCACTTCCAGCGGGTACGGGTCGGGGAGGAGTCCGGCGAGCGCCTCGGTGAGCGCGCCGAGCAGGACCGGGTCGCCCCGTAGCCCTTCGTCCCGCAGGGTCGCAGCGGCGGCGCGCCAGCCGGTACGGGCCCCCTCCAGACGGGTCCGCGGCCCACTGGTGTCCAGCGGTGCCGGTCCCGGCGGGAGTGCGGCGGCGCGGGCCCGCCAGTGCTCCTCGGCCCGGGTGTCGCGGGCCGGGGGCGGCTGCGGGGCGGGGGTTGTGCCGGGGTCCGGCGGTTGTACGCCGTGCAGCAGACGCATCAGCCGGCGTCCGATGAGCTGGATGCTCAACCCGTCCGCGGCCAGCAGGTCGACGGCGAGGTGCAGCACGGCGGGGCCGCCGTCCTGGCCGCCGGTGACCCGCAGGTCCCACAGCGGCCACCGGCCGGGCTGGAAGGAACGGGCGGTCATCTCCTGCGGCAGCCGCTGTGCCGCTTCGGCCGGCAGCACCGGGATGTGCAGGCTCCGGGGTGCGTGGGCGCGTATCCGCAGCTTCCCGCCGGGTGTCACGTCCGTACGGAGCACGTCCGTGGACTCCACCAGCCGTAACCAGGCAGTCTCCAGCCGTTCGGGGTCCACGGTGTCCAGACGGAAGCTCTGGTAGACCTGGCAGCCCTCCCGGGCTCCCGCGAGCCGGTCGACGAGATAGCCCTGTTGCAGCGCGTTGAGGGCTCGCTCCTCGGCCTCCTCGGGATCGGCCAGCGCCACGAGCGCGCGCATGAAGTCCGCGAACAGTGTCCGGCCCGCGCCGGGTGCGAACAACTCGGGCACCAGATCCCAGTGCACCCGGAGCGAGTCGCCCTCTTCCCACATCTGGTGGTCGAGGGCGACGCCGGAGGTCTGGCCGACCGTGTACGACACCTGCCGGCCGAATCCCTCGTCGTGCCGCTTCGGCCGCAGATCGAGCATGCTGGTGAAAACGACCGGGAGCCGGGGGGCCGCGCTGCCGCGACGGCCGGTACCGACCGCCCTGATCACCTCGATACCCGAGGCCGAGGAGTGCCCGAACCCCTCCCACAGGCCGCGGTGCGTCGCCGCCGCCGACTCCGCGAGCGGCCGGGCGGGGTCGGGCCGCACCGGCAGCAGCATGGTGGAGGTGAGCGGCGCCACCAGCTCCGCGGTGGCCGCAGGGAGACGGACCCGGTCGCTGGTGGTCAGCACGAGCAGGAACTCCGGCCCGCCGCCCGCCCGTTGCAGTGCCTCTCCGAAGACGGTGAGGACCAGCGAGGTGGGCGACACCTCCCAGGCCGCGGCCTTTTTGCGCAGGGCCTGCCACTGCTCGGGGGCGAGGGTGGCCCCGAGCGGTTCGCGGCGGTGGCAGGGCAGTTCTCCGCCGGAGGGCGGCCGGTCCGCCGCCAGCACGTCCGGGGCCGGAGGGATCTCGCGCAGCCGGGTGGTCCAGTAGCCGACATCCGCGGCAAAATCCGGTGTCCCGCGGTGTTCTTCCAGGGCCCAGGCACAGTCCTGGGCACTGATCCCGGCGATGGGCAGTTCCGTGCCGGGGTCGTGGTAGGACTGCCCCCAGTGATCGAGCAGGAGTTCCAGGCCGTAGCCGTCGGTCACCAGACCGTCGACGCTGAGGTGGACGACATCCAGGCCGCCCGGTCCGTGGGACACCTCGATCGCGAACAGGGGCGCTCCGTCGGGCGGGTAGCAGCGGTGGGACATCCGGTTCCGCACCGACGCCACATGGGCATCGAAGCCCGCGCGGGAGCCGGAGCGCCGGTCGTGCGCCGTGATGTCCCATGTCCCGCCGTCACCGATGCGCTGACGGGTCCCGGCCACCACGACACGCAGCATTGCGTGATGGCCGAGGACCGTGCGCCAGGCGTTCCGCAGCCGGTCCACATCGGTGTCCGCGAGAGTGAACTCGCGGTAGTGGTGGCAGCCGACGGTGTCGGGGCTCAGCCGCGGGTGCTTGCCGACCACGTACGACTGCTGGACCGGGGTGAGCGGGAACTCCTCGGCCCCGCCCGGTCTGTCCGGCGGGCGGACCGGTACGTCCAGCTGTCTGATCCCGCCGGCGCGGCCCGGTGGTGCCCCCGGCCCGCCGGCGACCGCCCCGGCCAGTGCGCCCACGGTGGATGACCGGTCCAGCCGGTCGAGGGGCAGATCGATCCCGTACCGGGCATGGATCTCCAGCAGCAGCCGGGCGGCCATGATGGAACTCAGGCCGATGCTCTCCAGCACATCGGTCTCCTCGATCCCGGACCGGTCCGTCAGCTCCTCCAGCATTCCGATGATTCCGGCCGTGATTCCGGCGGATGTTTCCTCACCGGCGGATATCCGCACGTGTGGCACCGAATTTCCCTTCATCAGGCTGAGATGCCCACATAGTTCGCCAGTCGCTTCTCATCGACGACGATGAATCCGTTGCGGTCGAAGTTGAGTAAGCCGACCGCACCGAATCCCTTCAGGAAGAATCCGACCCTGGACCGGGTTGTCCCCACCATCTCGGACAGTTCTTCCTGCGTGAGCCGTTCGGAGATGCACAGGCCCTGCGGGTGCCGCCTGCCGAATTTGCGGCCGAGCTGCAGCAGTGCGGTGGCCAGTCGCAGCTTGCTGTCCATGGTCGCGAAACCGAGGATCACCTGCTGCTGTTCGGCCATCTGATTGACCAGGTACCGGATGAAGGCCTCCAGAAGTCCCTCTTCGCCCAGGGCGGCGAGGAATCTGGCGGCCGGCACTCTTCGGAGCACCGTGTCCTTCATCGCGCTCGCGGTCGCCTGTTGCTCCGGTTCGATCAGGCAGCCCTCACCGAATATTTCGTCGGGGCCGTGTACGGACAGCAGGCAGACCTTTCCGTCCGGGGAGAACATCATCTGGTTCACCCGGCCGCTCTCCACGAAGTACACATGGGAATCGGCCTGCCCGCTGTTGTAGATGTTGGATCTACGTCGCACCCTGATCGATGTGGCGCCAATGCACTCACGGCGACAGATCGCGCCGATCTGGTCGGTAAGACACTTGTGTTCCGCGACGCTCAACGCCATGACTCCCCCGTACTCCGCAGTCCATCGGCCGACACGGGTCAGAAATCGGGATGCCACTGTTGCGGCGTCATCGCGGTGTCCACGAGGGTGCCCGGGAGGAACATCCGAGCCCAGGTGCCACCACCCTTTTCGGCGGAGATCAGTTCACGGAAGTACAGATCACGTACGTCCTCGTTCCGTACATGCATTTCCAGCAGCCGGAAGTACGAGTCCATGGACCGCATGTGAATCAGCCAGTGCATGTGGTCGGCAGGCCCGAAGGCACCCTCGTACACGAATACCGACACGTCGTCGCCGACATGGCTGTTGATCGATTCGGCGACCTCGCGGGCGAACTGCCGTCCCTCGGAGCGAAGGTCGTAGTCGAGCACTCCGGTGCGGTGGATCAGCACACCGCAGTTGGCGGAGTTCAGCAGCCGGTCGAGCGGAATCGTGGTCTGCTGGTAGGCGGGCGGCAGGCCGGTGATGCGTTCGGTGCCCTGGAAGACGGCGGTCTGCTTGGCCAGGTCGCCTTCCGCGCTGGTGTTGTACATGCCCCAGAACTGGGGCAGCATGACGCGGTCCTTGACACTGCCGGGCACGAAAAGACGGCTCCACGGCTCGGGTCCGGTCGCCGCGGTCCGCATGATCCGCTCGTGGTCGCCCATCGAGCGCAGGTGGATCATCCAGTGCAGGCGCCCCTGCACACCGAATGTCTCGTCGTACACGAACGCGGTCGCCGTCCCGGGGTTGCCCTTGTTGATGGCCTCCGTGAGCTGGCGGGCGAACAGGTGGGCTTCGGTGGCGAGTCCGGCAGCGATCACCGCCTTGCGCTCGACGACGACCGAGGCGTTCGCGGACTGAAGTACGTCATCGCCTGCGGCAGCCGCCTGGTGCAGGGCGGTGCGGTCGGCCGAGTCCTGGGTGTTCGGGGCTATCGACACTTTTCTGACTCCTTCCGTACGTCGTTGTACTGCGGGACAGATGCGGCAGGAACCGGGCCGACCTGCTCGTTACCAGGTAACGGGAAGCCGGTGGACGCCGTAGACGAACATGTCTCCACGGAACGGAACCTCCTCGATCGATGTGGCCACCTTCAGATCGGGCAGCCTCCGGAACAAGGTGTTGAGCGCGATCTCCAGTTGTGCGCGTGCGAGCAGTTGCCCCGGGCACTGGTGCGGCCCGAAGCCGAAGCCGAGGTGCTCCCTTGCACCCCGGTGCATGTCCCACCGGTCGGGGTCGGCGAACACCGACTCGTCACGGTTGGCCGAGCCGAGGACCACCAGCACGCCCTCGCCCGCCCTGATGAGTTCTCCACCTACCCGCACGTCCTCGGTCGCCACGCGCCGGGCACCGTAATCGGTGACGGTCTGGTGGCGTACGAGCTCCTCGATGGCGTCGTCCATCAGGGACGGGTCGGCCTTCAGCTCGGCGAGCTGCTCCGGGTGCTGGAGCAGCACCAGCGTGCTCACACCGATCTGGCTGGCCACCGTCTCGTACCCGGCGACCATCAGCAGGGTGGCGATGCCGATGACCTCCTCACGGCTGACCTCCGCCCCCTCGCGGCGTTCCAGGATCCGGCTGAGCAGATCGCCCGTGGGGTGTGCCTCCTTGCTGCTGACGAGCTCTTCCAGGAACGACCTGAGCTTGGTGCGCACCGTCATCCGCTCGGCGGTGCTGATGCTCTGGTCGCCGATCATGTTGGTGGTTTCGTAGAAGAACTCCCGGTGCTCGTCGGGGACGCCGAGCAGTTCGGTGATGATCACGAACGGCAGCGGCAGCGCGAAGGATTCGATCAGGTCGGCCGGCGAGCCCTTGGCGATCATCTCGTCGAGCAGCCGGTCGACGATCCCCTGGATCATCGGGCGCAGTTCCTGGACCCGCTTCAGCCTGAACTCCGGCACCAGCAGGCCGCGCAGCCTGGTCTGGTCCGGCGGGTCCATCCTGATGAACGTTCCGGGCCCCGGCGGGCGGGACGTCAACCGGGCGGGGAATCCAGGTCGGTTGAAGTCGGAGCTGAACCGGGTGTCGCGCAGCACGGTGCAGGCGTCTTCGTACTTGGTGATCAGCCAGACCATGCTGTCGTCGAACTCCAGCCGCACCCGCGAGATGGACGGCCGGCGGCGTAGTTCGGCGAGCTCTGGCGCAGGGTCGAAGGGGCAGGTTCGGTTCATCGGGTAGGAATCCGGCACGACCGTTGTCACCTCTCCCAGGCGTATTTCAGACAGTGCGCAGCCTGGCCCGGGTGGAAACCTGCGAGCCACTCAAGATTGAGCACTTCGTTCGGTTCTCGCAAACCTGCTCAATCCTGTTCAGCGGAGGCTCGACAGGATGCCTAGCCTGGCCGCATGCGTATACAGGTGGATGAGGAGAGCTGCGTCGGAGCAGGCCGCTGCGCATGGGCGGCCCCGGAGGTGTTCGACCAGGACGAGGACGGTTTTGTGGTACTCCTCGACCCCGGTCCGCCGTCGGAACTGGCTGACCGGGTTTACGAGGCCGTCACGATGTGCCCGGCCCGTGCCATCGCTCTGGACGAGACGGCCGGGCCGGACGGGCCTCGGTCTCAGTCGTCCGGCAGCCAGGCGTAGGTGCGGTGGTAGTCCTCGACACCCGTGAGGACGAGCATGTGCCGGTCCCCCATCGCCCTGCGGGCCAGCGGCGCGTAACGGTCCAGGTCCGTCGTGCGGTGGGCGACGGGAGTCAGGCACCGGGAGTTCTCGGCGAGCAGCGCCTCGTACTCGTCGAAGGTCAACTCCACGCGTTCGCGCAGCCGTTCACCGATGCGCAGCGCGGCCAGTTCGGCTGCGGCGCCGGGCGCGAGGACTCCGCTGAAGAATTCCGAGGCGCAGCCCGAGCCGTACGAGAACAGCCCGACCCGCATGTCCGCCGTGTCCACGGCACAGTCGATGAGGCTGCACAGGGCCAGATAGACCGAGGCGGAGCAGAGGTTGCCGACCTGGCGCGGGTAGACGAGGGACGGGACCACCCGGCGCTCGAAGTCCTCGGCGATCTCGGGCTGCGCCGCGTCCGTGTTGTCACGCATCAGCTTGCGGTGGGCAGCCCTGACCATGCCGGCGAACGGGGTGTGCATGGCCAGCTGGCCGAAGGTCTTGCGCAGGTCGACCGACTCCACCTTGGAGGTGTAGTCGCGGTAGGAGTTCGCCAGGCAGTCAAGGTAGGCGAACAGGGAGCGGTCGGAGTCGGCGATGTCGAACTCCGGCCCGGGGCGGGCCGAGTCGAGCGTCTCGTAGCCGTAGGTACCGAAGGCGCCGAGATCCAGCCGGAGTATCCGCGGCTCGTCACTGATCAGTACAGCGGCCGCGCCCGCGCCGGTAGCGGGTTCGGCGTACTCGGCGCGGGCGTCCACCAGTGCCACGTCGCTGCCGATGACGAGAGCCTTGCCGCCGGGCGAGGCGGCGGAGGCGAGATAGCCGGCGCAGAGCTGGAGCGCGGCGGTGGCCGCGTAGCAGGCCTGTTTGACCTCCACCATGCGGCAGTTGCGGCTGAGTCCCAGATGCTCGTGCACATAGGAGCTCACCGACTTGCTGTAGTCCACGCCCGATTCGGTGGAGACGATCAGTATCTCGATGCGTGATCTCGCCTCGTCGTCGAGGGCCCTCACCAGGGGCGCGGCGGCGTTGACCGCATTGGTCACCGTGTCCTCGACCGGCAGGTTCACCGCCCGTTCGTCCATCAGCAGGTTCCCGAGCCGCTTGGGGTCGAGACCCCGCCCCTCGAACAGGACGGGGACCGGGATCCGGGCGGGTCCGCAGTACACATTGAGTGCCTCGATGCCGATCACTGCGGCCTCACCTTCCAGAGAAAACCGACGAGCGCGCCGATGTCCGGGATGTCGCTGAACTCCGCCATCGGCCGGTCGATGCCCAGCCGGTCCTGGAGGGAGATGATGATCTCCACACGGTCGACCGAATCGGCCCCCAGGTCCCGCAGATGCGCCGCGTCGGTGATCCGCTCGGGGGCGACGCTCGGCAGGATGTCCGTGATCGCCTCATGGACGAGTCCGCGCATCTCGTCCCTGGTCACTGTGTTCCCTCCGTCGTGACGTGCAGGGTGCTGACGGCGATGACCTGGCCGGTGCCGGTGTTCTCCAGCACCACGGTCACGATCTCGTCGTGGGGTGTGCCCGGCCGGACCCAGCCGGTGACCTCGATGGCCAGTTCGGCCTCGGGGTCCGCGTTGCCGAGGTAGCACATCCGCTGGTCCAGGACCGTACGGCGCATGAAGTCACGGACGTTGCGGCCGAGCCGGCGCCAGTGGCGCAGCAGGGCCCAGTCGGTGATGGAGAAATAGGAGGCGAAGTACAGCAGCCCGACTCCGTTGATGTCCCGGGTGGCGTCGACCGCGTACGTCAGCCGGGTCGGCCCGGTCGGCAGCCGTCCGGGGGGCTCGCCGTCGAGGAAGGTCCGGTGCGTCCGGGCGTTGCGGTAGTCGGCTCGCGGTGAGTGGGGGGCGGGCAGCCGGGGAAGTGCGGCGTAGTGGAAGTCGGGGGGCGAGGAGCGCACGAGGTCCTCGTTGCTGGCGGTGCGTCCCCGGCTGATCCAGCGGTTGAAGTTTTCGACGTACAGGCAGTCCTCGTCCTTGCCCGTGTAGAACGCCTCAGGGTCGAACGGGCCCTCGTCCGCCGGGGTGTTGCTGTCCTGCCTGCGTACGGTGTGCAGGGCGAGCACCGATTCGCTTCCGTAGTTGAACAGACCGGAGGTCACCCTCAGCCGGTCGCCGAAATTCAGGGCGCCCACATGGAAGCGGCGCCCGGCCCGGATCCGGAAGTAGTAGAACGACAGATAGACGGGCTGGCCCTGCCGGTTCTTGGCGGCGAACACATCGACTCCGCACAGGGCGCTCACCGCCTCCCAGGTCCAGTCCCCCAGCTGCCCCACGAATAGACCGGTGCCGCACATGCCCGGGGCCACGGTGACATCCCGGCTGACCGTGCTGCGGTCCAGAACGCGCGGCGACGCCCAGCCCACGAGTCCCGGCGTATCCGTCTCATCCTTCATCTGCGCTGCCTTTGCGTCCGGCGACGGTGAGGAACCCGTGCAGTACGGCGTTGAGTGCCGTCGCACAGGTCACCGCCGGGAAATGGCCCGCGTCACGGATTTCGTGGAAGCGGGAGCCGGGGATCGCCGAATGGAGCCGGCGGCCGGTCGCGATCGGGACGACGGTGTCCCAGTGTCCGTGCACGATCTGGACCGGTGCGGCGATGTCGGCCAGTCGGGGCCCGAGGTCGGGCGTCGCCGCGAACACATCGAGGTAGCGCAGCCCGCTGTAGGGGTCCATGCTCTCGGAGCGCAGCAGGTGGGTGCGGTGCGCCTCGCGTTCGCGGCGCAACCGGCGTGAACCACTGCCCTCGGCCGCGTACGAGAGGTCCCGGTCGGCAACCACGTCGAGCCGGTTGATCTCGCCCTCCCGGTTGTTGAGGGTGGCCGAGCTGCCGATCAGGGTCAGTGACGCGGTGTCGTCGGGGAGTTCGAGTGCGAAGGTGAGGGCCACCAGCCCGCCGAAAGACGACCCGGCCACATGCACCGGTCCGGTGACGCCGAGCCGGCGGACGGCCGACAGGTCCGTCCTGGCCATGCCGGCCAGGCTCAGTTCCGAGCCCACGGTCGATGCCCCGACACCGGGGTGGTGGACGCATATCACGGTGTACCGGTCGGCCAGGGCGGCGAACTGTTCCGCGAACACCCCGGCACCGACGTTGAACGGCGTCATCAGCAGGAGCGCGGGGCCCGAGCCCGCGGTGAACACCTCGACATCGGCGTCCCCGATCCGCAGCAGCTCACGCCGTACGTCCGGCTGCCGCTCGCGCAGCACGGCACCGTTGTCGTCCCCGGGCGCGTACCCCTCCTCCAGCTCCTGCTGGATGTCCTCGGGAACGGCTTCGCGCGGGTGGAAGCCGCCCCCGCCGTCCACCGCCATCAGCTCCGGCACATTCGTGGCCGAGGTGGCCAGAGCGACAAGTGCGTCGGCCGCGGCGTCGAGTCGGGCCGCCGGCAGTTCCGGGGGCACCGCGAAACGCACGAGCCGGTCACCGTCGTCGCCGGGTACGGGTCCGGCCCTGACGCCCGTCTCCCGGTAGATCCAGACGAGAGCGGAGACGACCCGGTTGCCGTGGTCGCTCAGCTGTGCCAGTTTGCCCAGATCGAGAAGGACTTGGTGGCCGTGGCCCGGGTCGAGTACGGGCAGCCCGGCGTCGGACAGCCGGGCGCCGAGCCGGGCCACCGCAGCGGTCCGCCGTACCACGCGCGCGGCGGACGCCCCGGGGTCCGCGAGCGCCGCGCACACGATCCGGCGGGCGCCGAGGCTCAGTCCCTCGCCGTACAGCAGGACCTGTTCCTCGATCCGTCCGGCCAGGGCGGCGTCGCGACAGGCCAGCAGGGCACCGTAGGGAACACCGTGTTCCGCGGGCAGGGACAGCACCGCGACATCGGCGGTGGCGAGCAGGGCGGTGAGGTTCGCGGGCACGTCGCAGGCTCCGGCGGCGCACTCCAGCAGCCGGGTGGCGTCGAGCACCGCCACCGTGTCCGGCGGCGCCGCGGCGAGCGCGGCCCGCAGCCGTTCCGGGGCGTCCCCGGGTGCGGGCGTCACCCGTGTGTACGGCCGGGGTCCGGGCAGGCAGCGGCCCAGCGCGGCGAGTGCGGCCGAGCGCGAGGCGAACAGGGCGATGTGGGGCTGCGGAATCCAGTCCGGGGGCGTCTCACCGCCTGCGCGGGCCGCGAGCTGCGCCATCCGCTGCGCGTCACCGCCGTCGCCGTCGTACCACCAGGCACCGGCCGCGAGATCGAGGCCGGGGAAGCCCGCCGGGAGCAGTGCGGTGTTGTGATGGTGTGCGGCGAGCAGCCGTTCGCGTTCGGCCACCGGGCCGGGCGCAGGATCCTCGGTACGCTCGCTCCGCGTACGGCGCTGAGGATCCGGGGCCGTCTGCTGGGCGGGGGCCGTCGTCCCGGTGGCGGCGGGAGTGAGCCGGGGGTCGGCGATCATCAGGATCACATCCGAGACGGACGTGGGTTCCTCGTCGGCCGGACGGCACAGATAGATGGGGGTGTTGAGCGGCCGGAACTTGTTCTTGAACTGGAAGTTCCCCTCACCGAAGATCCCGGCGGACCGGAGCTCGGTGAGGCCCTGCTCGACCTCCGGTTCGCTGGTCGCCGAATCGGCGATGCTCACTCCGAAGCTGGCCCCGAAGCTGAAGGTGTCGCAGCCCTCCGCGGCCAGTTGACCGATGATCCGTACGATCGCCAGGTCGAGTCCGCCGAGCGGCATCGCGGGCGGATAGAACTCCACGTCGAGCAGATATCCGTTGGCGGCGGGCAGATCGGTGACGATCACGACATTGACCAGCTCGTCATCGAGATAGGTCAGGAACGGGCGGTAACGCGGGGCCAGTTGTCCGGACCGGATCTCCTCCTTCACCACCGAGATATACGGATTGGTCATCTGTTTGTTGCCGGTCCAGGAGTCGATCATCGAGGCGATCCGGCCGTCGGTGGCGGGATCGCTGCCGCTGCGGTATTCGACCGTGCGCCACTCCCCCAGCCGTTCGGCGCGCCGGACGAGATAGCGCAGGCGGGACATGGGCCCGCCGTCCAGGCTGAACGAACCGAGGTTCTCCAGCCGTTGGACCGCGCCGAACGGCGTTGCGGTGAGCGGGACACCGCCGGCTTCGGCGAGCGGGATCAGCGCGAGGAAGTTGGCCTTCAGCCCGTTCCTGCGCGCGTAGGTCACATACTCGGCCGCGAGCGGGGCGAAGTCCTCGTCGCTGCCGACGTAGCTCCAGGAGAAGAGGTTTCCGTCCCGTTCGGAGAAGTTGAAGTAGGCCGACCTGCGGGAGCCGAGGAAGGCCAGGGGGGCGATGTCCCGTCCGGCGAGACCGCTCTCCACCGCATGCCGTGTGTGGAGATCCTCCAGGACCGCAGCCAGGACGGGCTGGTCCATGAGTTCGCGTTTGACGAGTACGGCCGGCTCTCCGTCGGCCGCCGGGCGGGCCGCGGCCGGAGGCTGCGCTGACCGGCCCGCCGGTCCGCCGCCCGCGCCGCCGACCGCGCCGAGGGTGACAGGGCCGTACCCGTCGGCCAGGTGCGCGGCGAGTCCGGTCACCGTTGGCTGATCGAACAGCAGCGTCTTGGGCAGCGAGCCGAGGCGTTTCTCCAGGACACTGATCATCCGGAGCATGTCGAACGAGGTGAACCCGTTGTCGGCGAAGGCGGCGTCCCGGTCGAACGCCCGGCCGGTGACCTCGGCGGCCAGCGCCGCCAGTTCCTCCGCGAGATCCCCGTCCGCAGCACCCGATACGGCACCGGTCGGCTCTTCGGCGCGGTGGTCGGCGCGGGGCCCGGGCTCGGCCACCGTCGCGGCCACCGGTCCGTCCGGCGGACCGGTCTGCGGAGCGCTCGGCCCACTGGTTCCGGCATCCCGTGCCGCCACCGTCTGCGCGAACAGCTTCGCCAGCAGTGTGACGGTGTCGTGGTCGTACGCCTCGGCCGCCTGCAACTCGACCCCGAGGTCCTGGCTGAGCGAGCGGACCAGCTCCATCCGCAGGATGGAATCGACACCGAGGTCGTCGAACGGCGCACCATCGGCGATGTCCCCGGCCGGCACTCCGATCACATCGGCGAGCCGGTCACGGACCAGGGTGGTCAGTTCCGTCGGCTTCATCGGCCACCTCCAGGGCCCGACAGTAACGACGGCGATCCGTCCCGCCTGCCCAAATCTGAGCAGAGAGCACGCCCGGAGGATCGATTACATGGACCGTCGCACCACCCACACCCAGGGATGGAGAACACCATGGCCGACACTCTCGAACCGATGCCCGACGACTGGAACCGGGCGCTCGCGGTGGTTGCCCACCCGGACGACATGGAGTTCGGCTCCTCGGGCGCCGTCGCGGCCTGGACCGCCTCCGGAAAGAGCGTGGCGTATGTACTCGTCACCCATGGAGAGGCCGGGATCGACAGCATGAGCCCCGCCGAGTCCGCGAAGGTGCGGGCCGACGAGCAACTGGCCAGTGCGCGGATCGTCGGCGCGGCGCCGGTGGAGTTCCTCGACCACCCCGACGGGTCCGTCGAGCACGGGCTGCCGCTGCGCCGCGACATCGCCGCCGCGATCCGCCGGCACCGGCCGGAGCTGGTGATCACCTGCAACCACCACGACCGGGCCATCGGCGGCGGCTGGAACATGGCCGATCACCGCAACACCGGGCGGGCGGTCCTGGATGCCGTGGGGGACGCGGGGAACCGCTGGATCTTCCCGGATCTCGATCTCGAACCGTGGGCGGGGGTCCGTTATGTGGCCATCGCCTCGTCGCCGGTTCCCACCCACGCGGCGGATGTCGGTGGCCATCTCGACAGCGCGGTGGCCTCGGTGGAGGCGCACGCCGCGTATCTGGCGGCGCTGGGACCGCGGTTCGCCGACGTACGGGGGCCGCTCACCGGATATCTCACCGCGACCGGGGCCCGTGCCGGACTCGAGGCCGCGGTGCCTTTCGAGCTTCTTGTGCGCTGAGCGGTTCGGCCGCCCGACCAGCGCCGTGGGCCCGTACACCGAGGTGTACGGGCCCACGGGGCTCGGCCGCCGCCTGCTCAGCGAAGCGGTGTGGTGCGCTGATGAGGTATCAGCAGGGTGTCCTTGATGCTCGCCGGACGAAACAGCCGGTCCCACTTGCCGCCGCCCTTGCTCGGGTGCAGGCGCTCGGCACCGTACACCTCCTCGGCGGTGCGACTGGAACGGTCGAACTCCGCCAGTGCGCGGTAGTCCTCCAGGGTGCGCAGGTGGATCAGCCAGTGGATACGGTCCTGCTGGCCGAAGGTCTCCTCATACAGCAGCGAGGTGACCCGTCCGGCCAGCTCCCGGTTCACATGGCCCTGCCAGTTGAACGCGAACTGGCGTCCCTCTTCGCGGAATTCGTAGAGCACCTCCGCGCTGCGCATGACGATCGCGCCCGCGTTGGCCGAGTTCAGCTGGAGCTCGGCCGGCTGGCTCAGCTGCGCCCCGGCGGGCGGCACGAACGTGCCGGTGTCCTTATGGGAGTGGTCGTCGTGGATCAGTCCGTGCTGGCCGAGCATGATCCGCTCCTGGAGCGAACCGTAGGTGAACATCCGCTCCCAGTTGCCGCCTCCCTTGGCCTCCGGCAGACGGTCCTCCTTGGTCGCGATGTCGAGGTACTTGTCGTCGTGCTCGACCATGTCGAGGAGCTTGCTGTAGTCGTTGGGTGCCTTCATCTGGATCAGCCAGTGAAGACGGTCGCGGGTGCCGAACACCTCCTCGTAGCAGAAGGTGGTGCAGACACCGAGCTGCGCCTTGTTGATGTGGTCCAGCAGGTCGACGCTCCACTGCCGGCCCTCGGTCGAGAACTCGTACGCGAGCTGGCCGGTCCGGTGGATGATCATCCCTGCGTTGGCCGAGTGCAGGAGTTCCTCGATGGGGAGTGAGGTCTGGTCCAGAGCGGTCGGCGTCGGGCCGGTCACGCTCGGGGTGGGTTCGGTGACGGTCATGGGTAGCTGCCCTCTCGTCGGCTGAACCTGTTCTAGGCGATGGACGGCCTCGGGAACCGCCCAGAATTGAGCGTCAGGACGCACCCTTCCTGGCCGCGTCGAGAATCTTCACCACGGTGTGGAAGTAGCGCGTCGTCGCGTCGTGGCCCAGCGCACGTTCCTGGAAGCCCTTGGCCGCGGGTGCCTTGCCGTTGATCAGATACCAGACGACAAAGGCGTCGTACGCGGTGCTGCCGATGATCTCCATGTCCTTCTTCGGGGAGATCAGCGGCAGAGCCAGGTCCGCATCGATCCGCTCGGTCGTGAACACCACGCAGCAGCGCATGTCGTTGGTGACCGTGACTTCCTTGAACGGGTCGAGCGCGATCAGCGCCTCCAGTTCCGGGACCGTACGCAGACAGACCGCGACCTCGTAGCCGAGCGTCTCTCTGAGATGGTCACCGATCTGGGTACTGAGCACGGCACGGTCGGTCTCGTCGGACTCGAAGAAGACGTTCCCGCTCTGGATGTAGCTGCGCACGGAGTCGAATCCCATGTCCGTGAACAGGCTGCGCAAGTACTCCATCTTCACCGAACGGCCCGGCACATTCATCCCGCGCAAGAACGCGATGTACAGCAAATCCAACCACCTGTCCGCAAGAAAGGGGGAACCTCGGTCTGCGCCCGACACCATAGCGGCAACGGACAGGCCCCACCCGGGAGACGCGGACAGCGGCGTACGGCCCTGCGCACACTGCGCCTCGGGGCACCGCTCAACCTTGGGCAGCGGGAAGCCCCGGGCCTCCGGCAGGCTGCGCGGCGCAACGGACTCACGCCCGAAAGGACCAGACGTGCGCTTGAAACGGACGATCACCGCCCTGGCGGTCGCGGCCACCACCACCCTCGTCACCACGTTCGCCGTGGCCCAACCCTCCACCGGGGCACGGCATCACCAGGATGATGTCCTCACGGTGGCTCAGCGCCCGGCGCTGCCCGCGTCCCTCCCGAGGTTCTCCGTGGCCCTGCCCGACATTCCGCCGGACGGGACCTTCGGGCAGGAGAACCTGCTCGACTGGGGCGGCTGCACCGGCGGGAACAAGTCGCCCGCGATCCGGTGGTCCGGTGCGCCTGCCGGGACCAAAAGCTATCTGATCTCGCTGTTCGACCTGGACTCCAAGACCTCCAGTGGATTCTGGCACTGGTCCGTCTGGAACATCCCGGCCGGCACGACCTCGCTGCCCGAAGGCGCGGGAACGCCAGGCAATCCGGGTCTGCCCGCTCCCTCGGTGCTCGGCAGGACCGACTTCGGGATGACCGGTTACGGCGGGGCGTGCCCGCCGCCCGGGGACCGTGCGCACCGCTATGTGTTCACCGTGGCCGCGCTGGACACCGCCGACATCGAGGTTCCGCCGGACCTGCCGATGGCCGCTGTCAATGTCGTCATGCAGGAGCACGCGCTGGCGGCGGGGTACCGCACCGTACTGACCGGACTCTGACCGGTCCCCGCACAGCGATCACGACGAAGGGCCGGGACGGTGCGTCCCGGCCCCCGCCGCGCACACGGTCCCCGCGTGCGAGTGGATTCCGGTCCGTCGAGGCGGCACGGGTCGGTCCCGGACGGCGTCTGGCATATCCGAGTCGCGGGTTCATAGCGAGGGCCGTCGCGCCGGCCGGATGATGCATCGTCCGAACCCGGTGCACACCGCACGGGCCAGCGGGTCCCCTGCCGAACCCCGGTCCACAGGTGAGGGGCGGCACTGGAGCCTGCCGGCCCCTCGAACCCTGCCTCCCTCCGGTGTACCGCTTTGCAGGGACGACGGCAGCCCTGCTGGGTGGGCTGCTTCTGCACCGGGCCGCCTCGCTCAGCCCACCACCACCGGCGACGACCCGCCCGCCACGGCCACGCGGGGTGCCCCGGTACCGTCTGCGGGGACGGTCCAGATGTCGCTCGCCCGGCCGGCCGTGCCCGGCAGCGAGTAGGCGACCGTGCCGTCGTCCAGCCAGGCCGCCTGGTCGTCGACGCTGCGTGTCTCGGCGAGCGGCGTCTCACGCATGGTCCGCAGGTCGAGGACGTACAGCCGCCAGGGCGCGGCCGGGTTGTCGGAAACCTTCTTCTTGAAGGCGATCCGGGTGTTGTCGGGCGACAGGGAGGGACACTCGGCGTTCTGCCGCAGCGCCTTCGCCGACCAGTCCTTCATGTTCCCCTCGACGAGATAGGTGCGGCCCTTGGTGGAGACGGTCGCGTAGAAGCGATTGTCGTCGCGGGCGAAGGTCACCCCCCAGTAGTTGACGTCGGGGGCGTGGTAGCGGACACCGTCGATGGTGAGGGGGATCTCCTCCATGGACTTGATGAGGTAGCCGGTGCGCAGGTCGAGGACGGCGGTCCGCGTGGAGAAGGCGGTGGTGGCGTACGAGTCACCGGTGGCGAACACCGTCCAGGACAGCATCCGCCCGGACGCGGAGACGCGGGCGCGAGTGGGAACGCCCGGCACGGTGATCCGGCGCACCTCGCGCAGCCGCCGGTCGAGAACGATTGCGTAGGTCTTCGGCAGCACCCCGGGCTCGGCGCGCAGGCAGAGCGCGGTATCACCGGAGGCGTAGAACCGGTCGCAGGAGGGTCCGCCGGTGGTACGGGCGCCGGAGTCTCCAGCTCGCGGCTGATGCGCGACGCGTCCTGTGGCCGTGTCCCGGAAGTACAGCGCGGGCCCGCCGAGAGTGAACGAAGCGTCGGCGTCGGCCCGTTGCCCCTGCGACCGGTGTTCCGCGTGCAGGGCGTACCCGACGGAGCCGCCCGCGAGGAGTAGCACCGCGGCCACCACTACGGCGATACGGGCCCGAGGGCTCAGCGGGGTCGCGGCTCTCGGGAACCTGGCACTCATGCGGTCCGCCTCTCGGGGATCTGGGCTCCCGGCCCCTCGGGCGCCGGGGTACCTGACGGGTTGCGCGGCAGCAGCGCCCAGCCGCCCGCGAGCGCGGCGAGCAGGGCCGATACCGCCGCCCACAGCGCGGGGCGAGGCCCCCACACCGTCCACGCGGCGCCGAAGCCCGCCGCGGCGAGCATCCGGGCCAGCGCCTGGCCGGTCTGGAGGAGGGCGAGTCCGCCCGCCCTGCCATCGGCGGGCAGCGCGGGTCCGGCCAGGGCCATCAGCACCCCGTCGGTGGTGGCGTAGAAGACGCCGAGCAGCACGAGGACGGGCACAAGAAGAAGCAGGGCCGGGCCGCCGGTCGGGGCGAGGAGCGTGGCGTACACGCCGAGCAGCGCGACGTGTCCGTACAGGAACGGCAGCTGTCGGCCGACCCGGTCCGCGATGCGGCCCGCCGGGACCGCGAGCAGCAGATAGCTCGCCGCCGCACCGAGCGGCAGCAGCGGGAACCAGCCGACGGGTAGGCCGAGGCGGCGCTGGAGCAGGAGGTAGACGAAGGCGTCACCGACAGTGGCGGCACCGAGCAGGGCGGCGGCACCGAGGATCCGCCGGAAGGCGGGATCGCGGAGTGCCCCAAATACCTTGGGTGTACGTGGAGTTGAGTCCATCGGTGGGGTCGGGGGGTGTGCGGGAACGTACAGGACGAGGAGCAGTACCCCGAGCAGGCCGACGCAGAAGCTGACGACGAACACCGCGTCGTAGGCGTCGGCGGTCGCCCAGAGCAGGGCGAACGCGGCGAGCGGGCCGAGCAGGGCGCCCGTGGTGTCCATCGCCCGGTGCACGCCGAAGGACCGGGCGAGCGCCTCGGGTCGGCTGCTCAAGGTGATCAGCGCGTCACGGGGCGCCGTACGGATGCCCTTGCCGACCCGGTCTGCCGCGAGGGCAGCCGCGATCCCGGCGGTGGCGCCGCCTGCGAGCAGCAGGCCGAGCCGGGAGCAGGCGGAGAGTGTGTAGCCGATCCCGGCGACCCGTTTGTGGCGGCGGCCGCGGTCGGCGGCGTGCCCGCCGAGCAGCCGCACGACGGAGGTGGCGCCGTTGAACAGGCCGTCCAGGAATCCGAATTGGAGAGGTGAGAGACCGAGTCCGAGGACGAGGTAGAGCGGCAGCACCGCGGTGACCATCTCGGAGGAGATGTCGGTGACGAGGCTGACCGTGCCGAGTGCCAGGACGGTGCCGGGGACGCGTCGGCCCGCCCCGCCTGTGCGGGGCGGGGCCGGCGCATCCCGGCGGCCTGTGGTCGCCAGATACATCAGTGGCAGGCGTACTTGGAGCTGGTGTCCTTGGTCTTGCCGTCGGTCCCGACGTAACTCCAGCTGTAGTCGGAGTCGGTGAAGTCCAGTTTCAGGACGCCGTATTCACCGCTGATCCGCTTCTGACTGTTGGGCTGGACGTTCTCGATGGGGTAGGGCTCGGCGCCGCCCATGCCGCCGACGATCTCGGTGATTCCGTCGGCGGTGGCCTTCCCGTCGGGGTCCTGTGGGGCGAACCGCTCGTAGTGGTGGTCGTGCCCGTTGAGCACAAGGTCGGCCTTGGCCCCGTAAAGGATCTTCCAGACCGGCCTGCTGACCGGGTCGTTGCCGTGCCCGCCCGAGGAGTACAGCGGGTGGTGCCAGTAGGCGGCGATGCACGCCTTGGCGTTCTTGGCGAGGTCGGCCTTGAGCCAGTCGATCTGGGCGCTCTGGTCGAAGGAGTTGGAGTCGAGGGCGATGAAGTGCCAATTGCCCTCGTCGAAGCTGTAGTAGCTCTTGCCCTGGGGGTACGCAACCGCCCCGAAGTACGTCTTGTAACCGACCAGCGACCCGGCCGGATCGTATGTCTCGTGGTTGCCCGGTACCGGATGCGTCTTGTCCTTGAACGCGCCCCAGGTCTTGTCGTAGTAGGCACGGAAGTCGGCGATCCGGGCGTCGTCGTACTGGCTGTCACCCATCGTCAGATAAAACTTCGGATTGAGCTTCTGGGCCAGTGCGGCGGTCTTGGGATGGGCGCAGTCGCTGTCGGAGGCGGTGCACTGGGCGGCGATGTCACCGGCGGCGACCACGGTGAAGGCGCCGGTCTGCGGGGGCGCGCCGTCGAAAGTGCCGTACACCTCGACCTCGTGCAGCGAGTAGCCGTAGGCAGTGCCGCGCGCGGTGCCGTACACGCGCAGATAGCGGCCCTTGCCGGCGAGGGCAGGCCAGTCGTCGGTGCCTCCGTTCCCGGCCGTCTCGTCGGCGAGCCGGGTCCAGGTGGTGCCGTCGGCGGAGATCTCGATCCGGTACGCCTTGGCGTACGCGGCCTCCCAGCTCAGCTCCACCCGCGTGATGTTGGCGGTGGCACCGAGGTCGACGCGGATCCACTGCGGGTCCTTGCCCTCGGCGCTCGCCCAGCGGGTGGCCGGGTCGCCGTCGAAGGCGTTCTGGGGGCCGAGGCCGGAACCTTCGCTGGAGGACGCGGTGGCGGGCTTGCCACGCGAAATGAGGGGGTCGGCGGCGGCGCCGGCCCGGTCGGGGTAGGCGAGCAACAGACTGCCGACGAGGAGGAGTACGGCGGCGATGACCACGCCCACCGTACGGCGCCGCGTGGGCGTGAAGAGTGGAGCTGAGCCGTTCAGGTGCATCCCTGGACTCCAGGCCTTGGGGGTGGCGAGAGCTGGGCATTGGCGCGTGACCTCGCGCCCCGGCCCTCGTGCGGGCAGGGGGCAACATCACGGTGGCCGGGCCAGAGCTCTCACTGAGCGCGTCATGCCCACGGGGGGTCAGGCACCGCGCCAAGCCACCGCCCGGAATGCTAGCGAACAGTAAACTTTCCTACCAGTCCCCCAACTCCCTTTGCTCCGCATCCCGTTCAGCACCGGGGCACATCCGGCTACTGGCTCTGCAGCGGCCTCGGTGAGGGATGTCGCCGTACGCGGACGGCGATGACGGTGTTGGAGCAGAGGCCGCACAGGTCGGTGAGGCGAAGAGAGGCACCGGACCGCCGAGCAGCTGCGCGCGGCCCGTGCCCACGGCGCCCGGTTCGCGCCCGTCGCCCCGCTGCGCGACGATCTGGCGGCCGAGCTCGACGCTGTGGCTCGCGCCGCCCGTGCCGGGCAACGCGCGCTCTACGCCGGCTTGCGAGCCGACCCCGCAGCCGGCCCCCAGCGGGCGGATCGAGCTGTTCTCGCGCACCATCGCCGGCTGCGGCTCGGCCGGGGTGCGGATCAGCGACGCCGTTCACCCCGGGGCCGTGTGGCTGTCGACCGGCGCCTGGTTCGACCCGTGTCCCCCCGAGGTGGCCGCCTGCCCGCGGGGCACCTGACACTCAGCCGGACAGGAGAGCCCAGCCCACACGGCGTGCTGTCGGACCTTCCGCTACGGGTGCAGCACGACCTTCGTGTAGCCCTCGATCCGCTTGTCGAACTTCTCGTACGCCGACGGCGCCTGGTCCAGGGTCAGTTCATGCGAGACGACGAAGCTCGGCTTCGCCCGGCCCTCGATGATCATGTCGCGCAGGTACCGGTTGTAGCGCTTCACGTTGCACTGCCCCGTACCCATCCGCAGGCCCTTCTCGAAGAGCTTGCCGATCGAGACGAGGAGCATGCCGTGCTTGGCCTGTTCGTCAGGGCCTCCGGGGTCGGCCGGGACGTAGAGGCCGGGCACGCCGAGCGCTCCGGTGGCCCGGACCGTTCCGACGAGCGAGTTCAGGACGGTCGCCGGTTCCTCGCGGTCAGTACCGTGGGCCATCGCCTGGTAGCCGACGGCATCCACGCCCTTGTCCGTGCCGACACCCTCGGTCTGCTCCTTGATCTGCTCCACGGGATCGCCCTCGGCGAAGTTGATCGGAACCGCGCCGATCTCCCGGGCCTTCTCCAGCCGCTCGGGAACCCGGTCCACGACGAACACCTTCTTCGCGCCGCGCAGCAGGGCCGAGTAGGCGGCCATGAGCCCGACCGGCCCGGCGCCGTACACGGCGACGCTCTCACCCGGGCGGACCTGGGCGAGTTCACAGCCGTGATAGCCGGTGGGGAAGATGTCGGCAAGCAGCATGAAGTCGGTCTCGTGCTCGTTTCCCGGCGGCAGCTTCAGGCAGTTGAAGTCGGCGTAGGGAACGCGCAGGAATTCCGCCTGGCCGCCCGCCCAGGGCCCCATGGCGACATAGCCGTAAGCACCGCCCGCGAAGCCGGGATTGACGGTCTGACAGTATCCGGTGAATCCCTCGACACAATTGACGCAGAACCCGCAGGCGACATTGAAGGGCATGACCACGCGGTCGCCCTCCTTGAGCGAGGTGACGCCCTGGCCGATTTCCTCGATGATTCCCATGTTCTCGTGGCCGAAGACGATGCCGGGCTCGGCCGCGGTACGGCCCTCGTACATGTGCAGGTCGGAGCCGCAGATCGCGGTGGAGGTGATCCTTACGATCACGTCGTTCGGGTGCTGGATCCTGGGCTTTTCAACGTCTTCGACTGCCACGGTGAACGGCCCCTTGTACACGACGGCCTTCATGGCTGTCACCTCCGCTCGGCGATGTACGTACGATTTCCGCCCGCCCCGCCCACTCTGTTCCGCGTGGCCCATCTCTCATGATTCTCCGCCCTGAGCCAACAGACAACCCGGTAATATCGGGAGAAATATCCGCCCTGGTATCGCACCGAGAAACGGAAAGGGAGGGCACTGAGTGGCTGCACAACGCCTCGGGACCCTGCTCGTCCCAGTGCCCGGCCTGTCCGGCACCACGTACCCGCCAGGAACGACGGTGACTGTCCGCGGTCGCGGCGCGACTGTCGATGCCTTTGTCAACGGCGACTGGCTTCCGCTGTCGTGGTGGGAATTCTCCGACGGCCTCCGCGAGGACATCGCCGACCGCTGACCCCGGCGCGCAAACGGTGATCTGCACAGACACCGGGGCTCTCTTTTCACGATCATGGCAAACGACGCTTGGCTCTCACGTGGCCACGTCGGGTGCAGTCCGCCCGCTGCCCGGTGTGACGACCGGCGACACGAGCCGGCAGCGGCCATCCGCGTCAGATGCGGCCGAGCGCCTCACCGCCCGCACATCGCTGCGCTCGGCAAGGACGTCAACGGGCTCACCGTCGGGGACCCTGTCGCCGTGTACCTGCCCGACGGTGGGGGCTGTGCCGAGTACGCCGTCGCCCCGGCCCGCTTCGTCTTCCAACTGTCCGCCGCCCCTGACACGGCCCTTGGACCTTCGCCGTCGACATGCCGTCAGCCGACGTCAGGCGCACAACGATCCGCCGCGACGGCTGCCCACCGACCCTCCTCCTCCACGCACTGACCAACCTGGACACCGCCGCCCTCCACGCCCAGGTCAGAACCCGGCTCCGCCCGGTCTTGAGCGAACTCGCCTCCGAACTGCGGCAGAAGGACGGCGCACGTGCGCCTGCGACGAAAGAGCGGCAGGCGCACGGCGCTTCACCGGACGTCGTCAGGCTGCGGGCTGCCGCACCGGCTCCACTCCGATGACCTTGCGGTAGACGCGGGCGCCGTCGCCGTAACAACCTATCCACGCACTCGACAGGAAGAAGAGCCCTGCAGGGCAGGGGCCTCGTCCCGGAGGGCAGCGTCTCCCGCCCTCCGGGACGCACACCGTCGCCCCAGGCCCACACCGCCGGCCGGGAGAGATACGGCCGGGGTTTCCAGAGGCGCTAACCTTCGCCGCGTCCCCTCGCACGGTCCAGCCAAGGGCCGAACTCGCTTTCCCGGACCAGCCGGCCGAGTTTGCGGTACTCCTGGAGCACGGCCGAGACGATCTGCTCCATACCGAGCGGTCTCCCGGATTCCGCCGCCAGATAGGCGGCGGTCACCGCGCAGGCGCGGATCGACCCTCCCGCCAGCTCGAAGCGTCCTGCGCAGAATTCCAGGTCGAGTTCCGCGTCGCGTGGGATCGCCGTCCCGAGGCAGCGGTCCCACAGGGCCAGTCGCTGCTGGGCGTCCGGCATGGGGAACTCCGCGATCACGTCGAGGCGGCGGGTGAAAGCCTCGTCGAGATTGGCCCGCAGATTGGTGGTGAGCACCGCGATCCCGTCGAAGGACTCCATCCGCTGCAGCAGATAGGCCGACTCCACGTTGGCGTGGCGGTCGTGCGCGTCCTTGACCTGTGAGCGCTTCCCGAAGATGGCGTCCGCCTCGTCGAACAGCAGGATGCCGTTGACGTCGGACGCCTCGACGAAGATCCTTTCGAGATTCTTCTCGGTCTCACCGATGTACTTGTCCACCACGGTGGACAGATCCACGACGTAGAGCTCCATGCCGAGCTCCGACGCCACCACCTCGGCGGACATGGTCTTGCCGGTGCCGGACTCACCGGCGAACAACGCGATGACCCCCCGCCCCCGGCCGCCACCCGGCCGCATCCGCCACTGCCCGAGCACCTGCTCGCGGTGGTGTGCGCGCAGGGCGAGTTCGGACAGCTGGCGGCGGGTCGCAGAAGGCAGCACGAGGTCGTCCCAGCCGACCGCGGGCTCGATGCGACGGGCGAGTCGTTCGAGCCCCGCGCCGTTCTGTGCCCGGACCGCCGTGCGCAGGTCCTGCGCGTCCACCGGACGCTCCTCCAGGACAGCCAGCCGGGAGGCGACGGCGGCGGCCTTGCGCACCTGCTCGGAGTCGAGCCGGTAGGAGGCCGTGGCCTCGATGAGTCCCTCGTCGGCCGACACGTTCTCGGCGGGCAACCCGACAGACGTGCCGGCCTCGGCGAGCGCCCGACGCCACTGCCGTGCCACGCCCGCGGGGCCGGGGGGCAGGACGCGGACCGGAACCGGGCTCTCCCTGGTCCACAGGGGGTCCCAGTTCTTCTTCCCGTACACGATCAGGGGAGCACCGCTGACCGCCGCGCAGAGGCCACCGAGCAGCCGGGCTCCCTCGGGCCGCTCGGGGGCGAGCGATTCGAGTGGCCCGAGGACGACCCCGCCGCTGCTCAGCCGGGCCTCAGCCGCCAGGGTTTGTACGAGCTCCGCCGGTTCGGGAGCGGCGGCGAGTGCCGCGATGTCGACCACCAGCGGACGACGCCCCGCGGCGAGAAGCGCCTCGACCGCCAGTCTGCCGGGGTCGCCTCCCCGGTCGAGCAGGTGCACCAGGCCGCTGCCCGTGCCCAGCGCCGCCGCGACCCGCAGGGCCTCCGGTCCCGTGTCCGGCTCCTCCTCGGGCCCGACCACCCGGACGAGGCCGCGCAGCCTCCCATCGGTCTCGTCGTCGCCGAGCAGGTACGCGGTGATCCGGTCCGGCACTCGCAGCACCCGCGAGAGCAGCGGGCGGTCGGCTTCCAGGACCTCCAGCAGCCCGCCCGCGACCAGCGGGGCGGACGGCGAGAACCGGAAGCGGCCGGAACTCGCGGCGGGCAGCCCGCAGAGTTCAAGTGCCAGGCCGATGGCCGGCCTTCGCCGGGTGAGGTCGTCGTTGAGGTAGCCGTAGAGCCGCTCGAACCGGATGTCGATGTCCGGGGCCATCGCGACCAGCAGGAGGTCGACGTCCAGCGGTACCAGGCCGAAGTTCTCGGCAAGCTGCCGGATCCGGCTCCCTGGCGGGGAGTTCGGCGAAGGCTCGGAGCCGTACGCCGGTACGGGCGCGAACGCGTCGCGGGACTCCACGATCCGGTCGACCGCCTCGGGGGTGAGGTACTGCCCCCGGTACGGATCGTCCGGTTCCGGGTCGGCGGCCCGCCGGGCCGCCACGGCGTGCCTGACCCGCTGCTCGACGTGGATCAACCGCTGCCAGAGGTCCTCGATGCCTGCCGTCGGAGTGCCGGGCAGTTCGCGGACGGCATGGGTGCCCTGTGCCGTGGTCATCGAGCCGCGCCCCCGCGCCTGCGCCGACCGGGCGGCAACTGCCGTTCACGTTCTGCGGCGAAGCCCTGCCCGCCGGGGTCGGACGCGCCGTCGTAGCGCAGCCGGCGCCCCGGTCCCGCCCCGTCGCCGTCCCGTGCGGGCGCGGTCTTCACCACCAGCCCTTCGGTGACCGGCGGCCCGGCGGAAGTCCGTTCACCGGCCAGCGGTGCCCACACACGCAGGTCGATCGCGGCCTTGAGCTCACCGCCGAGCGCGGACCACACGTCCGAGGCCGACGGCCCGTCGGTGCCCGGACCCGCCGCCTCGATCTCCACGGTCAGCCCGAGCTCGGCGAGGCTGCCTGTGTGCATACGGGCGGGCAGGACGTCCGACCGTACGAGGCAGCGCAACACCTCGGAGAGCAGGCGGTGTTCGTCCTGGGGGCGATTGGTCCAGGCGGTCACCAGATAGGTGAGCTCGAACCAGCGTGGCGGGGTCCGCCAGCCGATGACCACTCCTTGGTCGTCGTGCTCCTCGGCCGTGCCGGTACGGCGCCGGGCCGCATCCTCACGGATGCCGTGGAGGAAAACGCTGATCGTGGGGGCGTTGCGCCGGGCGGACCAGTCCTTCGTCGGTGCGTCGAAGACCAGGTCGACGCCGCTCTCCTGGAGGCCGGCGTCGACCAGCAACAGCCGCAGTCCCTCGTCCACTTCGTGGATCACCGGCGCCCCACCTCATCCGGCGGGACGATGGTGCCGCTGACCACCAGGAAGGGCGTGGTGACCGGGCTGAACCCCGGTCCCTCGGCGGTGATCGTGCGCGGCCCCGTTTGATCCTTCGCCAGGATCAGCAGCTGCGCGATGAACGTACGGTCCCTGCGCGGGACGGTGGGCGGTGCGGTTGCCGTGATCCCGGGCTTCCAGGTGAGCGTCACCGGTGCTCCGGGCGGGAAGTCCTTGCCCCGTACGGAGGTGACGAACCCCGGTTTGCCGACGGCGGGCACCGCGATGATTCGTGGCTGGAGGATGCGCAGCGATTTCCTGGAGACGTTGTCACCCTTGTCGGCGTCGGTACCGGTGGTGGTCAGCGTTCCGGTGATGCTCGTCCTCAGTGCCCGGTCCGGCTTGAGCACGACACGCACGACCGTGGAGGCGCCCGGTGCCAGGTCGGGCAGCGTGCACACCCCGGCGGCGCAGCCCGCAGGAAGCGGACCCGCCGGGATCCGCGCGGGCAGTCCGAGCCTCAGCCGCAGACCGGTGGCGAGCGCGTTTTGGCCGTTGCGCACGGTGTACGTCACCACCACCCGGCCGCCGACGAAGCCGGGGCTGGGCTGTGCCCGCACCGTGACGCCCGGCCCTGCCTTCGGCTCGGGCTCGGGCGCCGGAGGCCGGGGCGGCGAGGTCGAAGGAGACGGGGTGGGCGTCGGCGTCGGGGGTGCGTCCTGGACCGGAACGATCGTCCCGGAGGCGTTGTCCGTGGGGTTCGGGTCGAGTACGGCTCCGGTGACCGACCAGCCGATCTGCTGGTCCCCCGTCGTCACGCCGGTGAGCCGAGCGGTGACCTCCACACTGGTCCCGGGCCGGAGCACGCCCAGGTCGCACTGCGGCGACCCGGTGGCGCAGGGCCCGTCCGGGGTGGTGAGCTCCTCCAGACGCACGCCGGGCGGGGCGTCGACGGTGAGCACGGTGCCGGGCGAGGGCGCCGGACCCTTGTTGGTGACGGTGACCGTCACTGACACGGAGGACCCGACCTCCACCGCGGGTCCGGTGGGCGGTGCGGTTAGCGACAGGTCGACCGACTGCTGGAAGGCGGGCTCCTTCTGCCGCCCGGTGAGCCTGTCGCCGAACGGTGTCAGCGTGCCGGAGGAGAGGTCGAGCATGGACAGCTGCTCCGGGGAGTTCGGCGCGAGCGCCCTGCGTGAACTCAGTACCAGCCGTCCCGCGTCCGGCGACCAGGCCACGTCGCGGGGCTGGAAGGGCCCGGTCCGCGAGGTGTCGGGGATGTCCTGGTGGCATGCGTCGGGGTTGTTCCGCTGGACGGACGGAAGCACGACCCGGCACTCGCCGCCGGTCAGCGAGGTCACGATGATTCCGGCGCGCTCGTTGACCTGGCCGCCGCCGTCCTTCCGGTTGAAGGCGATCGAGCTGCCGTCGGGGGAGAAGGCGGGGCTGTCGTCGATCTTCTTGCATTCACCGGGGCAGATGGTGACGCTGAGGTCCCGCTGCTGGTCGAGCGCCGCCACCGGGACGGTCCAGATGTGCTTGATGCCACCCAGGCCCCGGATCACGTGGTTGCGGGTGAACGCGAGGGTGGTTCCGTCCGACGACCAGGTCGGCTGTGCGTCACCTCCTGCCAACTGCCCTTCCGGCGGAACTACTTTGCCCACGATCGCTCCCGTGGCGACGTCCGCGATGAGAATGCTGCTCGGCCCCGGCTGCCCGTCGACCCTGCCGGGAGAGCTCCTGGTGAACGCCAGCTTGGTGCCGTCGGGCGAGAACGTGGGGTCGGTGTCCCAGTCACGGGGACCGCGCCCGTCGAGCGGCATCGCTGCCTCGTGGGTCCCGTCGGCGTCGGCCAGCCAGATCCGCTCGACGCGCTCCTTCTCCGGACCCTCGAAGCGGGTCAGGACGATGCGCCTGCCGTCCGGTGTGTAATTCTGCCGCTCGGTCCAAGGGTCGTAGGCGTCCGCCGGATTGAACAGCGGGTCCTTGGCGGGGTCGGTGTTCGTATTGGCCGCCGGGTCCTCCTTCAGGATGGGGAGCCCGAGATCCCGCGGGTCCGAACCGTCCTGCCTGACGTCCTGGAGCGTCACGTCGTTCGCCTCGCGAGGGGTCCGCCGTGCCACGACGGCGGTACCGGAGTCCGCGGGCCCCATCCAGGTGGGCGATTCGACCGCACGGTCCTCGCCGAGCGTCAGGCCCGGCTCGTTCCCGTCGAAGGCGGCCGTCCGGTAGACGTGGTCGTAGTCCTTGCACCCGCAGGTCGTGTCGGGGCTGAGGAAGAGCAGGCCGTTCCCGTCCGGCAGCCAGGCGGCCGAGCGGGTACGCCAGTCCGCCTGGACACCGGCCAGCAGGGGCCGGTCGGTCCCGATTCCCTCGGTCACCCGGAGCCGGGGTCCCGTCTCCTCGTCCGTGGTGAGGGTGTACGCGACAAGAGCGCGGTGGGAGTCGTCGTCCACCGGGTTCCACTCCGGCTCGGTCGCGTCGCCGGGCGGGCCGTCACTGATCACCCGCGCCGCGCCGCCGGCCACGGCCTGTTCGTAGATCAGGCCGGTCCGCCCGGGACCGGAGTCGCAGGAGTACGCGATCCGCGAGCCGTCCGGGGAGAACGTCGGGGAGGTCTCGTTGTTGGGGGTGTCCGTCAGCCGCCGCAGGCCCAAGCCGTCGATCCCGACGGTCCACAGCTCACGCTGGACCACATCGCCCGGCCCCCGTTCCGCGGAGTCGAACACCACGGTCCGCCCGTCCGGGGAGAGTTCGGGGTGTGCGGCGTCCCGGCCGGTGGTGAGTTTGCGCACCGCTCCGCCCGCATCGCGCACGTACACCTGCGGTCGCACGCTGTCGCGCAGGCTGGTGAAGACCAGCACGTCACCGCGTGCTGAGGGATCCTGGTCGTAGTGGGCCGGTCCGGGACCGAACAGCGGGGCGCTGGTGGCCGGGTCGGAGACCCGGCCGAGGCTGCGGTGTTCGGTCCCGGCGTAGGCGATGCGCCCGGCATCCACCGGCGCTTCGTCCGCCGCCGCGGCGAGCCGCGGCGCACCCTGAGGAGCGGACGCGGAACCCGCCACCAGCAGCGGTGTCAACAGCACCACGGCGCCCGCCAGTCGGCCCAGCCGGGTATGCCTTGCCGGGCCAGCAGTGCCGGTCACGGCCCACCTCACAGTCTGGTTGATGACTCTCCATGACAAGCATCGCGCTCGCGCGGGGTCAAAAGACAGGCCCGGAGGGCCCGGAGCGGGGGAAGGGGCTGCTGCCCTTTGCGGCGGCCACTCCCCCGGCCTCCCTTCCCGCAAACACCCGCGCGCCCCCGCGCGGCGACGTCCTTGCGTCGTCCGCACGGGAGCCCGTGGCAGGACTCAGATGAGTCCGTGCCGCATGGCGTAGCCGACGGCGTGGGCCCGGTTGCGCAGTTCAAGCCGTGTCGCCACCTCGTGCAGCACGTTCTTGACGGTGCGTTCGGAGTACGAGGTCTTCTGCGCGATCTCCGCGGTGTCGAAGCCCTCCGACACCAGCCTGATCATCTCCGCCTCCCGCGTCGTGAGGGTGGAGAGCGAGAGTCCCCGGGGGTCGAGGACCGTGCGCTGGAGGCTGCTGACATGGTCGAGGAGCTTTCCGAGCAGGTCGCCCGGCAGCACGCCTTCACCGTTCGCCATTGCCGTCACCAGGTGGACGAGACTGTCCTGGTCGGCCTCCCCGCGCCTCAGCACGGCGGCGACACCGCACTCGATCATGGTCTGGAGCGCACCCGATTCGAAGAAACCGACAACGAGTCCCGTGCGGGTCGCGGTGTTGCGCTGGAGACGGTGCAGGAGCTGGATGGTGGGCTCGTCCACCATGTCCACGACCACTAAGGAGACTTGAGCCCGGTCGGCCTCGGACTCCGCTATCAGTTCTATCTCGGGCCGCAGGCGCAACTGGTGGACCATGCCGGTCTGCAGGATCAGGTCCTCCGCGTACACCGCTACGGAGACCCTGCCCCCGGGAGCCTCCTTGGCGCTGCCCTCGGCGGAGCGCTCCGACGTAGCGGGCCTGCGGTACTGGCCGCGTTGCGCTGCCCTGTTCTTCATGTCAGTCGTCGTCATCGTTCCGTGCCTGTCTTCCTCACGTACTTCCGCCCGATATGCCTGTTGCCGCTATCGACCACAACGGCCCCGGCATGGGGATCGGGCCCGGGGAGGGGCCGCGGGGACACCGTGCCGGTGTGCCGTCGGGGCACCACCCCTGCCCGCTTGTTGCCCTCGCGTCTCTGCTGCGGAACCGCAGAGGCGGCTTAACGTCGCACCGTGACCACATCTGCCGAACTCGAAATGCCCACGGTGACGGTGTCGCCCGGCGCTGAAGCGACGACGACCCTGACCGTGCGCAACGACGGCGACATCGTCGAGGCCTACACGCTCGAAGTGGTCGGCGACTGCGCCGCGTGGAGCACCGTCGAGCCGGCGCGCGTGTCCCTCTACCCGGGCACCTCCGAGGTGGTGACCATACGGCTCTCGCCGCCCCGGTCCCACGAGGTCCGGGCCGGCGAGATACCCCTGGGTGTCCGCGTTCTGCCCACGGAGCACCCCGAGTCGGTGGTGGTCCCCGAGGCCACGGTGGTCGTCGAGCCCTTTCACGAGCTCCGGGCGGAGCTGGACCCGCGCCGACGCCGCGGCTGGCTGGGCGCCCGGTTCCGGACCTCGGTGCAGAACAAGGGGAATACCGCGGTCGACGTCGCCCTCACGGGCAAGCAGGCCGGGGAGGAACTCCGCCTGGCCTTCACTCCGGGCCAACGGCGCCTGGAACCGGGCGAGTCGGCCGAGGTACGTCTGCGGGTACGGGCCCGGAAACTGATCTGGTTCGGCGAGCCGGTCGCCTGGCCGTTCGAAGTCGAGGCCGCCGAAACTGCCGAGCGGGACGCCGACAGCGAGCGGCCCGGCCGGCCCGAGGCGCTGCCGGGTGAGTTCGCTCAACTGCCGGTGCTGCCCAAGTGGCTGCTGATCGTCCTGGCCGCGCTGCTCGCGCTGCTGATCGCGTGGTTCACGCTGGTCCGGCCCGCGGTGCGGAGCACCGCTAAGCAGGCGGGGACCAAGGCCGCGCAGGAGGAGACGGCCCGCAACGAGCAGCAGGGTGCGACAACGTCGGGCGGCGCGGGCAACCCGGCCGGCGGTCAGGGGCAGGGCCAAGGTCAGGGGGCCGGTCCGGGCGGGTCGGCCGCGCCCGGAGGTTCCGGCACGGGAGGTTCCGGCACGGGAACGGGCGCCGGGGGCACCCAGCAGAGTTCGGCGACGATCGACGTGCAGACCGGGGCCGGGGCCGGGAAGAAGGGGACGTACCGGGTTCCGGAGGGGAAGGTATTCGGCGTCACGGACATCGTGGTGGCGAATTTCCAGGGCGACGAAGGAGTACTGACCATCTCCTTCGGGGACCGGAAGATCACCACCATCGCTCTGGAAACCTTTCGCAACCAGGACTATCACTGGGTCACCCCCATCCAGATTCCGCAGAACGCCACTGTCACCGCCTCCGTAACCTGTGACAAACCTGGCACTCCGGCGACCGGAACTCAGGCTTCCGGATGCCACCAGGTACTCAACGTAAGCGGCGTACTGAGCGATCTCGCACCGTAGAAACAACAACGCCGGGCCTCCCGCTTCCCCCTGTGGGGATGAGAACAGCAGAAATCCCGACCGAGGGAAACCCGGCTTGCCGGTCGTTGGCGGTTTCCTTTCCTTGCACACACCAAAGGTCTAGACCTTCAGAACTCCCCGCGACGCCGCAGCGGGTGAAGATTATCCGGTCGCAGACCCCCTCGCATACGAACTGGCCTGTTCAGAGCCACTTCTGTCGCCTCCGAGGCGGAACGCCAGGAGGGTCGGGCGGGGCGGATCAAGGGCCTCTTCCGGCCACCGGAACCCGGCCGGACAGCCAACCGCCCGCGGCGAATTCTGGCTGATTCTCGTCGACCCGGCGCCGATTCCCCGACCGCTGCGGATGTCGGCGAGCAGTTTCGGGAATCCGTGGGGGAGAGAGACTGCGCACACCGGCATTCACCGAAGCCAGGCATCCACATTTCCGGCGAATCCCCCACTGGCAGACGCCTTTCCATAACCCGGAGTCCACCTCGCCTTCACGCGACCGAACCGGGGAATACGTCGAGCCAAGGAATACGGCGACTGCCGCGACCAGTCCGCAAGGGGCAGCATTTCCTGTCGTGCAGGTGCCTGGAAAGGCAGCGTCCTTGCCCCGTGTCCAGGACTTTGAGGCCTACTGTCCGCCACGGCCGCCGGGCAAGACTGAGCGGCGAACGAATGACCACCCGAAGGAGCGAGCATGCCGTCGTACCTCACCCCCGGTGTATACGTGGAGGAGGTGCAGTCCGGAGCGCGGCCCATCGAGGGAGTCGGCACCGCGGTCGCAGCCTTCGTCGGTTTCGCGGAGACCGGCCCCTTCCACCAGCCGACGCTGGTGACGAACTGGGACCAGTACGTCCAGGCCTTCGGCACTTTCACCGCCGGCACGTACCTGACGCCCGCGGTCTACGGCTACTTCGCCAACGGCGGCGGCGCGGCCTACATCGTGCGCATCGGCGGCCCCGCACAGGACTCGGCACAGGGATCTGCGCCCGGAGCGGCCCCGTCCGTCGCCATCGGAGGGTTCCTGGTCTCCGCACGGCCCGGTACGAGTGGAGACCTCTCCGTGGAGGTCGCCGACGCCGAGGGCGAGAACCCTCCGGAGGACCGGTTCCGGCTGCTGGTGCGGCAGGCCGGCAAGGTGGTGGAGACCTACGACGTCTCCACCCGTAAGAACGTCAAGGGCTATCTGGTCACCCAGGCCCGCCAGTCCAAGCTCATCGAGGTCACCGAGCAGCCCGGCGAGGCCCAGAGCCGCCCTGAGAAGCAGAGCCTCGCCCTCGCGCCCGCCGCTGCCGCCCCCGGGACCGGCGCTGCACGGCTCGACCCGGCCGAGTACATCGGCGACGCCGCGGCCCGCACGGGGTTGGCGGGCCTCGAAGCGATCGACGAGATCACCATGGTCGCCGTTCCGGACCTGATGAGCTCCTACCAGCGCGGGGACATCGATGCCGAGGGCGTCAAAACCGTGCAACTGGCGGTGATTTCGCACTGCGAGCAGATGGGCGACCGGGTCGCCGTCCTGGACACTCCGCCGGGTATGAACGCCCAGCGCGTCCGTACCTGGCGCAACGACGACGCCGGATTCGACTCGCGCTACGCGACCGTGTACTACCCGTGGCTCAAGGTCTTCGACCCGGCGACCGGCCACAACTCCCTGGTGCCGCCGAGCGGTCACGTCGCCGGCGTCTGGGCGCGCAGCGACGGTGAGCGCGGTGTGCACAAGGCCCCCGCCAACGAGGTCATCCGCGGTGCGCTGGACCTGGAGATCCGCCTGAGCAAGGGCGAGCAGGACCTGCTCAACCCGATCGGCGTCAACTGCGTGCGCGCCTTCCCCGGGCGCGGCATCCGGATCTGGGGCGCGCGCACGCTCTCGTCCGACCCGGCCTGGCGCTACCTCAACGTACGCCGCCTCTTCAACTACCTGGAGGAGTCGATCCTCCTGGGCACCCAGTGGGTGGTGTTCGAGCCGAACGACGACCGCCTGTGGTCGAGCATCCGGCGCAATGTCACCGCCTTCCTCACCGAGGAGTGGCGCCGGGGCGCTCTCTTCGGCCGCACGGCCGAGGAGGCGTTCTACGTCAAGTGCGACCGCGACAACAATCCGCAGGAGTCGATCGATCTCGGCCAGGTCGTGTGCGAGATCGGCGTGGCGCCGGTGAAGCCCGCGGAGTTCGTGGTCTTCCGCCTCGCGCAGTTCTCCGACAGCACCAGCCTCGTCAACGAGTGACCCAGCAGGGTCCGCAAACGGAACAGGTGACACAGAGTCATGGCAGAGGGCGACGCTCTTTCCACCCACGTCTTCGGCGTGCAGCTCGGCGGCTATCTCGTCGAGTCGATCCAAGAGATCAGCGGCATGACCGTCGAGGAGGAAGTCGTCGAGGTCCGTCAAGTGACCGCCGAGGGCAAGCAGATCATCCGCAAGCAGCCCGGCGCACGCCAGGCGGGCGAGGTGACGATCACCCGCGGACTCGACAAGAGCAGCGAGTTCACCAACTGGATCAAGGAGACGCTCAACAACGGGGCCGTCGACACCGCGCGCCAGAACCTGACCATCGAGATCAAGGACTCGAAGGGTGAGACGGTCCGGCGCATCCAGCTGATGCAGGGGTGGGCCAGCAAGTGGGAAGGCCCCTCGCTGAAGGCCGGCGAGTCCAGTGCGGCCACCGAGACGGTAACCATCACCTTCGAGGAGATCGTGGTCGAATGAGGCGCAGGACCGTTACGTCGGGCGGGCTCGACGAAGTCCTCGACGGCCTCGCGCCCGCCCCGCCCACCGCACGCGAGGAAGCTCCCGCGCCGTCTCCGGCCCGGGACCGTGACCGGGACCGGCAGGAGCTGCGTACGGAGTTCGATTTCGAGCTCCCGCGCGGTTACGTCGACGACGAGGGCCAGGTGCACCGGCACGGCTCGATGCGGCTCGCGACGGCACGGGACGAGCTGCGCCCGCAGATCGACCTGCGGGTGAAGGAGAACCCGGCGTACCTGTCCGTGGTGCTGCTGAGCCAGGTGATCACCCAGCTCGGCACCATCACCGATGTGCACGCCGGGGTCGTCGAGCGGATGTACGCCACGGATGTGGCGTTCCTCCAGGACTTCTACCGCCGGATCAACAGCGAGGGCCACACGCACGCCGCGGTGACCTGTCCGTTGTGCCACGGATCGTTCGAGGTGGACCTCTCGGGTGGGCGCCTGGGGGAATCGTGACGTACGCGCTTCCCCGGTTGCGAGAGGAGATCGCGTACGTCGCCTACCACTTCCATTGGCAGCGCGAGGACATTCTCGACCTCACCCACAGCGAGCGTCAGCAGTGGGTGAGGGAGATAGCGCGGATCAACACCCGCGTCAACGAAAGCGGGTGATCGTGTGGGGTTCGGGGACTGGTTCCGCCGAGGGGACCGGCAGAAGCCCGGCACGCCCTCCCGGGGCGGGGCCGGAGCCAATACCGGGCGCAGTCCGGTACCGGAAACCGACCGGAGCGACAGCCGGGCCGATCAGCAGGACGGCGGCTGGGACGGCGGCTGGCGGCAGGTCGCGCCGCCGACGGTGACCGTCGCCCGGTCCTCGATCGGGGTGAGCGACGGGCTGCGGTTCAGGTCCGGCCTCGCCTCGTGGCAGAACCCCGCGTTCGGGGGCCAACTCGGCCATGCCGTACTGCCGTCCGCACCGGTGGGCCTCATCCATGGCGTCGCCCGTCCGGGCAGCGCGCCTTCCACGTCTCCCGGTGGACCGCTGCTCCTGCGTGCCGCCCGGACCGGTGCGGACGGGGAAGCGGAGCCTTCGGCGGACCTGACACCTGCCACGGCGGGCAACGCGACCGGCAGGGGCAGGGCCGGCGAGAAGCCGGTCCCTGCAACCATCCAGCGGTCGAGCGGTACGACGCCCCCCGGCTCGTCCGGGCGCGGGGCACCGGGGCGGCAGGCTCGCGGGAGCGGCCCAACCAGTCCGGAAGCCACGGCAGGGACGGCCCCGGCGAAGAACACGGCGTCAGCCGCGGGTCCTGGACCGGCTTCGGCCCCGACCGCCGCGCCGGCGCCGCAGCATCCCGCGAACACCGTACCGGCACCGGCTTCACCACAGCGGGCCCGGCCCGCCGCCGTACGTCCGCGGCGGACCGCCCCGCCCCTGATCGTTGCCCGGCGTCCGGCGATGGCCCTGCGGCACATCGCCGGGATCCCGCCGGCCACGGCCTCCGCACCGGCCGCTCCCGTCACCACCACCGCCGCGCAGCAGCGGACCACGCCCGCCCGGCCGAGCGGCTCCGGCCGGGCGATTCCCGCTGCCCCGCCGGGCGCCGCACCGCCACCGGACCGCACCACCGACCGACCCGCCGCCGCGACGGTGCGCCCCGCCCTGGGCAAGCCCCTGCGGGAACTGCCCACCGGGGCCGTACCGTCCGGCCCGGCAGCGCAGGGCGGGGTCGTACCGTCCGGCCCGGCAGAGCAACAGGCAGCGGGCATGCCCGTGCTTCAACGGCAGGCATCGGACGCGGCAACCCCTGCGGTGACCACGCCTTCGCCGGAGGCGACGAAGCCGTCGGTGCGTCAGCAGCCGTCCCCGGAGGCTCGGTCCCCGGAGCCGTCCCGAACGCCCCGGCCTCCCCTGCCGATCCAGTCGGCACCGGCTCCGGGACAGGCATCGGTATCCGGGCCGCAACGGGCGCAACACCCCGGCGGGCACGAGCCGTCGAAGCCTTCGGGCCCCCCTCGGTCCGCGCAGTCGCCACAGCCCGACGGGTCCGGCTCACAGGCTCGTACCCGCGGCGGGATCGGCACCCCCCTCCCCTCGCTTCCGTCGACAGCCAGGCTCCAGAACGACGCTCCGCTGCTCGGTGACCGCCGTCGGACACAGCCGGGAACCACGGGCCCGCGGCAGGGCACGGCGTCGACGGGGGAGCCTGCGGCGCCCCTGCCCTCCGCACCGGCCGAGCCGACACCGCCGCCCCTGAACGCGCCTTCCGAGATGCCGCTGCGCTCGTCCCCCGTGCCTGCTCCGCCCGCCGCGTCCTCACCGGAACCTGCGGCTGTCCAGCGCGCGGTGGACACCACGCGTACGAGCACGCGTACGAGCACGCCCGTCACCGCCCCTTCCTCTTCTCCTCCCGCTGGGCCGGTACGTGTCCGGAGGATCGCCCCGGAGCGTGAAGAGGGACGGGCATCCGCGCTTGCCGCCGGTACCGGGGGGCCGTCGCCCGCCGTCCAGCGGTCGCGGGCCCTGCTCGCGGGCAGGGCCCTGAAGGTGAGCACCGGGTTCGGTGAGGGCTTTTCGGCGCCGACGGCGACGGCAGGCAGCGCGGCCCGGCCGGTCGTGGCAGCCACCTGGCGTCGTGACGTACAGCAGCCGGGGTCCGGTGTGCCGTCGCCGGGGCGCGGGAGTTCGCGGACCGGGGAGCACCGGACGCCATCGGGCGCGGCACCCCGGCATTCAGCTCCTCAGGCGCGCACCCGCCCCGCCGAACCCGCGTCGCCGCACCGGACCCGTGCGACCGGCCCGGGACCGGCGTCCGAGGGACCGACATCCGAGGGGCCCGCGTCCGAGGGACCGGCGCCCGGCGGCACCGTCCAGCGCTCCGTGCCCGGGAACCCGTCGCCCGGCACCGCCCGGAGCGGGACGCCCGCGGGCCGGACACCCGCTGGTGATCCCGGTCGCGTTCCGGGGGCCGGGGCTGACCGGACGGGTCGCGGACCGGCGGTCGGCGGCTCCCTCCTGCGGCTCGTGCAGCGCTCGGTACGCGGCGGCGCGACAACGCCGCCGTCCCGGCCCGACGCCCGCCCGCCGGAGCAGGAGCCCGCCCAGTCACGCTCCGGCCGCCGCCCCGGACCGCCGTCCCCGGCACCACGACCCGCACCATCCACCCCGTCCACGGCCCCCTCCGTGGTGTCCGTGCCGTCCGCCGCTCGGCCGGTTCCGGTCGTGCGCCCGCATCCGCCCGCACCGGACCGGCCGGGAGCAGCCGCCGTGCCCGTACAGCGGATGGCGATGCCGGTAGTGCCCGAATCCGCCGGTCCCGCGACCACCGGACCGGCGGCCGGAGACGGTGCTCCACTCACCGGACCACCGAGCCTTTCGGTACGGGTTCCGCAACGCGCACCCGCACCGGCCACGGGAGCCGGCAGCTCCGGGACCACGGCTCAGGCACTTCAGCGCGCGGCGGCCGACGCCGGAATCACCGGTGTTCCGGTGAGGGCGGCCCCGGTGAAGCCCGCCGAGCCGTCGGGAAGGACCGGATCAGCCGGCTCGGCCACCGCGGACGCTCCGGCCGCGAACCGGGTCACCGGGGCGGACATCGAGGAACTGGCCCGTCGTCTGCTCGATCCGGTGAGCCGGCTGATCCGCGCGGACCTGCGCAGAGGGCGGGAGCGTGCCGGACGGTTGTACGACGGCCGCCGCTGACATCGGCCCTGCCCGGCACGGCACTTGGGAAACAGCAGAGAAGAAGAGAAGCACATGACGGACAACATCTTCGCGACGAGCGTGTTCTTCAAGCTCGTGATCGGAGGCAGTGACCTGGGGGCCTTCCACACCTGCTCGGGTCTGGGCGCCGAGGTGGAGATGGAGCAGTACGCCGAGGGCGGCAACAACGGCTTCACCTGGCAGCTGCCGGGGCGGATCACCTGGACCAACATCACGCTGACCCGCCCGGTCACCGCCGACACGCTCAAGATCGCGCGGTGGCTGAACGAGACGATCCAGCGGGTCGAGCCCAAGGACGGCGAGATCGTCGCGCTCCGTCCGGACCTCAGCCGCATCATCAGCTGGCAGGTGCACGGCATCGTGCCGGTGCGGTGGCAGGGACCGTCCTTCGACCCTGCCAGCTCCCAGGCGGCGATCGAGACGCTGGAGATCGCGCACGAGGGCCTGGAGCCCTCCTGATGATCCGTCAATTTCCGTAACAGGTACCAGGTAGCAGAGAAGATCGGGAAGGAGGAACGCAATGTCACCCGTTGTCCGTACGAGCCGTGCTCGCGCCCAGCTGACCATCATGGAACCGCCGGCGACCGTCGGCGCCAAACCGGGCGGGAGCCTCGCCCGGCTCACGTTGCAGTTCAACCCCGCGAAGCTGTCGCTGAGCAAGAGCACCGAGTGGCGTCGTACGCCGTCCCGGATGGCCGGGCAGTCCGCGCTGCCCGAATTCGTGGGCAGCGGGCCCCGGGCGTTGTCCCTGGAGGTCTTCCTGGACTCCACGGCCACCCATGACAACTCGGTGGAGAAGGCGGTGGAGCAGCTGATGCTGGCATGTGTGCCCACCCCGAGCAGCCTGGCCCGCAAGACGCCCGCCAGCCCCTGGGTTCGCTTCGACTGGGGCACGTCGAAGACGACCTCGTTCGACGGCGTGCTGTCCAACCTCTCCGTCTCGTACACACTGTTCGACGTGGACGGGAAGCCGCTGCGCGCCACCTGCTCCCTGTCGATCGAGGAGGCGAGCGTAGATCCGCCCGGTCAGAACCCCACCTCGGGCTCGCGGGAGGCACGTCGTACCCACCGGGTCGTCGCCGGTGACAGCCTGCCACTGCTCGCCTGGCGGGAGTACGGCGATGCCACCGCGTGGCGCACGATCGCGGACGCCAACGACATTGACGACCCGATGCAGTTGATCCCCGGCAGGGAGCTGGTCGTACCCGGACTGGAAGATCACGCTCCGGAGGGCGCCCGATGACCGCCCCCGGCCGCTCCTTCGCCGCGGATCCGATCGTCGAGGCCCCTGGTGAGCTGCCACCGGCCTGGGCGGCCCAGCTGGTGAGCTGCGTGGTCGACGAGAACGTCGGCCTGCCGGACACCGCCGTGCTGATGTACCGGGATCCCGATCACAAGCTGCTCACCGCCACCGGTCTCACCATCGGCACCCCGCTGAAGATATCCGTGGTCACCGTGCAGGAGCGGGTGCGCGAGCGGCTGTTCACCGGTGAGGTCACGGCGGTCGAGCTGGACAGCGACACCACCGGTTCGTTCACGGTCGTCCGGGCCTTCTCCAAGGCTCACCGGCTCCAGCGCGGACGGAAGGTGGTGGCCTACCGCAACATGAAGACCGCGGACATCGTCCGCAAGGTCGCCGCGGGCGCCGGGCTGGCCTGCGGAAGGATCGAGGCCGCGCCCATCACGTACAAGCAGCTGACCCAGCCCAATGTCTCGGACTGGGAGTTCCTCCAGTACCTCGCGAGCGAGAGCGGCGCGCAGGTGCGGGTGGACGACAAGGGCCTGTTGCAGTTCGTGAAGCCGAAGCCCGCCGCGTCGGCACCCTCGCCCTCCACCTCCGCCACCCGGCACCCGATGGTCCTGGAGTACGGGCGCAACCTGCTGGCCCTGCGGGCCGTGCTGACCGGTGCGGACGGGGCGGACAGTGTGGAGGTGCGCGGCTGGAACGTCGACACCAAGACACGGCTGGTGGCCCGCGAGCAGTCCATCCGCAGCAACACGGTGTCCCCCGGGATGAGCCCGTCGCTGGCGGCCGGGGCGTTCGGCCCGAACGCCCGGATGACGGTCACCGACACCCCGTACCGGACCCAGGCCGAGGCCAGGGCCGTGGCCGGTTCAGTGGCCGCTTCGGTGAGCTCCGGGTTCGGCGAGATCGAGGCGGTCGCCGAGGGCAATCCCCAGCTGCGGGCGGGCGAGCCGGTGGCCCTCGGCAACGTCGGGCCCGCATTCGCCGGGCGCTACACGGCGACCGCCGCGCACCACGTCCTCGAACCGAACGGCGGCTACCGCACGACCGTGGTGGTGAGCGCGGCGCCCGACCGCTCGTTGGCGGGACTGACCAGTGGCTCGAACGCACCCTCGCGCGGCCCGCGCATGCCGGGTCTCGCCATCGGCGTGGTCACCGACATCCGTGAGGGCAAGGCCGAACGGGGCTGGGTCCGGCTGAAGTTCCCCTGGCTCGACGACACCTATGTGACCGACTGGGTCCGTACGGTGCAATGGGGCGGCCAGGGCGGCGGCGGGGTGTTCAGTCCCGAGGTCAACGACGAGGTGCTGGTCGGGTTCGAGCAGGGGCTGCTGGACAGCCCCTATGTGCTGGGCGGCCTCTACAACGGGGTCGACAAGCCGTCGCCCCACGACGTTCCGCTGGTCGACCCGACCAGCGGCAAGGTCAACCGCCGTTCGCTGGTCTCCCGTTCCGGGAACCGGCTCGAACTGCTGGATGCTCCGCGCGGACCGTCCGGTGTCCGGCTGGCCACGGGCAACAAGCGGCTCGAAGTCACGCTGGACGAGCGGCGGGGCGAGATCGCGCTGACGGTATTCGCCCCCGGCGGCACCCGGGCACTGAGCTCCGTGACCCTCTCCGCATCCGGTATCACGCTCGACGCCGGTACGGGTGACGTGAACGTGAAGGGACGCTCGGTGACCGTCAACGGCAAGACGGGGGTCACGATCGACGGCGGGCTGCTCGCCGTGCTCAAGGCCAAGCTCATCCGCATCAACTGACGCCCCCATGCCGTCCACAGCGGCAGAAGTCCCTTTCACAGCAAGGAGAACAGCGACCATGCCCCCCGCAGCCCGCACGGGCGACAGCACCGCCCACGGCGGCCTCATCGGCACCCCGCCCCCGGGTGCGGTGGCCGTCGCCACCGTGCTGATCGGCGGTCGGCCGGCGGCCGTCGCCGGGAGCCTGCACGTGTGCGTCGTCCCCCCGCACGCCGCGCTCGGGCCGGGGAATGTGATCATGCCCAACCCGGCCGCCGCGGTCACCGGTCAGGTCCTGATCGGCGGGCTGCCCGCCGCCCGGATGCGGGACACCACCACCTGCGGCGCGCCCATCATCAGCGGTGCGCTGAACGTCTTGATCGGGGGCCCGATGTGAGCGGCAGCGGGTTCATCGGGCGCGGCTGGGGCTTCCCGCTGCGGGTCGGCGCCACGGGCGGCATCGGCATGGTCGAACGGGACCGGGAGATCGAGGAGGCGATCGGGCTGGTGCTCGGCACGGCGCCGGGCGAGCGGCCGATGCGCCCGGAGTTCGGCTGCGGCATTCACGACTACGTCTTCGCACCCGGTGACGGCGCCACCGCCGGGCGCATCGCGCACGAGGTCCGTACGTCGCTGGAGCGCTGGGAGCCGCGCATCGAGGTGACCGACGTGGTGATCGCGTTCGACGCCATCGAGGAGGGCACCTTGTACATCGACGTGCACTACACCGTGCGGGCCACCAACGACCTGCGCAACCTCGTCTTCCCCTTCTACACCATCCCCTCCTCCGAGGGCTCCGAAGAAGCGGGAGTGCGCTGATGGCCCTGCCCTCACCCAACCTGGACGACCGGCGCTTCCAGCAGCTCGTCGACGAGGCCAAGCGGTACGTCCAGCAGCGCTCTCCCGAGTGGACCGACCACAACGTGTCGGACCCCGGGGTCACGCTCATCGAGACGTTCGCGTACATGGTCGACCAGTTGCTGTACCGGCTGAACCGGGTACCGGACAAGAACTACTCGGCCTTCCTCGACCTGCTGGGCGTCACGTTGTTCCCGCCGTCGGTGGCGCGGGCGGAGGTCGACTTCTGGCTGTCCGCGCCGCAGCCGGAGACCGTGCGGCTCCCGGCGGGTACGGAGGTCGCCACCTCACGCGGCGAGGCCGAGGAGGCAGTGGTGTTCTCGACCTCCGACGACCTGTCGATCGTGCCGAGTTCGCTGGTCCGGCTGGTCACCGCGCCGGTGTCGGGCGATCAGACCGACCGCACCGCACCGCTCGGCGCGGGCAAGGACATCCCGTGCTTCCAGCCCCGGCCGGAGCCCGGTGACGCCCTGCTGTTCGGGCTGCCCACCGCCGTCCCCGGGTGCATCGTCGCCGTACGCCTGGACAGCCGCGTGGAGGGCGTGGGCGTCGACCCGCGGCAGCCGCCGCTGGTGTGGGAGGCGTGGGACGGTGCCCGCTGGGTCACGTGCCAGACCGGCACCGACAGCACCGGCGGGTTGAACAGGCCCGGCGAGGTGATCGTGTTCGTCCCCGCCGGGCACACGGCGTCGGTGACCGCGGGGACCCGGGCGGGGTGGCTGCGCTGCCGGGTCACCGCGCCGGAACCGGGCCAGCCGTTCTACTCCGAGTCGCCGACGGTCCGGGAGGCCGAGGTGTTCACCGTCGGCGGCACGACGGGCGTCGAACACGCGGAGACCGTACTCGACGTTCCGCTCGGCATCTCCGAAGGCGTCGCCGGGCAGAGGTTCTCCGTGAGCAGGGCGCCGCTTTTGTTGGACGGGGAGCCGCCGGTCGTCCAGGTGTCCTCCGCGGAGGGCTGGCAGGTCTGGACCGCCGTGGAGCACTTCGGCGCCTCCTCCCCGGACGACCGGCATGTGCGGATCGACGCCGTCTCCGGCGAGTTCGCGTTCCCGCCGGAGGTTCGCGAGCCGGACGGGACGATGCGCGCCTACGGTGCGGTGCCCGAGAAGGGCGCACAGCTGCGGGTCCCCCGCTACCGGACGGGCGGAGGGGCGGCCGGGAACGTCGCCCGGGGCGCCATCTGCGTGCTGCGCAGCTCGGTGCCGTACGTGGCCGGCGTGGACAACCGCGAGGCGGCCCGGGGCGGGGTCGACGGCGAGACCGTGGAGAACGCGAAGGTCCGGGCGCCCAACATCCTTCGGGTGCAGGAGCGGGCGGTCACGGCCGAGGACTACGAGGTCATCGCCCGCGAGGCTGCACCTTCCCTGCGCAGGGTCCGGTGCCTGCCTGCCGTTGCGGGCGAGGGCGGTGCGGTACGGGTCCTGGTGGTGCCCGACGCAGTCGCCGACGAGGGTGGCCAGCTGCGGTTCGAGCAGCTGATCCCGTCGGACTCCGTGCTCTCGGCGGTCGCGGCGCGACTCGACGAACGGCGGCTGGTCGGCACCCGGCTGGTGGTGGAACCGCCCGCGTACCAGGGCGTCACCGTGGTCGCCAGGCTGGTGGCGGCCGGTGGTGACGTGGACCGGGTCCGCGCGCAGGTGCTCGCGGCGCTGTTCCGCCACATCGACCCGCTGCGGGGCGGAATGGAGGGGACCGGGTGGCCGTTCGGCAGGCCGGTGCAGTACGGCGAGGTCTTCGCCGTACTCCAGGGTGTGCAGGGGGTGGGCCTGGTGGAGGAGGTACGGCTGTTCCCCGCGGACCCGATCACCGGCCGGCGCGGGGCGGCGGTGGAGCGGATCGACGTCGCCCCGGGTGCCCTGGTCTTCTCGCACCAGCACCAGGTCGAGGTGACCGCGAGCCGGGCCGGTGACAGCTCATGACCAGGGCTGCGGTACCCGGGCTCGCCAGCCGCTATCCGATCGGCGGGCTGCTGCCCGCGCTGTACGCGGACGACGACCTCGCTCAGCGGTTCACGGCGGGCCTCGACACCGTCCTGGCGCCCGTCCTGTCCACCCTGGACAACCTCCCCGCCTACTTCGACCCGTCGCTGGCCCCGGCCGACTTCCTGCCCTGGCTGTCGTCCTGGGTGGGCGCCGACCTCGATCCGGCGTGGCCCGAGGGGCTGCGGCGGGCCGTCGTCGCCCGCGCCGTCGAGCTGCACCGGTGGCGCGGCACCCGCCGCGGCCTGATCGAACACCTCCGGCTCTGCTTCGGTGTGCATGCCGACATCCAGGACGGCGGCGGCGTCGCGTGGTCGTCCGAGCCGGGTGCGCAGCTGCCTCCGGCGCCGACCGGAGAACTGCTGGTGCGGGTCTGGGCGGTGCGCGGGGGGCCGGTGGACGCGAGCCGCGTCCTGGACGTCGTCGCGGCCTCGTGCCCCGTACACCTCACGTGCCGGGTGGAGATCCTGCCGGGCCCGCCAGACGAGACAGGAGGCTGACGCGATGCGCTCGTGTCCGGCATGCGGTACGGCCAACGGCGAGGACGACGAATTCTGCGGGAACTGCGGTTCCTATCTGGGCTGGTCCTCCCAGGCGTCGCGGAACCCTCCCGCCGCCGCGGAACCTGTCGGCCCCGCAGAACCGGCAGAACCGGCAGGCCCGGCAGCCGAGTCCACGACCGGTACTCCAGCCGTTCCCGCGACCGGTACCGCCCCACAGACCGCAGGTCCCGAGGCCGGGGCCCCGCCCTCCCCGCGCCCCGAGCCGCCGGTGGAACCGACGCGGTTGCGCACACCGGAACCTGCCGGGCCGCCGCCCGCGGAGCCCGCACCGGCACCGGAGCCGCCCCCGCGACCGGCGCAGCCCGCCCCCGTACGGCCGGAACCACCGGCACCGGACGTGCCCGTGGTTGCGGTGCGGCCGGCCAAGCCGATAGCCCGGCGGCCCGTCGTAAGGCCCGTGGCGGCGGACGAGAAGCCGGACGGGCCACCGTGCCCGGCGTGCGGCACCCCGAACCTGCCGGGACGCCGGTTCTGCCGCCGCTGCGCCGCACCGCTGCACACCCGGGAGCAGCCGGCGCCGCTGCCGTGGTGGCGCACGGTGTGGCCGCTGCGCCGCCGGGTGCGGAGCGGATCGGGCCGGGCCCTGCGGCGGACCCTGCTGGTGCTGGCGGTCGTCGGGCTGCTGTTCGCGGGCTTCCTGTTCCTGCCGGCCGGGCGCTATCTCTTCGAGGACGTGCGGGACAAACTCGGCGGAACGACGGAGATCAGCCCGGCCGAGGTCACCGCGAGCGCCCAGGCTCCCGGCCATCCGGCGGCCGCGGCCGTCGACGGACTGACCAACAAGTACTGGGGGGCGCCCACGCTCGGCTCGTCACTGACGTGCGTCTTCGACAAGCCGTTCCGGCTGGTCGGCGTTGTGGTGCACACCGGTGTGTCGAAGGAGCCCCAGGAGTTCCGGCAGGGGGCCAGGCCCACCCGGGCCGATCTGATCGTCACCACGGCGGACGGCGAGGTCCGCGAGAAGGCGGTGACACTCACCGACAAGCCGGGCCCGCAGACGGTCCGGACCGGCATCAGCGATGTCGTCTCCGTCCAGCTCGTGCTGCGGGCCGCGTCCGGCCAGGGCGAGGGACGGCCGATCGCGGTCGGGGAAGTCGAGTTCTTCAGGCGCACCTGAGGCCGGGCGCCGCCCGGGAGCAGGCCGGGCGGCGCCGCTCCGGCCTGCTCAGCCCTCCAGGGTGATGGACAGGATCGCGCCGATGAACCCATTGGTCGCGACCTGCGTGCTGTGCCAGGTCTCGCCCGAGCCGGGATCGGTGCCGTACATCTTGAAGAAGAAGAGCGGGTCGCCGCCGGAGCCTGTGCTGTTGCCCACGTTCGCGTCGCGGCGGGCGTAGTTCTCCATGGTCACGTAGTCGCTCCCGCTGGTGGCGACGGCGCTGCCGTAGTGGTACTCGAAGGTGCTCGTCCTGTCGCGCGCCGTCTCCTGTGCGGCGTCGCCGTAGCCGACCGTCACCAGGGCCGCCCCCGGGGCCGGCGGCGGCAGGAACTCGTTGAGGCCCAGCTGCCGCAGTGCCTCCTCCAGGGCTGGCGAGTTGGCCGCCTTGAGGTTCTGGAACCGCCGGCTCATGTTCTGGGAGTAACTCAGGTAGGCGGCGTGATCGCCGTCGACACCGCGCTGAAAGGCAGCGGTCATCCCGTCGAGGTGCCGGCTTCCGCTGTCGTCGACGAGGTCGAGCACCCGGGCGAGAAAGTTCTCCCAGGCCGTGATGCCCTCGGCGGATATGCCCTTGCGGCCGGTGACGAACTCCGCCATCTCGTTGCAGCGTTGAGGTGTGAGCACGGAGAGGCCCGTCGTCTTCTTCGTCGCCCCCGCCTTGCCGGCCAGCCCTGCCGCCTTGGTCGTGACCTCGGGCTTGACCTGGTGCAGCCGCAGTTCGCCGGACTGCCCCTGGACCCGGAGGTAGCGGCTGCCGCGGTGGAGGCGGACTCGTCCGGCGAGGGCGTTGTTGGCCGCTTCGATGTGTTCCGCGGTGGCGAAGAAGACCTTGGACTCGCCCGCCCCCTGCTCGATCGCGAGGTCGTAGTTGTCGGAGAAGCGCAACGCGACGTTGCCTCCGTACACGATGTTGGGTGTGCGGTCGTCGGCGTTGGCGAAGTAGCTGCCGCCCACCTCCTGCTGACTCGGAAAAAACTCGTCGTCGCTGTCCGCGCTCGTGCTGAAGCCGAACGTCCGGCGGTGCTTGGTCGGGTAGTTCGCCGCACCGGGCTGTACGTCGACGTACCGCTGGACCGCGACACCGGCCCCGGCGGCCGGGGCGGCCGTGACCCCGGCAGGGCCCGGAAAGGTGAGGGACCGGCCGCCCGCCCTGATCCGCCGCGCGTTGGCCTCGGCCTCGCGCTCGTACACGTCGCTGGGGTGACTGACCTTGAGCCCCTGGCCGTTGTCGGAACCGGCGACGGAGCCCCTGCGCTGCTGGATGACGTGCGTCACTTCGTGCTCGATGGCGTCCATCCCGCCTTCGCCGAGCACGATGTGTTCGCCTGAGGTGTAGGCACGGGCTCCTGCCCCGGCGGCCGACTGCTGGGCTCGGGCATCGGTGTGCAGGCGTACGGAGGACAGGTCCTCGCCGAAGTCGGCCTCCAGCCGCGCACGTTGCGTGCCGCGCAGCGGATGCCCCGGTCTGCGCAGCTCGTCGAACACCGGCGAGCTGCGCTGCACGCCTACGTCTTCGCTCCCGCCCGGCCCGTGGACGCCCGGCCCCTGTGTGTGCCGGTGCCGCTCCAGGACCCGGGTCGCGGCCGCGTTCCCGACCGTTCGCTGCAGGGTGTCCATCATGGCGGGGGTGAGCGGTCCCGCAGGGGCCCGCAGGTCAGGAGCCGTCAGCGTGGCGACGAAGGGCCGGTCCGCCGCACGGCGTTCCTGTTCCTCTTCCTGTCCCCGTCGCTGTGCTCTCCGCTCGGACACCACACGCATCGGTCAAGACCTCCTGGACGGCCGGCCCCGACGGACGCCTCTCCCACAGCCGGCAGCCACCCATGCGGACTGCCAATGCGTCTCGGAACCAGGGGTGTTGAGACCTCACCCGACTTCCCCACAGCGGGTTCGGACCCTGCCGAGCAGGCTACCCCAGTAGATCGACAAGGGCCGGGGATCCGCCGTCGGCGTCGGCCGCGGGCTCTACGCCGCTGTCGCCCATGGACGGGCCGATACCGCTACCGCCCCCGGCACTGAACGCTGTCCACTCGTCAGCCGGCCTGTGCCTGCCCAGCTTGTCCGCACTCAGCCTCGGGCCTTCATGAGGGGTGGCGTCCGGCAGCTGATCGCGTCAGAAGAAAGTGCCTCTGACCAGCCTCTGACCAGCGAGAATGAGGACTGCTGAGGTCCTTGTTCCCGCACCCGTCGGAGGCACTTTCGAGGTGAAGAAGCGGTATCGGATCCTACCCGCGTGTCCGCGTCGAGGGCGGCGGCCGGGCCGTGGTCTCGCAGGCCGGGGCCGCACGCCCGTGCACACACCCTGTACGGGCACGTCTCGGGCTGGAGTTCATCGAGGCCAACTCGCTCGACTCACTCCGCGTGACGCGTCACGGCCCAGGAGTTCATCCCCTCGCCCCAGAACACCGGCCGGGCCTGCCGCAGGGCGGCAGGCGCCGGGCGGGGGCACCGAGCGACGCCGTGTGCGCTGAAGCGTGCGGTGACCGCTTCGGATGGCCACATGCGAACGCGGGCTCAGCGCATCGGACCGGTGCAGTCGCCGACTTCTACACCTTGCGGGCGACGAATCCCCACTGGTCGACCGGTTCAAGGTCCTCTTCGTCCGCTCGCCAGAGGGTGATCGATCCGAATCCGGGCTCGACCAACTCCATCCCGTCGGCGCTCGCGAGGATCTCCTCCGGCTGGCGCACCAGGTACGGCGGAGTGTCGCCCGCCGCGTAAGCCTTCTGCGCAGCCAGCGTCTGGGGCGTGGCGACCGTGTCGCAGAGGACCAGATAGCTGCCTGCCACTGTGCCGGACATGTACTGGCGCATAAGGTCGATGCCGGCTCGGGGCTGGAGGTGTCCCAGTGTGGACAGCACCATCACGGCCACTGGTCGTTTCATGTCCAGAGTGCGCGCCGCTTCCTGGAGTACCCGCTCGGCTTCCAGCATGTCCGCGTGTATGTAGTCCGTCATCCCGTCCGGTGCACTTGTCAGCAAGGCACGGGCGTGTGCCAATACGAGCGGGTCGTTGTCGACGTACACGATGCGAGCCTTCGGGTCGACGCTCTGCGCGACCTCATGGGTGCTGTTCTGCACGGGAAGCCCGGTCCCGATGTCAAGGAACTGGGATATTCCCGCTTCGGCCAGATACCGCACCGCACGCGCCTGAAATGCCCGTGACGCCCGGGCGAGTTCTTGCGTCTGGGGGTAGCTCGCGATGACTTGATCTCCCAGCTCCTGGTCCACCGGGTAGTGGTCCTTGCCGCCGATCCAGTAGTTCCAGACGCGGGCTGAGTGCGGAACAGCGCTGTGGAATCGGTCTGCGTTGTATGTCTCGTGTTTCATAACGCCCTCTTCTATCACGGTTGTTAACGCCTCACGCCGTAGCGGCGACGTGCCAGGCTGCCATGCAACCGCCCGTTTCGCGAAGGGTTGGCACTTCGGGCGATCCGTTGTACCGGCGCCGGCGGGCGCGCACGTCCTGCATGACCGTTCGGACGCGGACCGAGCGGATCCCTTCCGCCGGACACCAGCTCGTGCACGGGGTCGCCGTCGCCGATCCCCTCATGGCCGGCGCCCTCCGTCGGCAGGGACCTTCTCCGTCAGGAATAAGCGCGCCGCCACCCAGAAGTGGCTGTGAAACACGTTGCCCGCCCCGTCCCGCGCGCCACCGCGGCGCTCACCCGTCGCCGTTGGACCAGACCTGACGGGCGCCCACCCACGTGGCGCGCACCGGAACGGCCGCGAGGGCGTCGGGCGCGGTGGCGAACAGGTCCTGGCCGAGCACGGTGAAGTCAGCCAGGTATCCGGGAGCGATGCGGCCCTTGAGATGGGACTCGCCTGTGGCGCGCCCGGATCCGGCAGTGTAGACGCTTAGGGCCTCACGGACCGTCAGGGCCCGGTCGGCGCCGAGGACATCGCCCTCGCTGGTGCGCCGGGTCACCATCGTCTGGAGGGCGAGCAGCGGCTCAAGGGGACCCGCCGGGTGGTCGGACGAGCCCGCGACGACGACGCCGGCGTCCAGAAAGGAGCGGTGGTCACTGACCCGTGCGGCGCGCGCGTCACCGTAGTAGCGACGCAGCTTGGAGCCGTGCCCGTGGACGAATGCGCCGAACGGCACCGGGGTGACCTCTGCGGCGCGGATCCGCTGGACCAGCTTCTCGTCGACGAGGGAGCAGTGCTCGATGCGGTGGTTGATCCGCTGCTCGGGGTGGGCGGCGCGGGCCGCCTCAATGGCGTCGAGGACCTGGGAGACGGCCAGGTCGCCGTTGGCGTGCACGCCAACGCGCAGGCCCGCCGCGTGCAGGGCGAGAACTGCGTCGGCGAGCTCGGTCTCGTCCAGGAGCTGGATTCCGTTGTCGGACCCGGTCTCGGCCGGGTAGGGGTCGCGGCACAGGCAGGTGCCCCCGGCCAGCGCGCCATCCATGATGATCTTGACGCCGACGATGCGCAGCCACTCGTCGCCGAATCCGGCGTGCAGGCCCGCGTGGCGCAGGGCGTCCTCGTAGCGATGCCACAGGAGGGCGCCCACCCGCATCGTCAGGCGGCCGCGTTCGCGCATGCGCTGATAGGTGCGCAGTGCGGCCGGGGTGGTCACGGCGTCGCAGACGGAGGTGACGCCGGCCGCGTGGTAGGCAGTGAAGACGTCGGCCAGCGGTTCGAGCAGGGCCTCGGGCGCTTCCTGCGGCAGCAGGGCGGGTTCGCCGGAGGCACGGTAGAGCTGGTCGAACCAGGTCCGCTCGTAGAGCCAGCCGTCCAGTCGGCCCGTAGTGTCGCGGCCCAGGTCACCGCCGGTCTGGGGGCCGCTGCCGTCGTGCAGACCAGTCAGCATCAGGGCCGCGGAACCGGCGACCGCCATGTGAAACGAGAAGTGGATCACCAGGATCGGGTGGCGGGTGGTGATCGCGTCGAGCGCGGCGCGATCGAGGCGGCCATCGGGGTCGGTGGCGGGGTTGTAGCCCTGGGCGACGATCCATCGGCCCGGCTCGGTGGCGGCCACTCGCGCCGAGAGCCGCTCCCGGGGGGTTCCGGCGCCCGCGCCCAGATCGAGGCGGAGAGCGGCGTTGGCCACGTCCATGGGATGGCAGTGCGCATCGTGGAAGCCGGGCACCAGGTGGGCGTCGCCCAGATCGACGGTCTCGGCGCCCGGCAGTGCCGTGTACGCCTCGGCTGCCTCGCCGACTGCGGCGATCCGCTCGCCGACTGTGGCGAGGACCCGGGTGTCGGCCTCGCCGTCCAGGGTGGTGATGCGGCGGGCCCGGACGATGCGAACAGGCGTGGGGAGGGCGACGGGGCCGTGCTGCCTTTGGGTCGCGGCGGTCATACGTTCGGTCTCCTTCTTGTTCCTCGTTCCCGTGCGGCTGGACATGTCGCCGAGGACGGCGGCCAGACGGGAACGAGGGGGCGGTGCGGTGGTGTGGCGACGACCGGCGGACGGCCGCTCGTGACGGTGCGTCGTCGGGAAGGGACTGCAAGGTCAGCGCACGGGTGTCGGGGCCTGCGCCGGGGCCTCCCGCTCCTTCTCGGCGGCACGGCTGCTCCACAGGCGCGAGACCGCCTCGGTCACCACTGCCACCAGGACGTTGACCGCCAGGGAGACGAGACCGTTGCTGACCGGACCGTCGTAGATGCCGCCGAAGGTCAGCCAGATGAGGACGGCCTCACCGGCGACAATGCCCGCCCCCGCCGACAGCGCGCGTAGCAACGGGCGCCTGGTCAGGGCGGCGGCCGTCGCCGGGGCCATCTGGGCAAGGCCGCTGTAGGTGAGCAGGAGCAGGTTGGCGAGAGCATCAGGCCGGGCGATACCCAGGACGAGGGCGACCCCGACACCCACCACCACAGTGGTGTGGTTGACGATGAGCGCGCGACGGCGGTCCTGTACACGCAGCACATTGCGGGCCACCATGGTCGACATGCCGAGCACGATGGCGGCGGCCGGGACCATGGCAGTGGCGGCCGCTGCGACGGCCACGACGCCCACGAGCCAAGCGGGCAGTGCCTGGGAGACCAGGGTGAGCAGGACTCCGTTGTTCCCGTTCACGGGAGCCGAGAGCGCGGTGATCGCGACAAAGCCCACGATGATCGGGATGGCCTGAGTAGCGCCGTAGACGGGCATCCAGATGCTGTTCTTACGCAGGGCGCGCTCGGAGTCGGCGGCCATGACTGCGGGCCAGCCGTGGGGCATCGTCATGAACAGCACGCTCAGCAGACTGGTCAGCATCGCGGTGAAGAACCAGACGGTGCCGTGCGGGCCGCTGTACGGGACACTGAGCAGCTCGCTGTGGTGGGCGCGCAGTTCACCGCCGAGGCTGCCGAGCCCGCCATGAAAGTGGGCGGGAACAGCGACGAGCAGGACGATCAGGACGACCAGCATCAGGGCGTCCTTGAAATACGCGGTCCTGGCAACACCGTGGATGCCGGACCACAACACGAAGGCAACGATGAGCACCGAGGCGAGGATCATCGCGGGGGTGCCGAGGTTGTCCTTGCCGGTGGCGAGTTCGACGACCAGGCCGAGTCCGGTGATCTGCAGTTGCAGATAGGGCAGCAGGAAGAGCACGCCGAAGACAGCGGTAACGGTGCCGAGCAGGGGGCTGCGGTAGCGATCGGCGAAGAAGTCACCTTGCGTGACATGGCCGCGTTCGCGCCCGATGCGCCACACGATCGGACTGATGACGTACAGGCCGACGTAGGCGATGGGCAGGTACGGCAGGGCGTAGACGACCGCGACACCGGAGCTGAAGGCGAGGCCCGCGAGGCCCAGGAACGTGAAGGTCGTGTAGATCTCCCCAGCCTGCAGGAACCAGGTGGTCAGAGCGCCGAAGTTTCGGCCTCCGACGCTCCACTCCTCAAGAGTGGCGGCGGGCTTGCGACGGCCCATCATGCCGAGTAGGCCGATGACGACTATGCCGACGACGCAGACGACAAGGACGGTGCTCATCGGCGCTCCTCCTGGAGGTTTTGGGGGCCGGCAGCGAGCGCAGTGCGGCGCCGCTCGACGAAGGCGAGGGCAGGGGTCAGGGCGAGGACCCAGACGACGGACCAGACCAGCAGGGACGGCATGCCGAACCACAAGTGCGGTGCGTTGACGAAAGGCAGCCAGACAGCTGACAGCAGGGCCAGTACAGGCACGGCGGTCAGCAACCACGGAAGGCGCATGGCGAACTCCGAGACATGTCGCGAGTCGGTGGTCGGCTGCCGAGAGACGGACAGCCACCGCGGCGGACGGCCGGCGGCCGTTGCCAAATCACACAAGGAGCTTGAAACTCCTGGAGTGCACCCCATGGATTTCTGCATAATTCATTCAGGAGAGACGCTGCAGTGACCGATTCCGCCACCGGCTTGCTGGACGAGCTGGACCTGTCCCTGGTCAATGCGCTCCAGACCGCGCCCCGCGCGCCCTGGGCGCGGGTAGGAAGGGCCATCGAGGTCAGCCCGGTGACGGCGGCGCGGCGCTGGGAGCGGCTGCGCGCGCAGGGCCTGGTCTGGGTGACCGCGTACGGCGGAGCCTTCGTCAACCACCACCACTGTGTCGCCATCGTCGGCGTGGACTGCGAACCTGGCCGCATCCCAGCGATCTCGGCCGCGCTTGCCGAGCAACCGCAGATCGCCAGCATCGAGCACACAGCGGGCCACCACGACCTGTCCCTCAACGTCATGGTGGACTCGCTGGCAGACCTCTCCCGGCTGCACACCGAGGTCCTCGGGAGACTGCCCGGGGTGCGCGCCACACACAGCCGGATCGTCACCCGGTTCTTCACCGAGGGTTCCCGCTGGGACATTCGCGCCATCAGCCGCGACCAGCGCGAGGCGGTCCGCTCCGGGGCGCCCCCCGCGGTGGGTGACGTCGATCCCGCACCGGCCGAGGCCGACCGGGAGTTGCTGCTCGCACTTGGCGCCGACGGGCGCGCCGGATACGGCGAATTGGCCCGACGTACGGGAATGAGTGAGTCGACGGTGCGGCGCCGGGTGGCGTGGATGGTGCGCACGGGGGCCGCGCTGCCGCGCTGCGAGGTGGCCCACACCTACTCGCCGTATCCGGTGTTCGCCACCTTCCACGCGAACGTGCCCTCCGACGCGCTGGCCCGGGTCGGCCCCGCACTGGCCGCGCTGCCGGAGGTGCGCATGTGCGCGGCGACCACCTCGAACCACAACCTGGTGGTCAACGGCTGGGTGCGCTCCACCCCCGACGTGCTGCGCCTGGAGTCGTACATCGCCGAGCGCTTTCCGGAGATCGCTATAGCCGACCGCTCCCTCACGCTCGGCAATCCCAAGCGCATGGGCTGGATTCTCGACGAGGCGGGGCGGGCAGTGCGGCACGTACCCATCGACCTGTGGCGGCGGCCGGGGGCCGGCTGAGCCACCGGCGTCGGCGCCTCTCACGCCGCGACGAGCCAAAGGGCAGCCACACCAGCACCGGGACGACAGCCACTGGTGAGCTGAACCGGACTCCGTAACGGCCTTGAAGCCAGGCATGATTGCCGCGACGGATGAGAAGCACAGGTCCGATGCCTGCCCCCCGGAAGTTACCCGACGAGCTCCGCGAGCGGGCCGTCCGTGAAGTACAGGCCTCCGGCCGTCCGGTCGCCCATACGGCCCGGGACCTCGGCCAAGGAGTAGCGGCCGCTGAGCTTGTTCTTCAACCTCCGTCTGCGGTGTACGGCGGCGACGGTTGGTTCCAGACCGCGTCAAACCGGCTGATGATCTGCCGGAGTTCGCGGGCGCTTCGAGGTGACATGGCTTGCATCACGGTGCCGAGGAGAGCGCGGGCTTCGAGAGGGTTGCCGCAGCAGTACCAGTGCACGTTGCCCCACTCGTAGTCGTGCCACAGCTCGCGCTCGGGACGGTGGACGCAGTCCTTCCACAGGCGCACGGCCGCGCTGACGTCTCCTGGCTGCAGATAGTTGCGGGTGCGCTCGAGACGGAAGATCTCGGACAGTGCACGCGAGGACAGGCCGTCGATGACTGGCTTTGCATCTCGTGTCCGGTGACGGGAGATCCCGGCCCGCAGGTGTCCTGGCCGTCTACGCGGCATGGACCTTTCGGTTCGTCGTCATGCCGCACATGGTGCCACGATCTCGACGGCTGCATCGAACGGATTCGCTCGCCCGGGGATTCGCCGGACGTACGGGCGGCCTTCGTCTGATCAGGTGTTCCGACCGAGGTGCACGTGACCACGACGAAGGCCGTGAAGGTGAGTCTGCTGCCTGATGCTGTCCGGAGAGAGGCGTTCGCATCGCTGGTGGTCGTCGCCGAGCGCCGGGAGGTCGTGGCCGGCGCGGCGGAGCGGGCGCTGGGCGGCTGAGCAGCCCGGTGGTCACCAGATGTCCGGGGTCGGGATCGCCTGGCTGAAGTCGCCGGCCCGCAGTGCCTCGGTGGGGATCGACCAGTGCATCCAGCCGCCGTCGCCGCCGATGGACCACTCGTCCTGTTCGGACAGCTGGAGCAGGTGGTGGTGGAGGTTCGGGTCTTCGCCGCGCGGCAGCAACGGCGCGTTTCCCGTGGGGAATTGCGGCCGGCCGAACGCGATGTCCTCGGAATCGAGCACGCCCGGCCGTTGCCGCCATTCGGTGAGCAGGCCCTCAACGTAAACATCGGGCATGGCCCTGGCCATGTCGTCGACGTCGGGTCCCAGGTCGAGGGTGTCCCAGGCCGGGTCGTAGGCGTCGGGAAAGGCCAACCCGGGCGACGCCGCCCACGCGACCGGCTCGAAGACGCTCGACCGGGCGGGTGGGTTCGTCTCGAGGGCGTACACGGAACGGGCCGCAATCACTCTCCCCACCTGCGTGTTGTCCCTGCCGGACTTGAACGCCGGCTCGTAGGAGGCGGGATCGCACTGATCAGAGTTGCTGTCGAGGTAGAAAAAGTTGAGCAGACCCGTCCCGGCCGGGAGGAGGCCACCGAGCCAGGGGGCCAGGGCGTCGGTGTCGAGGACGGCGAGCAGGCTCAGCGGAAAACCCTCACAGGCCGGCCAGGGCGTGCCTGGTTCGAGCATCGCCCGGCCGCCGAACCGGCTGTGCCCGGTGCCCTCGCCGGGACCGGCTTCGGTGAGCGCGAAACCGGGCCGGGCGAGGTCGACGAAGCGGGCGGCGAGTTCTGCGCCGAGGCGTTCGGCGCAGAAGTCACGAAGGGCGGAGAGTGTGGTCTCTGGGCTCATCCAGGCATTACAGCACCCGCCTGTGACAGGCGGGACGCCGACAACTTCAAGTGAGACATCCGCGCGGTAGCGCTGCTGAGAGGCGACATCAGCTGAGACTCCACCGCGCCGGCGGCAGCCGGTCGGTGCCCGGTGGGCCCCTGTCATTGAGGACATGAAGGCGCTGATGGCATGTCTCAAGCGCCCCGCGTGACCCAACAGCCATGAACGGGACGCTGAACACTTCCGGGCGGCTTCGTGAAGTCGCTCAGGACCGACCGGTAACCGAACAGTGGATCATTAACGTCCGCTTTATGAAACACATATGCAGAGCAGCCGGGCTCGCCCTCGCGCTGCTGTTTCTCGTGCTGGGCATCGGCGCCCAGGCCGCGTCCGCGCATGTCACGCGCGAGCATGCGGAACTCGTGGTCGCGTCCGGTGACAACGTCACCAGCGGCCGCCTCATCGTGCACAACACCGTCGTGGCTCCCGAGCAGGCCGGTGCGTGGGCGGCCGGGCTGCTCTCGGCTCCCTGCCCGGCCACCGGCTCGGGCGTTCCCGGCGACAACGGCGGCGTACCCGGCGGCGTCGTCATCGAGCTGGCGTGGAGCTGCCGCGTCGACGCGCTCGACCTGAGCCCGCTCATCGACAAGGCCGGACTGACCCAGGTCGTCGTCGAGTTCGACGGCACGGCGGTCGACGCCTCTGCAGCCACCCCGCTCGTCGACGTCCAGGGCGCGCACGCCCTGCCGTCGTTCCCCTGGCTCACCGTCGCACTCGTCACGGCCGCCGGTGTCGTACTGCTGCTCGCCGCCTGCCGACTGCCGTCCCTCGTCCGCGGACTGCGCCGTAACCGGCGGCGCTGGCAGCTGGCGACCGCCGGAGCTGTCGCGCTGTCCTTCCTCGCGCCCCACGCGGCCTTCGCCGACGACAGCGCAGATCCGGTCGACACCGTTGCCGTCGAGGGCACCGTCTTCAAGGACCGCAACGGCAACGGCAAGCGGGACAAGGGCGAGCAGCCCATGCCTGGCGTCGACGTCACCGACGGCGCCATGTGGACCACGACCGGCGTGGACGGCTCGTACAGCCTGCAGATCGACCCGAAGCGGCGCGAGACCGACCTCGTCAGCATCGTCTCGCCCGACGGATACACGCCCGCGCTGCGCAAGGACTACATCCCGCAGTTCTTCCACAAGGTCCCCGAGACCGGCGGCAAGGACGTCGACTTCGCGCTCGTAGCCGACCGCAACGCCTCGAACCCCACCGAGAAGTGGGTCATGAACTCCGACCCCGAGGTCGGCAACCGCACCGACGACGAGGCCCGCGGCGCGCTGCCCCAGTGGACCGGCCAGATCCAGGCGATGTCCGAGGTCGACGGCGCGACCATGCAGATCGCGACCGGTGACCTCACCGTCACGGACTACGCCGCCGAACCGCGCCGCCAGGGAGCGTACGACCTGTTCAGCAAGGGCCTGGAGGAGGGCCGGCTCGGCCATCCCTTCTACCCGGTGATCGGCAACCACGACTTCGGCGGCACGGCGAACTCCCAGGGATACGCCGGCAGCATGGAGTACTACCGCCGCAATCTCGCCCCCGAGTGGTACAGCTTCGACCGCAACGGCCGCCATATCGTCGTTCTCGAGGACAACTACGACGCGAGCGGGCTGAAGCCTCAGCTGGAGTGGCTGCGCCAGGACCTCGCCCGGCACGCGGTCGGCAAGCAGGTGCTCGTCTTCGCCCACCGCTCTCTGTTCACCCAGTGGGGCCCGGGCGCCGGCATGCAGCCGACGATCGACGAGCTCGCCAGGTACGACGTGCGGCTGGTCGCCGCCGGTCACAACCAGCAGGCGGAGTTCCGGCGCGGCGCCTTCAAGCGGTCCGTCGAGATCAACAACCAGGGCACGTACGGCATCGACGGCGCCCACCCCGACTACAAGGTACTCGACTTCAGCCCCATCACGGACAATCCGCGCACGCCCCGCAACGAGGACACCGGCCATGTGACCGGCATCCACCGGCAGTTCGACATCGACGACGACGCCGCACTGGTCAGCCCCGCGCAGGGCAGCGTGCACGGCGCCAAGGCCGCAGTGCCCGTCGAGGTGTACGCGGAGGACGACGGCCGCACGCCCGCCAGGGCGGTGCTGACCGTCCGCAACAGCCGAGGGCACCTGGTGAAGCGTGAGGACATGCGCTTCGGCAAGGGGGCGTCCCGCCCCGGCATCGAGAACTGCTACACCCCGCCCGGCGGCACGCCGGAGCCCTGCCCCGACGCACGCGGCGCCTGGACGCGGGCGAGCGGGACGCTGCGCGGGCTGCGGTCCGGCACGTACACCGCCGAGTCGATCGCGTACGACACCCGGGGCAAGCAGTTCCCCGTCGTGAAGAACACCTTCGAGATCGTGCGCGACTCCGAGCTCGCCAGGCCCAGGACCGGGCAGGACTGGCTGCGGCAGGGCGGCGACGAGGCCGGGCGGTCCGCGAGCGGCGACGAGCCGGGTGCGAAGCTCGACCTCGGGTGGGCCCGCCACACCGGCGAGCAGTTCAACCTCAACGGCTCGGTGGTCGCGGACGGCAAGCTCATCGTCTCGTCCCGCGCCTTCGACTCGCCGTACAGCATGATGCTCGCGTACGACATCGCCTCCGGGCGTGAGCTGTGGCGTACGTACCTGGACGGCGACGCCGAGTCGGCTCCGACGCTCCACGGCGGCAAGGTCTATCTGACCACCGGCGTCGGCCGGATCTACGCGCTCGACGCGGCGAGCGGCCGCATCGTCTGGCAGTCGATCGACCGCGAGGAGACCCACGGGGACACCGTGCGTCGCTACGGCCGCGCGGGCGGACCGGTCAGCGTCTTCGCGCTCGCGGGCGCGGACCACCGCTCGGTCGCCGTCTACCAGGACGCCGACACGGTCCGCTGCCGGGACGCCGTGACCGGCGGGATGCTGCCCGGCGGCTTCGGCGCCGCGTTCTCCTGGGGACAAGCCCACAGCACGGTGATCCGCGAGCCCGGCTCCAACACCGCTTACCTGCACTCCATGTCGAGCAACACTGTCGTCGCCATGGACCTCGCGACCTGCACCCAGCTGTGGGTGAAGGACACCGCGGGCGACATCGACAGCCACTCCTCGCCCGTCCTGACCGACCCGGCCACGGGCGAGCCGAAGCTGGTGACGTTCACGGCGTACGGCGCCCGCGGGCACGACCCGAAGACGGGCGCGGTGACCTGGGAGTCCAAGCTGGGCGGCGGCAGCACCTGTGAGCCGGGGCGCGCCCCGCTCACCAGCCCGGCCGTGTGGGGCGACACCGCCTATGTCGCGGGCCGGGACGGTGTCGTACGCGCCTACGACACGAGTGCGGCCGATCCGTCGAAGCCGCAGTGGGAGGCCACGTCCGGCTATCTGGCGGGGGAGAGCCCGCTGGACGACAAGTGGCGGGTCGCCATGGGCTGTTCGGCCGGTGCCGGTTCGCCGACGATGCACCCGCTCGTGACGAAGTCCCATGTGTACGTCGGGACGTGGGACGGTCGCCTGCTCGTCCTGGACCGGGCGAGCGGGACGCAGGTCGCCTCGTACAACCTCGGCGCGGGAGTGGCCTCGGCCCTCTCCGTGAGCGGTGACTGGGTCTTCGCCCTCACGGACGACGGCACGGTCCACGCGCTCGCCGCACGCCGGAAGTAGAGGGGAAGCATCAGCGTGCGATCACTCCGCACCGGGGTACTGCTCCTGCTCGCCGCCGTCCCCGCGCTGCTCCTGGGCAGCGCGGGGACGGCGCAGGCGCACCCCTTCGGAACCCCTCCCGTCGTGAAGATCGAGGCGGCGGGCACCGCCGTCGACGCGACCTGGTCCGCGCAGCGGAACGACGTCGCCGTCCTGAAGAAGGAGTCCGGCGGTGACGAGTCGGGCTATCTGCGCTCGCACATCGTCGTACGCCAGGACGGCCGCCCCTGCCGTGTCGACCGGGCGGACGGCGTGAAGCTCCACTTCATATGCCCGCGGCCGGTGGACCGCATCGAACTGACGGTCACAGCGCTGACGGACGTCAACCCGGCGTACCGGACGCTGTCGGTGACGGGCACAGGCTCCGGCGGGCTGCACACGGCGCAGGAGCCAACGCGGACACTGACCCTGAAACCGGTGGCCGCGGGGGCCGCCGCGGCCTCACCGGCCGCATCGGGCTGGGGAGCCTGGACAGCCGACCTGACGTCACTGCTGGACCACGGCGCGGCCCTCCCGCCGGCGCTGCTCGTGGCCGTGGCAGTGGGTGCGCTCCACGCCTGCGCGCCGGGGCACGGGAAGTCGCTGGCCGCCGGGTATCTGGTGGGCGGCAGGGGCAGGCCGCGCGACGCGGTGTGGCTGGGCGGGATCGTCGCCGTGATGCACACGTTCTCGGTCGCCGCCCTGGCGGTCGGCTGGTGGCTGGCGGCGAACAGCACGCCGGACATCGCGGCGCTGACGGGGTGGCTCCAGCTGATCGCGGCGCTGGTGGTGGCCGGGGTGGGGGTGAGCCTGCTGCGGCGGCATCTGCGCCGCCGAGAGCCCCACCATCCCCATCACGGGCATGATCACGGACACGGGCATGAGCGCGGGCACAGTCATCACATCCCGGATGCTCCGTCCCTCCTCACCTGGCGAGGTCTCGTCCTTCTCGGCGCGTCGGGCGGCCTGCTGCCCTCGCCGTCCGCCTTCCTCGTCCTGCTCACCGGCCTGCTGACGGGCAAGGTCGGCATCGCCCTTGCGATGGTCGCCGCCTTCGGCCTCGGCATGGCGCTGACGCTCACCGGTGTCGGCCTGATCGTGCTGCGCGGCCGGGACGCGCTGTTGGACCGTGTCTCCCGGTCCCGGACGCTGCGGACGTGGACGCCGAGGGTTCCACTGCTCGCGGCCTCGGCGGTGGTGGCCGGAGGGACGGTGGCCTCGGCGGTTGCCGCAGGCCACCTCCTGGTTCCGTGATCTCGGTAGCTCGGTGAGTTCCCTGGCGTCCGCGTACGGCAAAGGCGCCCCCGTCCGGCCTGAAACCGGGCGGGGGCGACCCGCTCCGGCAGGCCGGATGGCGCGAGACCGGTAACCAGGATGGCCGTGTCTCACCGCACGGACACGTCCACGTCGAACTCCTCATCAGAATGCCCTTGCACCGGCAGCTTCCTGGGGCCTGCCCGTCTGAACCGGCCGCATACCGCAGGCCGAGGCGCCCTCAGCGGTTACGGGGCCGTGCACCTGACGGATGTGCCGTGGGCCCGGAGTCGCGGACTCCAGGGCCACGGCCAGGGACTCTCCCGGGCATTGACCACAGGAGGAGACCCTGGCGGCATCGACTACTGCAGACTGCCGATCTCCTTCAGCCGATCGACGTAGTTCTGGGGTATCCGACCGCTGAGGTCGGGACCGACGTTCAGCAGGAAGAGGGAGTTGCCGGCATTGGCCTTGTGGAGGTTGTCGACGATCTCCTGGGCCGAACGCGGTTGCCCTGTGGACGTGGTGTGGAACCAGGTGCGGTTCGTGTCCAGAGTGTCGCTGCTGTCGGTGGGACGCGCATTGGTGGCCGGAGGCATGCCTTGGACGGGAACCTCGTAGACGATGACGTCCGTCGTCTGCAGCGTGCCCAGGTGGTCGTTGTTGGCCACGACGGTGTGCGGCGAAACCTCATGGATCATGTCACGTACAGGCTGGTAGGGAATCTCGGAGTACGGAACCTGCCAGCCCCAGCCGTCGAACCACAGATAGTCGATCCGGCCGTACTTGGTGAGCAGCTCACGCAACTGGTTCTCGATCAGCTCTCTGCTGTTGCCGTTGTGCCGGTCCCAGATGGAGAAGTACAGGCCCACCTTCAGACCGTTGGCGTGCATGGCGTCGACGTACTCGCGGACGATGTCACCCTTGCCGCCCCGGTACGGGCTGCCCGCGATGTCGTGGTCGGAGTAGGCCGTGTCCCACAGGCTGAATCCGTCGTGATGCTTGGCGGTGAGCACACCGAACTTCATGCCGGCCGACTTCATGGACTTCGCCCATTGATCGGGGTCGAGGTCGGTGGGGTCGAACTTGGCCGGCGAGGCGTTGGGGTCCGCCCACTGTGTGTTGTCATACGTCGACATGTTGAAGTGCATGAACATACCGAAGTTATTGCGCTGCACCCACTCCTGTGCCCCCTTGGACGACCTGATCACCTGGTTGCCGAACGCCTGGACCTCGGCGAGCGCAAGGTAGTTGGTGCCCTCGAGCTGTACGCGTATATAGCGGGCCGGACGGTTGAGAGTGACGTCGGCCGACGGGCCGTTCACCGTACCCACTTTCCAGGAGCTCACGCCCTCCTGTGCGCGAGCCTCGTCGAGCCCCCCGGCCTTGATGGGCTTGTCGGACACCAACACCCAGAAGTTCGACAACCGGTCGGTGCAGCAGTCGGAGCGATTCCACACGACCACCTTGTTGAGCTTCCGCTTCTCACCGAGATCGGTCTGCCACCAGGGCTGTTTCTCCATCGCCGTGTGCGAAATCGAATTCTGTCCGTAGTCGCCGTTGTGGTTGCCGTCCGTGGCCCGCTCGGCCGCCCCGCCGTACGCGGTGCTGCTCTGCGTCGCGGGGGCACCGAAGGCGAGGTCCCGCGGCTCGCTGCCGGCCGGCGGAAGGTCGTCCTGCGCTGTGGCTGCGGCACTGAAGTCCCCTGCGGCCAACAAACTCACCACAGTCAGAACGCTGACCAGAAACGTCTTGACGGAACGCGTCATGCCTACCTCCTGATAGAGATCTCTATATGATTCTGAGGCCGCCGTGGGGAAGTCAATGGGTACGACAGCCCTCGTTCCGACATGGTTCGAGCTCACCGCAAGGCGGTTGGGACGACCCCGACCCCACACGCCCGAACCTCCTCAAAACTCGACAACTATGCGCTATTGCCTCTCTGTTGACGGTCAGTTGGAGGCCTGGATCGCTTCGTACGCGTGCGCAGTCTTGGCTGTTGGAGCCGGTTCATTCACTATCGGTGCCGCTCATCCCCTTGAGCAGGGATCGCGCCGGCGCAGCATCCGCGTAAAAAATCCTATCTAATTGATAGTGAGGTTCGGCGATGAAGCAGCTTCTTTCCAGACAGCTGCTCCGCGGCGGTACTCGGCACGGCTTCGTCGGCCTGCACCCTCAAGAACTCTGGCGAACGGTCCGACGCCCCGGCCGTCGCCTTGAGGGGCGAACCGGGCGGTGGGGCACCTGACTTGGGTGACACCAAGGGCACCTTGGTCGCCCTTGCGCCGAGAGGCGCACACCACTACTTCCAGCGTGGAAGCAGGCCGGCGCGAATGCCCGGCGCGAGTACCAGCTCGGCGGTGTGACCTTCGACGAGACCGCTGAATGGAATCAGCAGAAGCAGAACAACCTGCTGTCGCCGGGACGCGTGGTCCGTGCTCACCCGCCGGAGTCGGCTCTCCCGTCAGGATGCTCCGTTCTCACCGCCCGGGCAGGTCCGAACGGTGGCCACCAGCCCCGTTCCCTGCGGGTCACCTGCCGATACGGCGCCACTGCTGGCCCTCTCCCCCATTGGCCACCTGCTGCTCGACTGTCGCGCCGTCGGCGGTGGAATCACCGGTGACGCCGAGAACCAGGCCGCTGCGGGAGCAGGTGACGGTGACACAGCCGTCGCCGGCTTCGGTGATCTTCCACTGCTGACTGGTGCTGTGTTCGGGCGTCGATTGGACGATCTCTGCGCCGGCGGCCGTGGTGCCGCCCGAGACGGACCAGACCAGGGGTGTACTGCCGTGGATGGTGTAGATCTCGTGCAGTCCCCCTCCTGCGGGGATGAACCGGAACTGCTGGTTCACGGCCGAGTTCCGGGTGTACTGGATCAGGCCGGTGCCGTTGGCGGTGGAGGCACCCGGGACGTCGACTGCCTTGCCCGTCTTGCGGTTGACCAGCTGGAAGACGGTGTGCTGGGCAGGCGGCGCGACCGCCACGGATCCGGCGGAGGGGATCGTGACCTGGCTGCTCCAGTCGCCGAAGACGACCACGGTGGACCTGCCCGCGGCCCCCCGCAGCGTCGCGCGGGTGACCTGGCCGTTCTTCCACTTCATGTCGAGCGTGAAGCCGCCGCGCACCCCGATTCCCGTGACGGACCCGGCGGCGGCCCAGGCCCGCGGCAGGGCCGGCAGCAGCTCCACCCGTCCGGGACGGGACTGCACCAGCATCTGGATCATGGCCACTGGTGTGCCGTAGTTGCCATCGATCTGGAAGACCGAACTGCTGCCGAAGCTGTACATGTTGAACATGTTGACCGCGCTGCCGTGGCTGAAGTTCACCGACGGCTTCAGCACGTCGAGGACGAGCTGGTACGCCTTGTCCGGATGCTTCAGCTTTGCCCAGCACATGGCCCGCCAGGCACTGCCCCAGCCGAAGCTGGCCATGCCGCGTGCCTCGAGCAGCTTGGTGGCGCCCGAGACGAGGGCCGTCGGCGAGTGCTCGACGGCGATGCGGTCACCGGGGAAGAGACCGATGAGCGGTGACAGGTGGCGATGGGTGGTCTCGCCGAGGTTGTCGTCGCTCATCCACTCCTCGAGCCAGCCGCTGGTGGCGCTGACCTCGGGCATGTACAGCCGGTCCTGAAGCGCGGAGACGGTGGAGGCATAGGCGGAGTCCTTGCCCAGCGCAGCGGCGGTGGACCGGTAGTTCTGGAACAGCTGCCGGACCAGCTCCTGGGCGTAGGTGACGCCCCGGGCGTTCTCGGGTCCGTGCTCGGGAGACCAGTCGTGGTCGTCGACGAGGACCTGTCGCGTGCCGCCGGTCGCGGGGTCGGTCACGGTCATGGTGATCAACCGCGACTCCCAGAACTCACAGGCACCCTTGAGCAGGGGGTAGATCTTGGCCAGGTGGGCCATGTCCTGGGTGTACTCGTAGTGCTCGTAGAGGGAGTTGCACATCCACGCGTTGCCGGCCGGGTGCCACCACCAGCCGTTGCCGCCCCAGATATTCGTGGAGATCCCCAGGGTCCAGCCGGCCACCTTGCCGGAGGTGTTGCAAAACCGGTTACGGGAGTCCTGGAAGAGGTTCTTGGTCGTGGCCTGCCAGCCGGGCAATTGAGCAACGCAGTAGTCGGTGAACGCCTCGAAGCACTCGGACAGGCCCGCCCGGTCCGGCAGCCAGTAGTTCATCTGGACGTTGATGTCGCTGTGGTAGTCGCTCATCCAGGACGGAGTGTTGCTGTCGATCCACAAGCCCTGAAGGTTGGTGGGGAGACTGCTGCGGGAGCCGCAGATCGTCAGATAGCGGCCGAACTGCAGGTAGGTCGCCTCCAGCTCCGGGTCCGGTGCGGAACCGGCCGCCGCACGGGCAGCAAGCCGAGCGGGCGTGTCCATCGCTCGCTGCGCTGCGGACGACGTGCCCAGGTTCACCGTCATGTGCTGTTGGAGGCGCCGGAAATCGGATACATGCGTGGCCAGCAACGCCGTACCGGCGACCGCTGCCGCCGACGACGACTTGGCCCGTGCCGTGTCCAGGGGCACGAGCGAGATGTCCTTGTACAACTGGGACGCGTCGGCCTTGTAGTTGGTGCCACCCGAGATGATCAGCAGCACCTCGGTGCAGTTGCTGAACGTCACCTCCGTACCGGCCGCCGAGACGGTGCCGTTCTTGCCGGCGGCCTTCACGACCGTCGCGTACTTCAGGTCGTTCGGCAGCGCCGCCGAGAACGACGCCTCCGCGGCACCCGCATCCGCCGTCACGGTCTCGCCGCGGGTCCCCGACAGTGTCATGGACCCGGTGTAGGAGCCGCCGCCGCTCTGCGACAGCCGCACAACGATCACGTCGTCCGGATGGCTGGAGAACACCTCACGCCGGTACGTCACACCGCTGAGCCGGTAGGACGCGGTCACCAGGCCGTTGCTCATGTCCAGCGTGCGACGGTAGCCGCTGACGGCGCCGACCGTGTGTGCCGGAATCTCGAGAAATGCCTTGGCCAGCATCCCGAACGTACCGAAGTCCCCCGTGTCGTACGGGAACTGCCCGTCCGACTGGAGCTCGGCGTTGGCATGGCCGGTCCACAGCGTCGCATCTGCCAGGACCAACGCATCACGGGACGGGTCGCCGGTGACGAGAGCACCCAGCCGGCCGTTCCCGATCGGCAGCCCCTCCTCGATGCTCCGGTTCTCCGCGCCCGGCTTGGTGTACCAGAGCGTCATTGCGTCGCGCTCCGGCACCAGCGACAGCGCTGCCGGCCGCGTCACCGCGGCAGCGTTCGTGGTGAACTCCGGCAGCGAGGACAGTGCGAAAAGCGCACCCAGCGATGCCGCCGTGCACAGTACGCCGCGACGCGACATACCGCCCTCGTCTTCGGCGGGGGGCTGGGAAGGTGTACGACGGGACATGGGCGTGCGGCTCCTCTGGGCAGGCGGTACCGGGTACGGGGCGTCCGACGACCGTGGGGCGGCGTCTGGGCAGAAGTGCAGTGGCAGGGGCACGTCCTGTCAATGATTTCGACAGAATTTCCTATACGATCTTTCGCGCACCCGCCCAAGCGAGCGCCTGACTTACAAGCCCCCTGCCAGGCAGCACCGAGCTGCGGTCGCACGTCGCAACCACGTCAGAGAATCAGCCTTCAACCTGGGGTTTTGCCGCCTCTTGCTTACTGGGCTCAGCCTCCCGCCATCGACACCAGGGCTCATTCGGGAGAGGAATCGCGCCACGGGTCTTGACGGAGCGCCACCACTGGTCAACCATCACCTTCATCAATTTCCTATTTGATTCTCAGGGAGGTGGTGGAGATGCTTCTCCGGACCAGAGCTGTTCTGCCGGGCTTTCTCGCCATCGTTGTTCTGACGGCGGGCTCCGCTGCGTGCACCGTGAAGACCTCGGACGAGCCCACTGGCAACGGGACCCGGGCCTCTGTCAAGGCCGGCGCCGGTACAGCCGAGCTCGCCGACGGATCCGGCACCAAGGTGGCGCTCGTGCCCGGTGGCGCCCACCCGTACTTCCAGCCATGGAAGACAGCAGGGGCCATCGCCCAAAAGACGTACGGCCTCGGGGGCGTGACCTTCGACGAGACCGCCGAGTGGGACCAGCAGAAGCAGAACAACCTGCTGTCCACGCTCGCCGCGCGTGGTTACAACGCTTTCGGCGTGTTCGGGGTCTCGCCGACCGACATCAACACCACCTTCGCGGACCTCAAGTCGCAGGGTCTGACGGTGGCCTCGCTGGGCTCGTGTCCGGCCGGTGGCAAGAACGAGGCCGACTTCTGCCTGTCGACGGACGTCGAGCTCGCCGCGTACAAGGCGGCCCGCGCTGCCGTCGACGCCATGGGCGGCAAGGGAACGCTGGTGCACCTCACCGGCAACAACGTCGACGCGAACACACAGTTGCGGATCAAGGGCGTCGCCAAGGCAGTGGCCGAGTCGGGTGGCAAGATCAAACTGCTCCAGACCATCACCGACATCGACAAGGACCTCCAGACCGCGCAGAAGGCGGTCTCGGACCTGCTCGCGGCCAAGGGCAACCAGATCCAGGGCATCGTCGCCACCGCCTACAACCCGGCGGTGGCCGCCGCCGACGCAGTCGAGAGCACGGGCTCGGCGGCGAAGGTCGTCGCCATAGACGACGATGCGAAGATCCTCGACTCGATCGGACAGGGCTCGGTCGCCGCGACCGTGGTGCAGAACCCGGTGGGGCAGGCCGATGTCGGAGCGTGGGCGCTGGCACTGCTGCAGACCGGACAGTGCACCATGCGCAACCCCGGGCAGATCGTGGACTCCGGCTCCTTCGTCGTCACCAAGACCAATGCCGGCGACTACGACAGGGACCGGAAGGCGAAGACCGAGCAGCTCAAAAAGCAGTTCGCCGAAAAACTCCTCGACTGCAACTGACAGCTGCCGCGCCCACTACAGAAATCGGACCTCGCACGATGAGCATCATCACGACCGCCACGGCCCTGCTGGCCGATATCGCCGTGGAGAAGGACCGCACCGACGCTGTGCAGGCCTTCGTCAAGCAGGAGACGATCCTGGTAGAGATCACAACGGCGGACGGTCTCCGGGGAACCGGCTACGCCTACACGATCGGCACCGGGGGAACGTCCGTCCTGAACCTGCTCCGGGAGCATTTGCTGCCCCTCCTCGCCGGCGAGGACGCCCGCAACGTCGAGGCGCTGTGGCAACGGCTGTTCGCCACGACCAGGGCGACCACCACCGGAGCCATTACCTCCTTGGCGCTCGCCGCCGTGGACACGGCCCTGTGGGACCTGCGCTGCAAGCGCGCGGGCGAACCGCTGTGGCGGCTGGCGGGCGGCCATCGCCGCGAAGTGCCGGTGTACGACACCGAGGGCGGCTGGCTCCACCTGAGCACCGACGACCTGGTCAAGTCGGCGCTTCAGGCACAGCAGGCCGGATGGGCGGGCGTCAAGATCAAGGTGGGCAAGCCGCACGTCTCCGAGGACGCCGAGCGACTGCGCGCCGTGCGCGAGGCCGTGGGCCCGTCGTTGCACATCATGACCGATGCCAACCAGTCACAGACCATCTCCTCGGCCCTCCGACTGGCAGCCGCTCTGGAGCCCTATGACCCGTACTGGCTCGAGGAGCCCATGCCGGCCGACGACATCAGCGGTCACGCCCGCCTGGCGCGCGCTACGAGGATTCCGATAGCTGTCGGTGAATCCATGTACTCGATCATGCAGTTCCGCAACTACCTCGAGACCGGGGCCGCGTCCATCGTGCAGGTGGACGCCGCTCGAATCGGCGGGATCACGCCGTGGCTGAAGGTCGCTCACATGTCGGAAAGCCACAACGTCATGGTATGCCCGCACTTCCTGATGGAACTGCACGTGAGTCTCGTCGCCGCGGTGCCCAACGGGAAGTTCGTCGAGTACATCCCGCAGCTGCGCGCCGTGACCCGGACCGAACTGACGGTCCGCGACGGCATGGCCGTCGCACCCGACGAGCCGGGCATCGGCATCGACTGGGACATGGACTCCATCGACAACCGGAGGGTGTCGTGAAGACACCCATGGCTCCGCCCGACGACGACGTGGACACCACCGCGCCGCCAACCGCACAGCGCCCGGCGCACAAGCCGCCGTTCTGGATGAACCAACGGCTTGGTCTGCTCGTGCTCATCGTCGTCCTGTGCGCTCTGTTCGGTGTGCTGCGCCCCGCCTTCCTGGACGAGCGGCTCGTCCTCTTCCCACTGCTGCGGGACATCGCGACTCTGACCGTGGTCGCCCTGGCCCAAATGGTGGTCCTGTCCGTCGGGCACATGAACCTCGCCGTCGGCCGCATGGCCGCTTTCGGAGCCCTGTTCGCGGGGTTCGGCTACGACCGGCTGGGCCTCTCGCTGCCGCTCGGCCTGCTGCTGTGCCTCTTCGCCGGAGCCGCCATCGGCGCCCTGACCGGCTGGATCATCGCCCGCACCGGTGTGAGCTCTTTCGTGGTGACCCTGGCCATGGACTTCGCGTTGCTGGGTCTGGTCTCGCTGCTGTACTCGGCTCTCACGGAGAACGCGGCGTTCACCACCAGGCCGTCGGGGCTGGCCGAACTGCGCTCCTACTCGCTGGCCGACATCTGCGTCGGCCCGGTGTGCGGCTCCCCCGCCGTGCCGCAGATGATTCAGTTCACCGTGCTGGCGCTGGCCGGCCTCGGCTTCCTGTACGGCTGCACCCGTCTCGGCCGGGAACTGCTGCTCACCGGTGCCAACCCGGCGGCGGCCGAGCTGTCCGGCATTCCCACGAGCCGTCGCGTCATCCTCGCGCACACCATGTCGGGACTGCTCGCCGCGCTCGCCGGCTTCATGGCCGCCGTCGGCACCGGAACGTTCCGCGCGTCCATCGGTGACGACTTCATGCTGCCGTCGTTCCTCGGCGCGGTGCTCGGCGGGACCCTGCTCACCGGCGGCGTCGTCTCGGTGATCGGCGCTCTGCTGGGAACCTCCCTGGTCGGCGTGATCCGCAAGGGACTCGACCTGCTCGGTGTCGGCCTCGAGAGCCTGAACATCTACCTCGGCTGCGTTCTGCTGCTGGCCCTGTCGGCTGACCGCGTGCGCACTGTCGTGTCCTATCGCAAGGTGGTGCGCTCCACATGATCACGACCAACGATCGGGGAGCCCGGACCGGCGCGGCCCTGCGTCAGTTCTCCCGCTCGACGACGATGACTCTGCTCTGCGTCGTGCTGGCCGGGTACATCGCCCTGGGCGTGGCCTCCTCGGGTTCCTTCTTCGACGGCCCTTCCGTACGTACCTTCCTGCAGTACCTGGCCACGCCGATCCTGATCGGCCTCGCCCAGATGGTCGCGTTGTGTGTGGGCCAGCTCAATCTCGCGATCGGTGCCCTGGGCGGCTTCAGCGCCTGTCTGATGGGCGTGCTGATGGCCGACAGTGGTGTGCCGGCGCCGATCGCCGCGACGGTGGGCGTGCTGACGGCGACGGTCATCGGCCTGGTGACCGGCCTGTTCATCGTGGCGACGCGGATCAACGGCTTCATCGTCACGCTCGGCACGATGACGATCCTGCTGGGGGCCCAGTACCGGCTGGCCGGCACCCGTACGGTCGACGGCTATTCCGAGACCCTCAAGGACCTCGGCAGAGCAGCTCCGTTGAACACTCCGCTGGTGTTTCTCGTCGCGCTGGCCTCGGCTGCCCTGCTCGCAGCGTTCATGTACCGCACCATTGCGGGACGTCGCCTGCTTGCTGCCGGCGGCAATCCGCTGGCGGCCAGACTGTCCGGCATCTCCACCGACCGGCAGATCGTGCTCGCCCACACCGTGTCGGGCCTGCTGGTCGGCGTGGCCGCGCTGACTGCGACAGCCTCACTGCCGGGTGTCAACCGCAGCGTCGGCGGCGACTGGCTGCTGCCGAGTTTCGCCGCGCCCATCATCGGTGGTGTCGCTCTCAACGGTGGCTCCGTCGCGGTGTTCGGCACGGTGCTTGCGGCCTTTGTGATGCGGCTGATCGACGCCGCGCGGGCCCAGTTCTCGCTCGACCCGAGCTGGGTGAACTTCCTCATCGGCCTGGTCGTGCTGGGCACCGTGGTCGGTGGGCGAGTGCACCAGACGCATCTTGAGAAGAAGGGCAAGGCGCAAGGACGTATCCCACCGGCGCCCGTTGATGTCCCACCGTCTCCCGTGGATACCGGCCGCGAGACGGACGGCGCCCTGCCGACCGCGGGAGGTGCGCGATGAGCAACGTCCTTCTCGAATGCCAGGACATCGTCAAGGTCTTCCCCGGAGTACGGGCTCTGGACGGCGTCGGACTACGCCTGACGGCGGGCTCGGTACACGCCCTGCTCGGTGAGAACGGCGCAGGCAAGTCCACCCTGATCAAGGTGCTGACCGGTGTGCACGCCCCCGACGGCGGCCGTCTGACCTGGCTCGGCAAAGAGGTCCACCTGCGCTCTCCGCTGGAGGCAACCCGTACCGGTATCGGTGTCGTCCACCAGGAACGCAACCTCATTCCCGGCTTCTCGGTCGCGGAGAACATCACGCTGCAGAGCCCTCCCTCACGCCGAGGACTCGTCGACCGTGACGCGATGACGGCCCCCGCACTGGGCTGTCTGGCGGAACTGGGCCTGGACATCGATCCGCACCGGCCTGTCCGCGAACTGTCGGTGGCACAACAGCAGCTGGTGGAGATCGCGAAGGCGCTCCACACCGAGAGTAAGGTGCTGCTCCTCGACGAGCCGACCGCTTCACTCTCCCCGCAGGAGGCGGAGCGGCTGTTCGACGTGATTCGGCGGCTGACGGCCAGGGGCACCTGCGTCGTCTTCGTGAGCCACAAACTCGAAGAGGTCTTCGCCGTCTGCGACACCGTCACCGTGCTTCGCGACGGCAGGTCCGTGCTCGAGTCCTCGCCGCTCCCGGATCACACGCACGACGACGTGGTCAGTCTGATGGTGGGCCGGGCCCACGCCGCGACGGTCATGGAGCCCCGTGCCGTCGATACCGCCGCCGCCCCGGTGCTCTCGCTCGACCGGCTCTCCACCGCCGACGGGCATGAGGACATCTCGTTGGACGTGCGTCCCGGTGAGATCGTCGGTCTGTACGGTCTGGTCGGCGCCGGACGCAGCGAACTCGTGAAGGCGGTGCTGGGCCTGGACCGGTGCACCGGCGGTGAGATCCGGGTGCACGGCAAGCCGGCCCGGATCAGGTCGCCGCGCCAGGCGCTCCACCGGTTCGGCATCGGCTACCTGACCGAGAACCGCAAGGAGGAGGGCGTCTTCCTGGAGCAGCCCATCCAGCGGAACATCACTGTGACGGTGTGGACGAGACTTGCCAAGGCCCTCGGATTCGTCTCCGCCCGCGAGGAGCGGGACGTGGCGCAGGCTCTGGTCGAGCGCCTGGGCATCCGCATCTCCGGGCTCGGGCAGAAAGCCGGCGAACTGTCCGGCGGCAACCAGCAGAAGGTGAGTCTGGCGAAGTGGCTCGCGGCCGACACCCGCCTGCTCATTGTCGACGAGCCGACCGTGGGCGTCGACGTCCGTACCAAACACTCCTTCCACGAGCTCTTGTGGGAGCTGGCTCGCGATGGCCTGCCCATCCTGCTGATCAGCAGCGACCTGGCGGAGATGATCACACTGGCGGACCGCGTCATCGTGATGGCCGATCACCGCATCCGTGGGGAGGTCGCCAACGACCGCGACTACGAAGGGATGAGCGGCAGGATCATCCGCATCATCCACGACCGCGCGATCTCCGCCGTGACCGCGACGGCGGATGCCGGATGAAGCGTGTGGCACAGGTGATCCGGGTCCGCCCGGAGAAACTCGGCGAGTACCGCGAGCTGCACCGCGATGTTCCGCAGCCGGTGCTGGACCGGCTGCGGGCCTGTCACATCGCGAACTACTCGATCCACTTTCTCGGCGACCGGCTGTTCAGCTACTTCGAGTACCACGGCAACGATCTGGCCGCCGACCTCGCCCTCATGGCCGCAGACAGGGCGACGCAAGCCTGGTGGCGGCTCACCGACCCGTGCCAGGAGCCCGTCGAGGAGGCGGCGCCCGGAGAGCGGTGGGCATCGATGGAGCAGGTGTTCTTCATGGAGTGAGCGATCGGACTCCGCATCTCCTCCCGTACTCCCTACCGAACAGGAATCCCCTTGCCTTCAGACACCATCGCGCGGGTCGTCGCTCCGGACACCTGCGGCATCCGCCTCCCGGCCTCCCGGAGGCTGGACTGCTCGGACGCGATGAACCCCGATCCCGACTGCTGCGCTGCGTACCTCCATCTTCATGAGCGCTTCGGCGACCCCGTGGTGATCCGGGACGGCCACTCTCTCAAGGCGAGCACGCCGGGCCTCTCGGCGACGGGACTCGCCGGCTCCCTCCCGACGGACACGTATCCCCATGCGGCGTTCCGGCCCGCCATCGGCGCGGCGCGGCACGGTGGCCTCGCCACCACCACACAGGTGCCCGCATGACCGCCGAACTCACCGGACTGCACGCTGTCGTCACCGGCGGCGCCTCAGGTATCGGGTTGGCCACCTCCCGGCTTCTCGTGGAGCGGGGTGCCCGCGTGGCCGTTCTCGATCTCGATCCGTCCGGCTGCGAGCCGCCCCTGACAGGGCTGCACGCCGACGTCGGGAACGACGCCTCGGTCAGGGACGCCATGGAGGCCGCCGCAGCGGCTTTCGGCGGGATCGACATCCTCGTCAACAATGCGGGTATCGGCGCCGCCGGCACCGTCGAGGACAACTCCGACGAGCAGTGGCACACCGTCCTGGACATCAACGTCCTCGGTGTCGTCCGCGCCACCCGCGCCGCGCTGCCCCACCTGCGCCGCTCCACGCATGCTGCGATCGTCAACACCTGCTCGATCGCCGCGCCAGCCGGACTCCCCCAGCGTGCCCTGTACTCCGCGAGCAAAGGTGCCGTGTTCTCGCTCTCCCGGGCGATGGCCGCCGACCACGTACGGGAAGGCATCCGGGTCAACTGTGTCAACCCGGGAACGGTGGACACACCCTGGATCGGCAGACTGCTGGACGCCTCGGACGACCCGGCCGCGGAACGGGCAGCGCTCAACGCCCGCCAGCCGCACGGGCGTCTTGTCACCGCCGACGAGGTGGCCGCGGCCATCGTCTGCCTGGCCGGCCCAGCGGCGGGCTCCGTCACAGGTACCGCCCTGGCCGTCGACGGGGGAATGGCCGGTCTGCGCCTGAGGCCGGTCGGCATATGAACAAGCTTCTCAGAAGGGAACCACTCGGCAGCAGCACCGCTTGGACATCGCCCCTTGCCTTCGGCGCGGCGGCCCTCGGCAACCTCTTCACCGAGATGATCGAAGAGCAGGCGGCCGCCGCCCTCGACGCGGCCTGGAACCACGGCATCCGGTCGTTCGACACGGCACCGCACTACGGTCTGGGACTGTCCGAACGCCGCCTCGGCACCGCGCTGGGCATCCGGCCGCGAAGCGAGTACACCGTCTCCACCAAGGTCGGCCGCCTGCTCGAACCCGCCTCCGGCGTAGTGGGGGACGACCTTGCCAATGGCTTCGCAGTCCCGGCAACCCACCGGCGAGTGTGGGACTTCAGCGCCGACGGCGTGCGCCGCAGCCTGGACGACAGTCTGACCCGCCTCGGCCTGGACCATGTGGACATCGTGTACCTGCACGATCCGGACGACCACGGGAAGCAAGCTCTCGACGAGGCCTATCCCGCCCTGGAACAGCTGCGCGCGGAGGGCATGGTGAAGGCCATCGGGCTGGGGATGAACCAGCCCTCCATGCCGGCCCGCTTCGTACGGGAGACCGACATCGACGTCGTGCTGCTCGCCGGTTGCTACACACTCCTGGAGCAGAGCGGTCTCCAGGAACTGCTGCCGCTCGCCGCAGAGCGGGGCGTCTCGGTGGTGGCAGGGGGCGTCTTCAATTCAGGACTGCTCGCAGCGCCCGGACGGGGAGCGACCTACGGCTACCGGACGGCCGCGCCGGACATGCTGGAACGTGCGCTGTCCCTGCAGCGGGTCTGCGAGAAGCACGGAGTACCCCTTCGGGCGGTCGCGGCACGCTTTCCCCTGGGCCACCGCGCCGTCGCGTCCGTGCTGCTCGGCCTGCGCAGCGCACAGGAGGTGGAGGATGCGGTGGGGCAGTTCCAGCGCCCCCTGCCGGCCCCTCTGTGGGAGGAGCTTCGCGCCGATGGGCTGCTCCCCGCCAACGTACCGCTCCCGCTGAGCCCGTCGCCCGACCGGAGCGGCGGCGAACCGCGTACAGGGAGTGCCATATGACCGCACCGATCGTCGTTGACGCCCACCACCATGTGTGGGACCTGGCCGTACGCGACCAGGGCTGGATCACCGGCCCGGCCCTGGCGCCGCTTCGACGCAGTTTCTCGCTGTCGGACCTGCGTCCGGCGGCAGAACAGGCCGGAGTTGTCGCGAGCGTCCTCGTGCAGACGGTGACGGTCGCTGAGGAGACACCGGAGATGCTGGCCCAGGCGGCATCGGAGCCGCTGGTCGCCGGGGTCGTCGGATGGACCGACCTCACCGCTCCGGGTGTGGCGGACAGGCTTGTCGAGCTGCGCGGGATGCCCGGAGGCGAACATCTGGTGGGCGTGCGTCACCAGGTCCAGGCCGAAGCCGACCCTCAGTGGCTGGTACGCGAGGATGTGCTGCGGGGGCTGGCCGCGGTCGCCGACGCGGGCCTCGCGTACGACCTTGTCGTCCTGCCGCACCAGCTGCCGGCGGCCACTGCTGCGGCTCGCCGTCTGCCCGGTCTCAGGTTCGTGCTGGACCACGCCGGCAAGCCCGGCATCGCGGCTGCGGCGCTTGAACCGTGGGCGTCGCACCTGCGCGACCTCGCGGCAGAACCCAACACGTTCTGCAAGCTGTCGGGCTTCGTCACGGAGGCCGACTGGATGCGCTGGAGCGTCGAGGACCTTCGCCCCTTCGCCGCCAGGATCCTCGACGCCTTCGGGCCGGATCGCGTGATGTTCGGCTCCGACTGGCCCGTGTGCACCCTGGCCGCCGACTACGCCACGGTATTCGACACAGCACACGCCCTGATCCACGAACTCGCCGCTCACGAACAGGCCGACGTCCTCGGCGGCACAGCCCTCAGCGCCTATCGGCTGCGCCTCCCGTAGTCGCCGTCCCATCGGCGCTCGACTCCCGGGCCCATCCACCAGGAGACCTGTCCAGAGAGGAATACCCATGAAGTGCATGCGCCTCGGTCCTGTCGGCGGTGAACGCCCAGCGGTCCCCTCGGACGACAGCTGGCTGTCCGACCTCTCCGGGACTGAGCGTCAACGGCCGGGAGCGACAGAACTTCACCACCAAGCACATGACCTTCAATGTGGACCCATCGTCTGGTACCTCAGCCGGTACATGGTCCTCGAGCCCGGTGACACGGTGGACACGGGTACTCCGGCCAGGGTGGCCCCGGGACTTCCCGGCACGCCTCACCTCCGGGCCGGGGACACGGTGGAAGTCGAGATCGACGGACTCCGGTCGCAGCGGCAGATGTTCGGCCAGGGTTGATCACCGATGTCGAGCGTTCGAAGGGGCCGGCCCCATCCCGACGGCACTCGGGGCCGTCTCACGTCCGAGACCGTCCTGGGCCCTGTCGTCACCTCGCTAAACTGCGAGTGTCCCGACAAGCCCCGAGCAGCAGGAGAACGGATGCCGCCGCACGACCGTTCCGCAGGCAGCACAGGGCAGCCGAACGGGAAGCCACAGGGCTCGTCTCCTGCCCGGCAGGTGCTCTCGGAGAGCGTCTACGAGGACATCAAGGCCAGGGTCATGGACCACGAGATCGCACCAGGTGCCCGGGTCGGCATCGAAGCCCTCTCGCGTACCCTCGGCGTGTCACCGACCCCGGTGCGCGAAGCCCTGGCCCGGCTCGAGGCCGACGGTCTGGTGGTGAAGCGATCTCTTTCGGGATACCGCGCGACCGAGTTGCTGACCCGCCAGGGGCTTGAGGAACTCTTCGAGATGCGTCTGCTGCTGGAACCGAGGGCCACAGCGCTGGCCGCGACCAACGCGACCGAGGAACAGCTCGACACCATCGAGCGGATCGTGGAGGAGATGCGGGCGCATCCGGGGCCGACCGGTCGGTACGCGGACTACCGTGACTTCGCCGCTCTGGACCAGCGGCTCCATGACGCAATCGCCCAGGCATCGCATCGGCCGCTGCTCGCGGACGCGGTGGAGCGGCTGCACTCGCATCTGCACGTCTTCCGGCTCACCAACGTCCAGGTGACCGAGGACCCGACGCTGGTGGAACACGAACGAGTCGTACGCGCCATACTGCGCAGAAAGGCCGATCGCGCCGCGGAAGCCATGGCGGAGCACCTGACACACAGCCTTGAGCGCCAGCTCAGCCACGAGACGAAATCCTGACCCAGGCACAGGGGACCACCGGGCCGGCATCCCGGTGCTCGCGCGCCTGCTCGTTGAGGTAGCGGAACTGGGCATCCCGGTCCGGGTGCCGGCTGCCCTTGAGCTTCTTGACATTGGCCTGCAGGCTGAAGCCTTCCTCCCGCAGCAGGTCGGCGACGGTGTCAGCACTGACACGGTGCCCGGCCCAGGTCAGCTCCCGCGCAAGCGTGCGGGTGGAGTTCACCGTCCACCGCAGCGGCGGCATCGGGTCACCCCGCACATCCGGTTCGGCCGGCGCCAACAGCGCCGGCCGCAGACCCGGATTCAGATCCGCGACCCTTTTGCGGCCCCCGCCCGGCCGCCGCATCTGCCCCAGGGGCTCCTCGCCCGCCTCGAGTTCGAATACGCCCTTACGGACCGTCGTCTCGCTGACCGCAGCGGCCACTGCGACGGCCCGGACACCGCCGTGCCCCAGCCCCCGGGCCGCCGCACCCGTCAACAGCCGCCGCTGCCGCTCGTTCAGATGCGGAACAACACAGCGAACGTCACACCGAGTTGGTCACGAGTCTCGTCCGGACCAGTCACTGACCGAATCCGATGTTCACCCATGCTTGGGATCCTGCTCGGCGCGCCGGTCCCACTCCTGCATGGACTGCTCAGTGAGGCGGTCGGCGACGCTCCCCCGGGCCATTCCGGTCGGGCGATCCCGCGCTGACGACATGACGGTGCCACCGTTCCCCCAGGGGGCGGTGGCACCGTCATGGTCTTCATCCTCCCCCGTCACCCCGGACCGTGCGACTTCAGGGGATCGAGCTCCCGGCGCCGGCGGCTGATCGAGTCGGGGTCCCAGCCCGGCCGGGGAACGGACGCCAGCAGCAGCCGGGTATAGGGATGTCCGGGTGTCGTGAGCAGATCCGCGACGGGCCGGTATTCCATGGTCCGACCCCGGTACAGGACGAGCGCCTCGTCGCAGACGTACCGGACGACGGCCAGGTCATGGCTGACGAACACCAGGCCGATGCCGGTGTCGCGGCGGATATCCGACAGCAGGTTGAGCACCTGTGCCTGCACCGACACGTCCAGGGCGGACACCGCCTCGTCGAGCACGAGCACAGCGGGTTCGACGGCCAACGCCCGTGCGATCACCGCACGTTGGCGTTGCCCGCCGGAGAGCCTGCGGGGCAGCGCGGCCGCCTCGCGGTCGCCGAGGCCGACCTGGGCCAGCAGCTCCCTGGCCCGGGCCGCCCGGGCCGCGCGGTCGTGGAGCCCGTGCAGGCGCAGCACCCCGTCGATGGTCGCGCCGATGCTGATCCGCGCGTCCAGCGAGAGGTAGGGGTCCTGGAAGACGATCTGGACCGCCTTGGCCCGGGCCAGCCGGGCCTCCTTCCCGCGTACGGTCGCGGCCAGCGGCTCGCCCTGGACCAGGATCCGTCCCGCGTCCGGGCGTTCGAGGCCGATCAGCATCCTGGCCGTGGTGGTCTTGCCGGAACCCGACTCCCCGACGATGCCGAGCGCCCCGCCGGCCCGTACGGAGAACGACAGGTCGTCAACCGCGACGACCTCCGCCGCTCCCGTCCGGTAGGTCTTGCGCAGACCGCTCACCTGGAGCAGTGTGCGCGCTGCGGGAGTGGGATCGGTGGTCAACAGTCCTCCTTGCTCGGCGAGAGAGTGCCGACTGCCGCCGCGGCGACCGCGCCGGGCATTTCGGCGAGTTCGTCGGCGCGGTGGCAGGCGACCAGGGCCGGACCCTGCCGTTCCAGTGGCGGCGGTGACTGGTCGCAGCGCCCGGGCTGGGCGAAGCGGCAGCGGGCCGCGAAGGAGCAGCCGGGCGCGGAGTCCAGCAGGCTCATCGGAGCCCCGGGGATCGGGGTGAGGCGGGCGACCGGGCCGTCCGGCGCCGACAGGGGCGGGGACGAGCCGAGCAGGCCGGCGGTGTACGGGTGGCGGGGTGAGGCGAAGAGTTCGGCCGTGGTCGCCGTCTCGACGATCCGCCCGGCGTACATCACGTAGATCCGGTCGCAGGCGGCGGCTGCGAGTTCGATGTCGTGGGTGATGAGGAGCAGGCCCAGGTCGCGCTCGCGTTGCAGCCTTCCCAGGATGGCCATGATCTCGGCCTGGGTGCTGACGTCCAGGGCGGTGGTCGGTTCGTCGCACAGCAGCAGCCGGGGTTCGGCGGTGAGCGCACCGGCGATCATGACGCGCTGGAGCATGCCGCCGGAGAGTTCGTGCGGGTACTGGTTCAGGTGCCGGGCGGGGTCCGGTAGGCCGACCGCGGTGAGCAGTTCGACGGCCCGGGCGTTCGCGCGGTCCTTGGACCAGTTGCGGCCCAGGCGCAGCGACTCGGTGAGGAAGTCCCCGATACGGCGCACCGGGTTGATGCCGGCCCGGGGGTCCTGGAAGATCATCGATGCCTTGGTCGTGCGCACTGCGCGCAGACTCGCGGCGTCGGCGCCGACCAGGTCGGTCCCGTCGACACGGACCCGGCCGTCGATCCCGGCGCCGGCCGGGAACAGGCCGAGGGCGGCCCGAGCGGTGACCGACTTCCCGGAGCCGGATTCGCCGACCAGGGCGACGACCTCGCCGGCGGAGACGCTCAGGCTGATGCCGTCGAGGACCGGGCGGGCCATCCCGGGCAGTTCGATGCTCAGGTCCTCGTACTCCAGCAGTGTCATCAGGAGTCCCTCCCCGCGAGCCGGTCGCCGAAGTTCTCCCCGACGACGTTGAAGGCGACGACGACCAGCACGACCGCGACCGCGGGCACGATCGCGGACAGCGGCTCGCCCTGCAGAACGGCGGCCTGGCTCTGGTTGATCATCGCGCCCCAGTCGGGTGTCGGCGGCTGCACGCCCAGCCCCAGGAACGACAGGGCCGCGAGGTCGAGCAGCGCGTACCCGAAGTTGACCGTCGACTGCGCGAGCACGGTCGGGCCGATGTTCGGCAGCAGTCTGCGGACCGCGACGAACATTCCGGAGTGCCCCTGCACGCGGTAGGCCGCGATGTAGGGCCTGGCCTTCTCCTGCATGGCCAGGCCGCGCACCAGACGCGCGGTGTACGGCATGTACGCGATGGCCATGGCGATCACCGGCGCCGTCATCCCCTTGCCGAAGACCGCCACCGCGAGGATCGCGACGAGCAGCGCGGGGAAGGCGAACACGATGTCGAGCATCCGGCCGGCCAGGGTGTCGGTCCATCCGCCCCGCCAGGCGGTGAACAGGCCGACGGCGATGCCCGTCACGGTGGAGAACACCACCACCGCGAGCGGCCCGGCGAGGCTCGTACGGGCTCCCTCGATCAGGGCCGAGAAGGTGTCGTGTCCACCCTGGTCGGTGCCGAGCCAGTGTTCGGCGCTCGGGCCCTGCAGGCCCGCGCCCAGGTCACCGAAGGTCGGATCCTGAGGTGCCAGCCAGGGCGCGAACACGGACACCAGGACGAACAGGACCAGGAGCAGCAGGCACAGGCGCTGCAGCCAGCCGCCACCCAACAACCTGAGCCGGGTGACCGGGCCGCGCACCACATCGGCGATCTGTGCGCTCATCGTGCGCTCCCCGCTGCCGTCACCCGCGGATCGATCAGCGGATGCACCAGGTCCACCAGGGCGTTGACCACGACGAACGCGGCCACCACGAGCAGGACGATCGCCTGCACCACCTGGAAGTCCAGCTGGTTGACCGACTGTACGAGGAGCGAGCCCACGCCCGACATGCCGAACGCGGTCTCCACGATCGCGGTGCTCACCAGCATCCCCGAGACGAGCAGCCCGGAGACCGTGACGATCGGTCCGAGCGCGTTGCGCAGGACATGACGCCGGATCACGGTCCAACGGGGTGTGCCGCGGCTCAGCGCGACCTCGACGTGTTCACGGCCCAGTTCGTCCAGCATCGCCGAGCGGGTCACGCGGGTCACCAGGGCCATGAACGTCACGGACAGGGCCACCGCGGGAAGGACGACATGGTGCAGGCTGTCGAGTACGCCGGTGCCGTTCCCGATGGTGGGGAACCAGCCGAGCCGCACCCCGAACACCGACCTCAGCAGCAGGGCGGCGACGAAAGCGGGGGCGGCGGCCCCCACCGTCACGAGCAGCATCAGCGTCGCGTCGGTGCGCGTGCCGCGCCGCAGCGCCCCGACCATCCCAGCCGCGACGCCCACCACCGCGATCATCAGGGCCGACACCACGACCAGCAGCAAGGAAGCCGGCAGGCGCGACCAGAGGACCGAGCTGACGTCCTGGTGAAAGAGGTAGGACCGGCCGAAGTCGCCGTGGAGGACGCCCTCCAGCCAGTGCCCGTACCGGACCAGGAACGGCTCGTCGAACCCGTACTGCCGCCGGATCTCGGCGAGTTCCTGCGGGCTCGCGCTGCGCCCCCGTACCAGGAAGCTCGCCGGGTCGCCCGGCGCCAGGTACAGCGAGGAGAACACCAGGAACGAGGTGACCAGGAGGGTCGCGGCCATCCCGGCCAGTCTGCGCAGGACCCGTATTGCCCGTGTCACTGGGGCTCTCATCCCTTCGCCCCGATCTCGGCCGCCCACGGGTAGTACAGATAGGCGATCGACGGCTGGACGCCGGTGATCCGCTTGCCGAGGAAGACACTCACGGGCTGCGTGTACAGGGGCAGCCAGGGCAGTTGCTTCATGGAGATCCGCTGTGCCTCGGCGTTGGCGGCGGCGTGCCCGGCCGGGTCGTAGGTGCCGACGGCCCGGTCGACGGCCGCGTCGAAGCCGGAGTCGGACCAGCTGCCGTAGTTGGTGTCCGCGCCGGTCTGCAGGGATCCGTACATGTCCAGGGGGTCGGTGATCGACATGTACCAGAAGGTGAGGAAGAGGTCGATGCCCTTGCGGGCGGCCGGGTCGGTGAAGAGCGTCGAGTACTTCTCGGCGGAGATGGTGTCGATCCGGGGCTTCAGGCCGATCGCCGTGGCCGCCTGGGCGACGGCCTGGGTGATGATCGTCGTCTGGGAGTCGAGCGGGCTGGTCGCGATCACGACCTCCTGGCCGTTCACGCCGGCCTTCGCGGCGAGTTCCTTGGCCTTGGCCGGGTCGTACGGGTAGCTCGGCAGGTCCTTGAGGAGGCCGTCGCGGGTCGCCGCGGGCACGTCGCTCCAGAGGTTCTCGGTGACCAGCGAGTCGGCGACCTCCCCGACCCCGCCGACTCCGGCCTTGACGATGCCCTTGCGGTCGATGGCCATGAGCAGGGCCTGGCGCACCCGGGCGTCGCCCAGCGGGCCCTTGAGGTTGCTGACCACCTCGTCGGCGACGGTGGTGTTCCGCCCGAAGTAGAGCGTTCCGGCCTGGGAGGACCGCAGTTGGGCGTACGCGCTGGCCGGGACCATCCAGCCGCCGTCGACCTCACCGCTCTGGAAGGCGTTGACGCGGGTCGTCGCGTCGCTCAGGAATACGAACTTCGCCTGGCCCGACTTGGCCTTGAGCTGGGGGTTCCAGTAACCGTCGAACCGCTTGAGCACGAGCGACTGGCCCGGGGTCCAGGAGGCGAACGAGAAGGGTCCGGTGCAGTTCACACCGCCCTTGGGGCTGCCGTAGTCCTTGCCGGCCTTGGCCAGGGTGGCGGCGGACTCGACGGTGCCGGGGCTGGCAGCCAGGTACTTGTTGAAGGTCGAGTCCGGCTTCGCCAGCGTGACGGTGACCTCCAGCGGGCCGCTCTTGGCGATCGACTTCACGTTCCGGAACGGATAGGCCCAGACGCTGGCCGTGGCGGGGTCGAGGTTGCGGCGCAGCGAGGCGACGACGTCGTCCGCGGTGAGCACCGTCCCGTCGTGGAAACGCACGCCGGGCCGGATCTTGTACACCCAGGTGGTGGGCGTCGGATTGGCGTACGAGGCCGCCAGGTTCGGCGAGGTCGTCAGGTCGGGGTTCCAGCGCAGCAGGCTCTCGCAGACATTGGCGAGAATCTGGTTGGGCGGGTAGTCGAACGCGTAGGCGTAGTCGATCGAGGTCGGCTCGGCGAAGAGCGACCAGGTGAAGGAGTCCAGGTTGCCCGCGGCGGCGGGCGTCCGGTCCGTCAACCGGTACGCGGCGGCTCCGCTGCCGCCCTGGTCCGGGTGCGCTGTGCCGCTGCACGCACTCGAAATGAGCACCGCGGCCGCCGCGATGAAGGTCCGTACGGTGTGGCGCAACGGCCGTGACTGTCGTCGCGATCCCGCTCTGGCTGATGGCATCGTCTGCCTCCGTCTGGGGTGGGTTTGGTGAAGTACGTGGTCAGTCGGTGGCGGCGAAGACGAGCTGTCCGTCGATGTAGGTCCGGGTCACCCGGGTGTCGGCGATCTCCAGGGCAGGGTGCGCGAAGGGATCGCGGTCGAGGACGACGAGATCCGCGTACTTGCCGACCTCGACGGTGCCGGTCACGTCGTCGAGGTGGTTCACCCAGGCGCTGCCCGCGGTGTAGGCGGTCAGCGCCTGCGACAGGGTCAGTGCCTGCTCGGGGAAGAAAGGGGCACAGGGCTCCTGTGTCCCGGGCGCGTTGGGCGCCTCGACGGGGACGACGCGGTTGACGGCGACGTGGATGCCCCACAGTGGGTTGGGGCTGCTCACCGACCAGTCGCTGCCCGCGACCAGCCGGGCTCCGGCGCGCCGCAGGTCCCCGAACGGGTACTGCAGGGCAGCGCGTTCGGGCCCAAGGAACGGAATCGTCAGCTCGTCCATCTGCGGTTCGTGCGCGGCCCACAGTGCCTGGATGTTCGCGGCGACGTCCAGGCTCGCGAAGCGTCCGATGTCATCGGGGTGGACGAGCTGCAGGTGGGCCATGTGGTGACGGTTGTCGTTGACGCCGTTGGTGGTGCGGGCTGCGGCGAGTGCGTCGAGGGCCTCGCGGACGGCGCGGTCCCCGAGCGCGTGGAAGTGGACCTGGAAGCCCGAGCGGTCGAGCGCGCACACCGCCTCGGCGAGCAGGCCGGGTTCGATGAAGCTCAGCCCGGAGTTGGCGGTGGGGCAGCCGCAGCCGTCGAGGTAGGGCTCAAGCATTCCGGCGGTGAAGTTCTCGGCGATGCCGTCCTGCATGATCTTGACGCTGGTGGCGTTGAAGCGGCCGATCCGGCCGGTGCGGCGGCGCTCCTCCAGTTCGGGAAGCTGTTCCATGCCGCGTTCGCGGTCCCACCACAGAGCGCCGACGACGCGGGCGCGCAGCGAACCCTCACGCGCCGCGCGCAGGTAGACGTCGAAGTTGTCGGGGTTGCCGGGGAAGACGCCGATCATGGCGTCCTGCCAGCCGGTCACCCCGAGGGAGAACAGGTGCTCCTGCGCGGCGAGCAGTCCGGCGTGCGCCTCGTCCGGTGTCGCTATGGGCAGGTGCCGGCCGACCAGGTCCACGGCGCCCTCCTGGAGGGTGCCGGCCGGAGCTCCGTCCGGCTCCCGCTCGATCCGCCCGTCCGCCGGATCGGGGGTGTGGCGGTCGACGCCCGAGATCTCCAGCGCGCGGGTGTTGGCCCAGGCGCCGTGGCCGTCCCGGTTGGTGAGCATGACGGGCCGGTCCGGGACCACCGCGTCGAGCATGCCTCGCGTCGGCGTACCCCCGGGGAAGATGTCCATCGACCAGCCGCCACCGCGGATCCAGGCCGCGTCCGGGTGGTCCTTGGCGTACTGGGCGACCACCGCCAGGTAGCCGTCGACCGAGCGCTCGTCGCTCAGGTCGCAGCCGAGCATCTGGACCCCGGCGACCGCGGGGTGGACGTGGGCGTCCTGGAACCCGGGGACGAGCAGGCCGCCCGCGAGGTCGACGACCTCCGTGGCCCTGCCCGCAAGCGACCGCACCGTGGTCGCGTCGTCGACGGCGAGGATCCGGCCGCCCCCGACGGCGACGGCCGCGTCCACCGGGGCCGGCCCGGTCCCGGTGAAGACCCGGCCTCCCACGAAAACGGTGTCGGCCCGCTGGCTGGTGTTCGCCATCAACGCATCCTCCGGCTCGGCGGGCGGACCCGCTGGCTTGTTGTTGAGGAGGAGTGAACGGCAGCGCAACGTTGTTGTCAACGGTGTTGCGCTGCCTCGGTCTCCGATCGATACACTGGCCGCACCATGCCGAAATCACCCGCCACCACCGCCCGGAACAAGCGCGCGGGCAGCCAGCTCACGCCCGACGCCATCATCGAGGCGAGCCTGCGCATCGCGGCTCGCGGAAGCGAGGACGCCTTCACCGTCCGGCGCCTCGGCGAGGAGCTCGGCACCGACCCGACCGCGATCTACCGGCACTTCCGCGACAAGGACGAGCTGCTGCTGTCCGTTGCGGACCGCACGCTCGGCGAGGTGCTCGACAGCATCCCCGAGGGCCTCGACTGGAAGGGGCGCATCCGGGCGCTCGCCGTCGGCTCGCTGGAGGTCGCCCTCAAATATCCGGTGGTCGGCTCGACCATGGCCAGCCGGACCACCCGGCGGCCCAACGAGTTCCGGGTCGTCGAACTCATCCTCGGAGCCGTCATGGAGGCCGGCCTCCAGGGCGCCGAGGCGGCCGTCCACTACCGCATGGTCGGCGACTCGCTCCTCGCCTTCGTCGGCCAGCGCGCCGCCTACCTGCTGTTCGACGCGGACATCCGGGCAGCCGACGAATCCTCCTGGAGCCGCGAGTACCGCCTGGTCGACGCGCGGGGATTCCCGAACATCACCCGCCTGAGCACCGAGCTGCCCGAGGTGACGGACGAGCAGATCTTCGAGGTCAGGGTCGAGGCGCTGATCTCCGCGATCGAGAAGCGGGTCGCGACCCTGCGCGGGGCGTAGCCCCCGCGACCGCCACCGCACTCGCCACCACGCCCGACACCCCACCCTTCCCCGGCTTCCCCAGCAATCGGCGGACAGACCGCCGAATCCGGCCGTACGACGCCGGCCCGTTACTTGACGATCTCCAGCACCGCCATCATGCCTGCGTCCTCGTGATTGAGGATGTGGCAGTGCAAGACGGTCTTGCCGGTGTAGTTCGTGAAGTGGATCCGGATGACAAGCTGCCCCTTGGCGGGCACGCTCACCGTGTCCTGCAAGCCGTGGCCATGGTGTGGACGGCCGTTGATACTCATCAACTGGAAATCGTCGACGTGCACGTGGAACGAGTGTTCCTCGTTACTGTCGTTGCGCACGGTCCACTCCTCGACCGTGTTCAGCTTGGACCGGACGTCCACCCGGTTCGCGTCGAACTGCTTGCCGTTGATGTAGAACTTGCTGCCGTCCTTGTTCTCGGAGAACACGAGGGTGCGCCGTGCGGCGATCGCCGCGTGGCTCAGGTCGTCGGTCGACGCGAAGGGCGAGGTGGGCAGGGCCGCCGGGTGTGCGGACGGTCCTTCGGTCACCAGGGTTGCCAGGGTCGCCTGCGGGAACTTGTTACCGGCCGGCCCGGTGTTGTACGCGAGCGTCTGCAACTGGCTACGGCCGGCCGGACCCCCTTGCACGAGGACGTCGAAGCGGGCGCCCGCCGCGAGGAGGAGCGAGTCAGCCGTCCAGATCCGGTCGACGGGGTTGGCGTCGTGGGCAATCACATGGAACCGCTGACCTTGCAGGCGGAGCTTGTAGTAGATGTTGGCGCTGATGTTGGCCAGCCGCCACAGCTGGGTCTCGCCCGGCCGGATACGGATGGTCGGGTTCAGCTGGCCGTTGACCGTGCGGTTGGTGGGTGCGCCGATGTGCAGGCCCTTGGTCCTGACCGCATCGCCCTCGACCTGGAAGTCCTTGAGCGCGATGACATGCTCGGTGATGTGACGCAAGCCCGTCGGCAGGTACTGCTGCAGTCCGTCGACGATGAGGACGCCCGACATGCCCCCGGCGACCTGCGGCGCGGACATCGTGTGCGCATGTGAGTGGTACCAGTAGGTGCCGGCGGCGAGGTTCTTCGGGAACTGGTAGGCGTAATGGAACGTCTGGCCGGGATGGATGTGGATGAAGACGTTGTCGGAGTTGCCGCTCGGCGACACATGAAGTCCGTGGACATGCAGATTGGTGGTCTCGTTCAGCGCGTTCTTCATCGTCAGATCCAGCTTGTCCCCCGGCCGGATCCGCAGCGTCGGCGGCATGTAGTGGCCGTTGTAGGTGAGGGCCCACAGCTTGCGGCCGCCCACCTCCACCTTTCGCCTCGCCACGACGAGTTCCACCCGCAGGACCCCGTTGCGGCTCACCATCTGCGCCGGCTCCTTCAGCGGGGCACCCTGCGCAACCGCCGGCGACTGCAGGGGGACAGCCGCCGGCTGCGCCTGCGCCGGCTCCCGTTCCGGTGGCCGCTCGCCGGCACAACCACCGACCAGGAGGACGATGACGACAACGACGGCAGTGGCCAGTTCGGGCAGCTTGGACCGACACCGCATTGCATCTCCACTCCTGGGATCCCCACATCGCACGTAGCTCACTACCAGCAAGCACGCGGTCCAACCCGTGCGCTACCCCGGTGGAGCATTCGCGCGACACAGCCACCCCCGATCCGCGGACGTCGCCCGGGACTGCGGGCGCGGACGACGACCCACCGGGATGTGGGTATTCCTGCCGTACCGTCCTTGTCGGCTGAGCTCTGCCGAATCCGGAGGATGCGGAGACCGCGGGCCTGATCAGCTACAGATTCCGGGTGAGCCGACAAGGACGGTTGCGCAGAAAACTGGGCGCCGAGTGGACGCGGTTGCTCAACAGCATCGACCACCTGGTCATCTCCGTCATCTCCGCCATCTCCCCTCTCACCGCGCACGACGACACCCAGCCGCCGGCATCCTCAGGCCCGCGCCGCCCCACAATCTGCTGCCGCCCGCGCCGCGAGCCGCGGGCTCCGGCACAGCGGGCCGGAACGACACGGCCCCCGGCAAGGGCTTTGAGCGGGATGCGCGCACAGGGGACAGAGGAACGCAGAGGGCTCGGCGTGCGGCAGCGCAGCGACCCGGGGAACCTGGGCTTCTGCGCTGGAGTGGTGTCCGAGGGCGTCGAGCGGGCTGGGTGCCGCCGGGCCGTGTCAACCGCCTGGCGGGTGCTTGGCGTGCCGGCCGATCGGCCGGCACCGGCCCGCGACGCACTGGCCGCGCAGGTCGTCCACCCACACGGTGGCGTGGCGATGGCGGATCGGCGCCGACGCCGCAATGGGCGTCACGTCGCGCCGATGCGCTCGGCGCAGGAACGGGGCGCGTCGGAATGGCGAAGACACAGGCCGCGACAGACAGGACAGACGCACAGTACGACGTGGTTGTGGTGGGTGATGTGCACCTGGCGATCATGGCGACCTTGCGGATCGGACAGGAGGACACTCCCTCGGCGTACGCGCTGAAGAAGTGACTGAGGACGTCCACCTGCTCCGTGCATCCGTACGATCCATTCACACCACAGGACTGTATGCGCCGTCGCGCGCTCGACGGGCCGCGATCCCAGCACGACGTCTGCGGTGAGAGAGGTCGACCAAGCGTCGTCTCTCCAAGTGGCGCGAGTCTGGATGTCCAATATATTTCGTTTTGCGGAACGGTTATGTAACTGGCGGCACTCCAGACGCCGGTTGGGCTGCCGCATGCGGTCGCGCGCCACTTGAGCCGGGGCCAGTTCACGGAATCCGATGGCGGCAGCGCCGTACGGCTTGCCGCCGGGATCCTTGCCTGAGGGGAACCATGGCTGACGAGACATCCGCGTCCCTGGAGGACGGGTGGAGCGGCGAAGGGTGCCCGGCAAGTGCGTTTGCCCGGCGGTCGTTTCTGCACGGCGCCGCCGCGGGCCTGGCCGGAGCAGCGGGCGGAGCCGCCTTGGGCAGTGGTGAGGCGCTCGCCGACACGATGGGCGAGATCAAGGCGCAACCGAAGTCCCGTACGATTCCCTTTCACGGCTTTCATCAGGCAGGCATCGCCACTGCGCCCCAACAGGACGCGATTTTCGTCTCGTTCGACGTGACCGCTTCCGACCGCGCGGAGCTCACCGACCTGTTCCGCACGCTGACCGCGCGAGCCCGCTTCCTCACGGCGGGCGGCAGGCCACCGGAGGTGCCCCCGACCGCAACGCCATCGGACAACGGCATCATGGGGCCCACGTTCGTGGCGGATGGTCTCACTCTCACGGTCGGAGTGGGCGCGTCCCTCTTCGACGACCGCTACGGGTTGAACGCGCGCAAGCCGGTCCAGCTCGTCAAGATGACGCCCTTCCGCCATGACGACCTGGATCCCGCGCTGAGCCACGGTGACCTGCTGGTCCAGATCTGCGCTGATCACCGCGACACGACGGTGCACGCGCTGCTCGACATTCTGATGCACACCAAGTCCGCGGCGAAGCTGCGCTGGCGTATTGACGGCCAGCGCAATCCGGAGCGTCCCGTCGGTGTCCGGCGTGACTGGTTCGGTTTCAAGGACGGCATCTCCAACCCGACCGTCACCGACGATGCCCAGATGAATCAGGTGGTCTGGGTCCAGCCGAAGAGCGCCGAACCGGACTGGGCCACGGGCGGCACGTACCACGTGGTGCGTATCGTGCATTTCTTCATCGAGGCGTGGCAGAAGGTGCCCGTTGCTCAACAAGAGCAGATCTTCGGCCGCCGCAAGGCGAGTGGCGCCCCCATGTACGCCGTGGATGCGAACGCCACGGATCTCCTCGACCCCATCTACACCAACGACCCGCAGGGCCTGATCACCCCGCTGAATTCTCATATCCGCCTCGCCAATCCCCAGACTCCGCAGACCGCGGCGACCAGCACCATCCTGCGTCGCAGTTACGACTACGACCGGAGCTTCAACCTGCCGGAACTCGACATGGGGCATGCATTCGTCTGCTTCCAGCAAGAGCTGAACACCTATGTCGCCATGCAGACCCGGCTGGAAGACGAAACACTGGTGCCGTTCATCAGCCCACGGGGCGGGGGTTACTTCTTTGCACTCCCCGGAGTTCGGGACGAGAAGGACTACTACGCCCGCGGGCTCCTGACCTGATCCTTCCCTGCCCCCGGGCGGCGTCGGCGAGACGCCGCCCGGCCCGGCCCTGGACCGAACCATCGCTATGCGCACAGGAGGCGAGATGTTCTCTGCCCTGCGGACCCGAGTCGGCAACGGCCGCCGGCGACCCGGCAGGACGCTCCGGCCGGTACTCGCGGCGGGCATCGGGATGCTGTTGATCTCCTGTACGCCCGCCACCTCGGTCCGCAAGGACTCCGCCGTGCCGGTCGCGCCCGTCCACGCCGGTGCCGGTGGTCGCGTGTATGTCACGAACCAGCAGGACGACACGCTCTCGGTGATCGACGCCGGTACCTACAAGGTCGTCGCAACCGTGCCGGCCGGCGTGGCGCCCGAAGGCGTCGCGGTCAGCAAGGACGGCAAGCACGTGTACATCGCCAACAGTGGCTCGGCCCGGGTCTCGGTCCTCGACACCCGGAACAACAAGATCGTCGCAACCGTGCCGGTCGGGAAGAGCCCCACCGGTGTCGGTCTCAGCCCCGATGGCAACTCCCTCTACGTCACCAACGGCAGTTCGAACACCGTCTCGTTGATCGACACCCGAACCAACCGGGTGGTCGCGACCATCCCGGTCGGCAAGTCTCCGGTGAACGTGGCGTTCAGTCCTGACGGTGGTTCGGCCTACGTGGCCAATTCCGGGTCCGGCAGCCTGTCGGTCATCGACACCCGCACGCGCCGGGTCGACCGGACCATCCCCGCAGGGCGCTCCCCGGTGGGCGTCGCCATCACCCCGGACGGCAAGTCGGCCTACGTCGCCGACGAGGTGGCAGCGCACGTCCTTGCCGTCGCAACCCGTACGGGCAAGGCGACCACCGTGTCCGTGGGCGAGGGCCCCTTTGACGTGGCCATCGGGCCCGACGGCCACTTCGCCTACTCCGCCGATCTCGGCCCGGGCAACGTATCCGTGATCGACACCGGCAGCCACCGTGTCTCGGCGACCATTGCCCTGGGCCCTCCCGGCACCGACCCGTTCAACCTGGAGGTCACCGACGAGGCGATCTACGTCACGAACCAGGGAGCGGGCACCCTCAAGGTCATCGACCCGAATTCCCACAAGGTCGTCGCGACTGTCACCCTCGGCGCCAGCCCCTACGGCGTGGCGGTGAGCTGAGCCCGCGACGCCCCGCCGGGGGTTTCCTTGCCCGTAAAGACTCGGGTTGCCGGCGGAGCATGGACAAGGGAAACAGAAAGGAGGTCTTCCATGTCTCACGCTTCCACCGTCGCTGTTCTGGGAGCAGGCGCACTCGGCGCCGCGATGGCGATGCGTCTCGGAGATACCGGCCACGAGGTACGGCTCTGGAACCGTACGGAGGAGAGGGCCCGTGCGGTCGCAGAGCACTCTGCCGGGGTCACGGCAGTGAGGGCGGTGGGAGATGCGGTCTCCGGCGCGTCCGTCGTCATCACTGTGCTCCGTGACGGCGATGCGGTCGCGGAGGTCATGTCGGATGCCATCGGTCGGATCGACAACGATGCCGTCTGGGTGCAGGCGAGCACGGTAGGGCCGCGGTACGCCGGCCTGTTGGCCGGTCTGGCCCGTGATCACGGTGTTGCGTACCTCGACGCACCGGTCTCGGGAAGCACCGCTCCCGCTCGGCAGGGCAAGCTTGTCTGGTTGGCAGCCGGCCCCGAGGGCGTCCTTACGCGGGCGCGTCCCGTACTCGACGATCTCGGCTCGTCCGTGCTCCACGTCGGGACGGGGGTCGAGGGCAGCGCCGTCAAGCTTGTGGTCAACGCGTGGATGGCTGCCTCGACGGTCGCCATGAGCGACGTCCTTTCACTGTGCGACGCACTCGGCGTCGACCACACGACGTTCGTCCGGGTGCTTGAGGCGGGCCCGCTCGCCATGCCGTACGAGTTGCAGAAGGTGGGCGTCATGGACGACGCCTCGTACGCGCCCGGATTCGCGGTGCAACTCGCCCTGAAGGACATCGAACTAGCCGCGGCAGCCGCCACCCCCAGCCCGTTGCTCCAGGCCGTCCGAGACCGCCTGGAAGCAACCGTCGCAGCCGGCCACGACAACGACGATCTCGCCGCAGTCGACTACTTGAGGAGGCCGCCGTCGTAGTCCGAATGCGGGCCGTCGGTCCGGTCCCGGCCGCCCGGGGCCATCAGAGCAGTAGCCGGGCGGCAGTGAGTGCGACGGTCAGTACGACGCTGCTGCCAGTGGTCCTCCGGTCCGGCCTGCGGCGCGCAGCCGTTGCTGTCGGATGTCGGCAGCAGCGTCCCTGTAGCGCACGGCGCAGTGGGCCGGCCCGGCCGCTCCGACAGCCATCAGCAGGGCTCCTGCGGCCAGTGACCGGGTATGCCCGTATTCGATGAACTCGGCCACCGCCGGCCCGAGCGCCATCGCGTTCGCGGAGGTGCGCAGCCACGCGAGGAGGTGCGCTCGTTTGCCAGGTGGCCCCGGACCGGACCGATCGGCGCAGACACGCGTCCGATCAGCACGGACGCCGATGGGCGGCTGCCAGTGGGCCCTGAGGATCTCGGTACCCCGACAGTGGAAGTCTCCGTCAGGGTGCCGTCTGCGCTGTTGGCAGCCCCGGCTGCAGCCATTCGCTGACGTCTACGGCGAGCATGATCCGCCACTCCGCCGCAACGCGGCAGAGTGGCTCGACCGGCTACGAATCGGTGGGCGACGCGCCTGGGGGTGCAGAGTCCGTGTGCCACCGGAGTGGATCGATCCAGCTGCGTCACCGCTGAATCCTGCTTCGAAGGAATTCCTTGTCAGCTACCTGTCAGCCAGAAGGGACCACTGGATCGTGACCACCTCGATCATCGTCGGAGGAAGCAGCGGACTGGGCCGCGCTGTGGCCCAGCGATTTGCCGACCGCGGGGACACTGTCATCATCACCAGCCGCAGCACGGCTCACGCCGACACCGTGGCCGGCGAAATCGGCGGCATCACCCGAGGCCTGGCCGTTGACCTGTCGCGGCCGGAGACGATCGCCGCCGCGCTCGACGAAGTGCGCGAGGTCGACAACCTGGTGATCACCGCCATCAAACAAGGCGTCAATTCCCTGGCGGACTTCGATATCGCAGCAGCCATCGAGAGCGTGACCACCAAACTGGTGGGCTACACCGAGACCGTACGAGCCCTGCGTGACCGGTTCACCCCCGGCGCTTCGGTCGTGCTCTTCGGTGGCCTGGCCAAGGAACGTCCCTACCCCGGTTCCACCATGGTGACCGCCTTCAACAGCGGCATCACCGGTCTGGTGAAAACCCTGGCCGTGGAAATCGCACCCCACCGCATCAACGCGATCCACCCGGGCGTGGTGGGAGACAGCCCGAAGTGGCGCGACGCGCCCGAACACCCCCACCTGGCGCGTACCCCTGTCGGACGCCTCGTGACGACGGCCGAGGTCGTCGATGCCACCGAATTCGTCCTCCGCAACACCGGCGTCAACGCCCTCGACCTGTTCGTCGACGGCGGACTGCGCGTGACCTGAGGCATCGGGGGACCGGGCAGCCACACAGACCAACGACCGACAGCTGAGCAGTCACGTGATCCGCCGCTGGTCCCCGGACAGGGCCCTCCGGCAAAGACACTGTGATCCTGGCCTGGCGGAGGCGGTTGGCCCCGCACACATGCGAGGGACGCGGTTGGTTGATTCGGGGCCTCGCGTGACGACGGTTCCCAGGACCTGGTTGTGGTCTTGGGCCGACGTTGTCGTATGGGGGGTGTGTCGATGTCGATGCGGCCGAGTGGACCGGGTGGGGTTTCGGCGGAGACAGTGCGGGTGGCGCGGGTGGCCTTCCCGAAGCGCAGCCTGGCGATCCGGATCCGGGACGAGCTCGGGCCGTTGTTCAGCGACGAGGAGTTCGCGGACCTGTTCCCGTGGCGGGGGAAGCCTGCATGGTCACCGGGCCGACCGGCCGGCCGAGGACGGCCCGGACGGGCCGGTGATGCGAGCAGTGCTGCAACGCGGATTCCGCAGGAGCCGTCAGCTCATGAGCGTGGCCATGGCCTGTTCTCCGAGCGCGCGAAGCCGCGCATGCGCGACGTCCCCCGCCTCTCGGTCGACCGAGAGGCGCTGCCGACGGCCACGGTGGACAATTCACACCGCGCCGTCGGCACCCCGGTAGCCCTTGTCCGCCCGGCAACCATGGTGATCAAGGCCCCGGCCGGGGCCTTCCTCCGGAGCTGATCACCGTGGTTGCCGAAGCCCCCGTCGGATCTTCACCCGTCGTTTCCGCATCTTTGCGGGAATGATGGAGCCATGGCGAACCCGACAATCCTGACTGTCGACGACGACCCGGCGGTCTCCCGGGCGGTCGCCCGCGACATCCGGCGCCAGTACGGCGACCGCTACCGCATCGTGCGCGCCCTCTCCGGCCTCGATGCCCTGGACGCACTGCGCGAGATCAAGCTGCGTGGCGATCAGCTCGCGCTCATACTGGCCGACTACCGAATGCCGCACATGAACGGCATCGAGTTCCTCGAGGCGGCCATGGATCTCTTCCCGCTCGCCCGTCGTGTGCTGCTGACCGCCTACGCCGACACGGAAGCGGCGATCGACGCCATCAACGTCGTGGACCTCGACCACTACCTCGTCAAACCCTGGAGCCCGCCGGAACAGCACCTCTACCCGGTGATCGACACTCTGCTGGACCTGTGGCACGCCACGCCTGATCCAGGGATCACGGAGACCCGCGTGGTCGGACACCGCTGGTCCGCACCGTCCTTCGCGGTCCGGGATTTCCTCACCCGCAACCTCGTGCCCTACCGGTGGCTTCTGTCCGACGAGCCGGAAGGGCAACGTCTGCTGGCCGCCGCCGGAATGTCGGCGACCGACGTACCGCTGGTCATCACCCCGGACGGCAAGCCCCTGGTCTCCCCCACCGAGCGGGAACTCGCTGCGCAGGTAGGACTGAGTACAGTTCCGGCCTCGGATTTCTACGACCTGGTGGTCGTCGGTGGCGGGCCGGCCGGTCTGGGAGCTGCCGTCTATGGGGCTTCGGAGGGTTTGCGTACGGTCCTGGTGGAACAGCAGGCGACCGGCGGGCAGGCCGGACAGAGCAGCCGCATCGAGAACTACCTCGGTTTTCCCGACGGCGTCTCCGGTTCCCAGCTGACGGAACGTGCTCGCCGCCAGGCGCTGAAGTTCGGGGCGGAGATTCTGAGTGCGCAACGGGCCGTCGCGCTGGAAGCAGCAGGATCGGGCCGGGTGCTGCACCTGGGGCCGGAGGGCTCCATTGCCGCCCACACCGTGGTCCTGGCCACCGGAGTGGCCTACCGGCGGCTGGCCGCCACCGGGCTGCAGGAGTTCACGGGTGCGGGCGTCTTCTACGGGTCCGCCGTCACCGAGGCTCCCAGCTGCTCCGGGGAGGATGTGTACATCGTCGGCGGAGCCAACTCCGCAGGACAGGCAGCGGTCTATTTCTCGCGCTACGCGCGGCGCGTCCACGTACTCATCCGCCAAGGTGATCTGACCCGTTCGATGTCCAGCTATCTCATCGACCAGATCAACGGCATCGACAACATCGAGATCCACGCGTGGACCGAAGTCCTCGGCGGTGAGGGCGAGGGACACCTGCAGCGACTGACCCTTCGCGAGAGTCGGTCCGGCGCCGTGCGCACCGTTGCTGCGTCCTGGCTGTTCATCTTCATCGGGGCCGAGCCGCATACGCAGTGGCTGGAGGGAGTGGTCTCCCGTGATGAACGCGGATTCGTGCTGACCGGCCCGGACTTGGTGACCGGAGGGCAGCGTCCGGCGGGCTGGCGGCTGCCGAGAGATCCGTACCACCTGGAGTCGAGCGTGCCTGGTGTCTTCGCCGCCGGAGATGTGCGTTCCTCCTCGGTCAAACGAGTCGCGTCGGCCGTCGGAGAGGGAGCCATGGCCGTCTCCTTGGTGCATCGCTATCTGGAGGCACAGTGACCACGCCAGTACATCTGTCACCGGAGCAGTTGCGGACGCTGTTCCTGTTCGAGAAGCTCAGCGACGAGCAGCTCAATTGGCTGGCGGAGCGCGGCCGTGCTGAGCAACGGCCGGCCGGAAGCGTCGTGTACGGGGAGGGTGAACCGGCCACATGCTTCTTCGTGCTGCTCAGCGGTGCAATCGCGCTCAGCCGCGTGCTGCACGGCGACGAGGTGGAGGTCAGCCGCACCGATCAGCGCGGCGTGTACAGCGGGGCGACCCGTGCATACCTCGGGGACCGCGTCGAGCAGCGGTATCCCCACACACTGCGGGCTGTCACCGATGCCGAGTTCTTCGTGCTGCCCGCCGACGAGTTCGCCCACGCGGTACGCACGTGGTTCCCGATGGCGCTGCACCTGTTGGAGGGACTCTTCTTCGGTACGCGGGCGGCCAACGCGATCGTCAGTGAGCGGGAGCGGCTGCTGGCCCTGGCCTCGCTGTCGGCAGGCCTGACCCATGAGCTGAACAATCCTGCGGCAGCCGCTGTGCGGGCCACTGCGGCTCTGCGGGAGCGAGTGGCCGGCATGCGCCACAAACTCGCCATGATCGCTGACGGTCGGCTGGACGGCACCGACCTGCACCGTCTCGTAGAGCTGCAGGATGATGCGGTGCAACAGGCCGCAAAGGCTTCCGGTCTGCCCGCGCTGGCCGCTGCCGATGCCGAGGATGCCGTCGGCGACTGGCTCGATGAGCACGGGGTGACAGAAGCATGGGAACTGGCACCGACACTGGTCGCCGCGGACATCGGCGTGCCGTGGCTGACCTCGGTCACCGACACCATCGGTGAGGACAACCTCGGCTCCACGGTGCGCTGGCTGGCGTACACCATCGACGCGGAACTTCTGATGGGCGAGATCGAAGATGCCGTGACCCGCATCTCCGGGCTGGTCGGCGCCGCCAAGCAGTACGCGCAGCTGGACCGGGCACCGCAGCAGACCGTGGATGTACACACATTGCTCGACGCCACGCTCACGATGCTGCAGGCGAAGATCCCGTCCGGTGTCCAGGTGGTCAAGGAGTACGCCCATGAGCTGCCGCCGATTCCGGCATTCGGAGCCGAGCTCAACCAGGTGTGGACCAATCTGATCGTCAACGCCGTCGATGCCATGCCTGACGGGGGCACGCTGACGATTCGGACGTGGAGGGAGGACGCGCGGCTGCTCGTGGAGGTGGCCGACACGGGCACAGGCATTCCGGCTGAGATCAGACCCCGGATCTTCGAGCCGTTCTTCACCACCAAACCGGTCGGTGAGGGCACTGGACTGGGGCTGGACATCTCCTACCGCATCATTGTCAACAAGCATCATGGGGACATCCGGGTCTCTTCGCGGCCCGGCGACACCCGCTTCCAGGTGTGTCTGCCGATCGACCTGCAGCCCGAGGACTCCTAAGGACTGTCGCGGGGCGCCGAGGCCGCCGCCGACCCACCGGACGTATATCAAGGTGCCCAGGCAGGTTTCCGAACGACTCACGGGGATGGCGTCCCGGAGTCGCGGACTCGACAGACATCCCGGACATATCATCTGCGCCGGCGAGAGCATTTCTGTCGCCGACTCCGCCGATCTGCCGGGCGTCACTGCAGCCGTCGCGGGTGCGCCCGACGGTGGCCGGGGCGACGCCGCCGCCGGTTGCGGGCCTGCCCCGGCGCGTGGCCGAGTTGGTCGCCGCGTACTTCGACACGCTCGCCGTGGCGGCCGAGGGGTGTGATGCGCTGGTGGCGACCGGCCTGTCTCCGTCCGCGGCCGGCGCGCGGTCGGTGGCCGAGAAACTGGAACATCCGCTACGTGTACGCGAGCCTCCAGCCGACCACCCTGCCGTCGCCGCACCACCCGCCGCATGTGTACCCGGGCCGGCCATTGCCACCGGACGTGACCGACAACCGGGTGCTGTGGGACCTCAACGCCCGGAGCATGAATGCGCTGTTCGGCGCGGCGTTCAACACCCACCGGGCGTCGACTGGCCTGCCACCGGTGGACAACGTCCGCGACCATGTCTTCACCGACCACCCGCGGCCGGCGACGAACCCGACCCTGAGCCCGTGGCAGCCGACGGACGTCGACGTCGTGCGGAGCGGTGCGTGGATCCTGCCGGACGAACGCCCGCTCCCGGCCGAGTTGGTGGCGTTCCTGGATGTCGGCGCACCACCGGTGTACGTGGGCTTCGGCAGCATGCCCATGCGCGCCTCGAAGGACGCCGCCCGGGTGACCATCGAGGCGATCCGCGCGCAGGACCGCCGCGTACTCGTCTCCCACGGCTGGGCCGATCTGGCCCTGGTCGACGGCCGGGACGACTGCTTCGTCGTCGGCGAGGTCAACCAGCAGGCGCTGTTCGGCCGGGTGGCCGCCGTCGTGCACCACGGCGGCGCCGGCACGACAACGACGGCCACCCGGGCCGGCGCGCCCCAGGTGGTGGTACCTCAGATGGTGGACCAGCCGTACTGGGCCGGCCGGGTGGCCGACCTGGCGAAGGCGTCGGGGAACCACGGTTCCGTCACGCCTTCGCTCGGCGGCGCGCTCGATGTAGCCGCCAGGTGAGGAACTGAAGGTGCCGGGGTCCCGGAATACTCCTCAGCCCCGTTGTCACATGCACGGGTCCGGCGGTGTCTTCATGCCGAACGGCCAAACAGGCACACGCACAAGGAGAACACCATGACGCTACGCGTTCCGAAGGCCGAGCTCACCGCCGAGCTCAGCGAAAGCATGATCAAGCAGCTCGGGGCCGTGCCCGAGCCCGTCGCGGTGCTGTGGAACAACCCCAAGCTCGCCGAGGCCAACCAGGAGTTCTCGGCCAAGGTGGGCGAGTGGGACGCGGCCGACGCGAGCCTCAAGACGTTCGCGCACATGGCCGTCGCGGCACAGGTCGGCTGCAGCTGGTGCCTCGACATCAACTACTTCCACGCGCTGAACCAGAACCTGGACCTGGCCAAGGCGAGCCAGGTGCCGCGCTGGCGTGAGTCGGAGGTGTTCACGCCGCTGGAGCGGGACGTGCTCGAGTACGCCGAGGCCATGACGAACACGCCACCGACCGTCACCGACGAGCTGTCGAAGCGTCTGCTCGACCGGCTCGGCCCCGCGGCGCTGGTCGAACTCACCGTGTTCATCGGCTTCGCCAACATGGCGACCAGGTGCAATACGGCGCACGGGATCACGTCGCAGGGCTACTCCGACGCCTGCGAGATTCCGCTGGCCGCGCGTCCGCAGAACTCCGGCGTAGCGTCGACGGCATGACCGAGGACCCGTTCGTCACCCATCGCAGCCTGCTGTTCACGGTCGCCTACGAGATGCTCGGGTCGGCGGCCGACGCGGAGGACGTGCTGCAGGAGTCCTGGCTGCGGTGGGCCGACGTCGACCACTCGCAGGTACGTGACCCGCGGGCCTACCTCGTCCGAACCGTCACACGGCAGTCGCTCAACCGTCTGCGGACGATGTCGCGCAGCCGCGAGGAGTACGTCGGCGAGTGGCTGCCGGAACCGCTGCTGACCAGCCCTGATGTCGCCGAGGACGTCGAGCTCGCGGAGAGCGTCTCGATCGCGATGCTGACCGTGCTGGAAACGCTCGGGCCCACGGAGCGCGCGGTGTTCGTGCTCCGCGAGGTCTTCGAGCTGCCGTACGGCGAGATCGCCGAGGCCATCGGGAAGTCCGCGGTCACGGTACGGCAGATCGCGCGGCGGGCACGCGAGCACGTGGCGGCCCGGCGGCCGCGGGCGCAGGTGAGCCGGTCGGAGCAGCAGGCCGTGGTGGAGCGGTTCCTGGCCGCGCTGCGCACCGGCCAGTTGCAGGAACTGCTGGACGTCATGGCACCGGACGTGGTCCTGATCGCCGACGGCGGCGGGCTTGCGGCCGCCGCTCCGGCTCCGGTCCACGGGGCCGAACTCGTGGCGAAGATGCTCGCTCGCCCGGACCGGGTGGTGTCGGTCGTGTGGCTCAACGGCGCGCCTGCGGCCCGGATCGAGAGCGACGGCCGACTGGCCGCGGTGAGCCTCGTGGTGGAAAACGGGAAAGTCACCCGGATCCACGCGATGGCAAACCCGCGGAAACTGACGCGGCTCGATGAACCGGCCGAACTCGCCAGGTAGGCCCGCTGCTGCTCTGGCGTCGTGTGTGTTCCGGGAGGTTCGAACCGCCCGGAACACACACGACCACACCCTGGTGTCGCCGTGGGAGGGTTCGGGCGTTCTGTTCAGCTTCGACGATTGGCAGCGGTGGGACGGCAAGGGCCGCTGCGAGCTGTGCAGGCCTGCGGCGGCCGGGGCCTGAGGGACCGTCGCAGTTCCCGAGGCCGTCGAATAATCCCGTGCCGTGCCACCGGTGGACGTGCAGACTCGCCCCATGACGGACATGAGGGCGTTCCAGGATGCGGTCACCAACTGGGCGACAGGCGGTCCCGACGGGCCTGCGCGCGATCTGGCGGAGAGCCTGGGGGCGCGGACCGCGGTGCTCGTGGAAGGGCTGAGCGATCTCGCGGCCGTCGAGGCGCTGGCCGCCCGGCGTGGCCGGGGCCTGGCCGCCGAGGGAGTGTGTGTCGTGCCGATGGGCGGGGCAATGAGCGTCGGCCGCTATGCCGGCCTCCTCGGGCCGCTCGGCCTCGGTCTGCGCCTGACAGGGCTCTGCGACGAAAGCGAACAGGGCTTCTACGAGCGCGGCCTGACACGGGCACAGGCACCGCTCCAGGACATCTACGTGTGCGCTGCGGATCTGGAGGACGAACTCATCCGCGCGCTCGGCACGGCAGGAGTCGAGGAGATCCTCCGCGCCGAGGGCGACTTCCGCGCCTGGCAGACCTTCCAGCGCCAGCCCGCACAGCACGGCCGGCCCCGGCATCAGCAGGTGCGGCGCTTCCTCGGCACGAAGAAGGGCCGCAAGATCCGCTACGGCCGTCTCCTCGTCGAGGCCCTCGCACCGGACCGGACACCGCCCCCGCTCGACGGCCTCCTCGCGAGACTGTGAGGTCGTGGACGGGCTGCCGTTTCGATCGTGCTCGACAGCGGACGAGCGCGGGGCGTTAATCAGTTGACCGGGTGGCACCGGCTGGGCAGGCTCCAGCACGACCCGCCTGCCCCCACCGGGAGACCTACGCATGACTTCTCACCTGCACGCGCTCTGCTTCGATGCGCACGACCCGCTCCGTCTCGCGCGCTTCTGGGCAGACTTTCTCTGCTGGGAGACGTCCGAGGACTCCTCCGACGGCATCACGCTGCTGCCCAGCGATGGCGCCGGGTTCCGGCTCCGCTTCCTGCCGACCCAGGAGCGCAAGTCAGGCCAGAACCACATGCACTTCGATCTGACGAGCACGTCCCTCGACGACCAGAAGCAGGTGGTGGAGAGGGCGCTCGAACTCGGCGCCCGGCACATCGACATCGGTCAACGCCCGGAGGAGGGGCATGTGGTGCTCGCCGACCCCGAGGGCAATGAGTTCTGTGTCATCGAGCCGGGGAACAGCTTCCTCGCCGAGTGCGGATTCATCGGAGCACTGGCGGGCGATGGTTCGCAGGAGGCCGGGTACTTCTGGAGCCGAGCGCTGGGCTGGCCGTTGGTCTGGGACCGGGACCAGGAGACCGCGATCCGCTCACCGCACGGCGGTCCGAAGGTCACGTGGGGCGGTCCACCGCTGATGCTGAAGGCGGGGAAGGAACGGCTGCACTTCGACCTCGCTCCACCGGCCGGCAGTGACCAGCAGGCGGAGGTCGACCGGCTCGTCTCCCTCGGGGCGACGCGCATCGACATCGGCCAAGGGGACGTCGACTGGGTGGTGATGGCCGACCCCGACGGTCACGAGTTCTGTGTGCTGACCCCCCGATAAGCTCCGGTCTTCGGTGTTGGTGGGCTCGCCGTACCAAAGTCCGAGTTCGCTGATCCATTCCTGGCGAGCCCTGGCTTCGGCGGGGTCGTTGGCAAGGCCGTCGACCACAGTCAGTTGGTTCTGGATCCAGAAGGCGTAGTTCCAGCGGGCTTCCATCTGGGTGTCGGTGAGAGGGAGTCCGGGGTGCCCTCCGGGGAACAGCCAGGGGACGTCGTCCCGGGTGCCGATCTTGGCCTTGCCGTGGCGGGTCGCGACGAGCTCGCTGTCCAGGCCGGCCAGCGACGCTGGGAGAACGACCGGCGAGGTGCCGGATGTGATCGCGACGGTGTCGCGGTCGATGTGGACGTCGTCGACGGTGAGTTGGCTGATGGTGACGATCTTCTGTGCGTAGAGGATCAGCAGTTGGCCCGCGATGCGGTCCGGGGTCGGCAGCGTGTCGTCGTTGAGGAGGCGCCGGGCGTCGGCCCGGCGTTTCTCGCTGACGATGGTGCTCAGCGGGCCGGTCCAGCCGACGGTGCGGTAGGTGAGTCCGCGGGCATGCCGGTGCTGAACTGACCAGGGCACGAAGTGGCCGGTCTCGTCGCGGTAGCTGACCGTGGGGTCGGCCATCCACCGTTCCAGATCTGGCCGGGTGCAGGTCCCCAGCGTGAGCCCTTCGCGGTTGAGCCGGGTGAGGAAGTTGTCGGCTGCGGTGACGTGGCAGCGTACGTTCAGATCCTGGAGGCGAGTCGTGTGGTCTTGGCCGAGGCGTCGTCGGAGTCGGCGCATGTGGTGCCGGACCGCGTAGCCGTGCAGGATCCGGCGCTCGGCGAGATCGATGCGGGCCTGGACTGTCTCGGTGATCCATCTCTCCAGGGCGATGAGCCGTTCGTCGCGAGGCGGGAGGGCGCCGGTCGCGACCAGGACACTGCGCAAGTGGGCCACCGCCTTGCCCGGGGGCAGTTCGTCGAGGACCTCGTGGGTGACGGGCCTCTCGTCGCGTCCTATGCGCTCCAGGAGGTCGCGTGCCTTCGAGCGGGAGACCCAGGCGATGGCGACGTCCGGGCGTTCGGCACTCGTCAATGCCTGGTGGAACGAGGCGAGTTCGAGACGGATGGCCCCGGCGGCGTCGCCGAGGAGGTCGCGTACTTGCTGGTCAAGGACACATCGCTGTCAGGTGGTCGTGCAGACCGGTCAGCGGCCCCAGAAGTCGGGGTCGGGGTTGGTGCACTTCGCGCACAACGGCGCCTCCCAAGTGCCGCTGCGGGCGTGGGCGACGGTGCCGCAGCCGCTGCAGGCCCGTCTGATGCAATTCCCGAGGGTCACCGTATCCCTCGCCGGTGGCCACGGACAGGTGCTTGAAGTGGACCTCGGTGGCGAACAGGCTGCCGGGCCGGGCGGCCATCTCGACCGCGAGAGTCCTCCGCAGCCGAAGCGGGTGGCGGAAGCTGAGGCACGCGGACACCGTTGACTGCCCGGTCGTCGGGTACGTGGGCGGTCCTGCCCGGCCGATGCATCTCGCGGTGGAGCTCCCCGACGGGCGGGTGGCGCCGTCGCGGCGGCTGAGCGCCTCGGTGCGTTTTCATGCCGCTGCCGACCTGGTCGTCTCCGAGCCGGGCGCCCCGGCCTGGTCCAGCGGGGGCGAGGCGTACACGACGTGCGACCGGGGGCTGCTGGTCGAGGTGCCGGCCGGGACGACCAAGCACGCGACCGTCACAGTCACCCGCGTACGCGAGCAGCTATCGAGCGAGGGTCATCCGCAGGCCCCGGCAGACGCGCCCGCCACGTCGCACGGTGCTGCCTGTCCCGGACACGGGGCGGCTGTCCGGGACAGGCGAGAGCCGTTGTCTCGCCCAAGCGTTGTCGGAATGCTCATCGCCAGGACGATCAACCGATCGAGGCATCGGCAGAACGGGGAAAAGAGATGATGAGCAAACGCTCCATGATCACCGGACTCGGCACGGCAGCGGCGGCGGCGAGCCTCCTTGCGCTGGGCACCGGTACGGCGTCGGCGGGGCCCGTCAGCGAAAGCGTCGTGTCGTACGACTCACCCAAGCACGGCTGGGCCTCCGCCCATGCCTTCGTGTCGGTCGACGCGGTCTTCCTGGACGTCTGCGACGGAGGGAAGCCGGACGGGCGCCGCGCGGTGGGCTACTTGTACTTCAACGGCGAACTCGTCAAGTCCGAGCAGGCGGCCGGCGGGACGGGCTCGTGCTCGCCCCCGAGGACGAGCCTCGGCTGGATGGACGGAGCGGGCTACTTCACCGTGAAGGCGTGTACGCGTGACACGGCAACCGGGCCCGATCAAGGCTGCAACAGCTGGCGGTTCTACTTTGACGGGGAGCTGTAGCGCCCCTTCTCGTGGTTCCGCCCCGCTCCCGGCGCTGACGGGGGCGGGGCGGTAGCACGGGCCTGGGCTCGCTCGGCCGCATCAAGCTTGGATCTGTCCGGCAGGCAGACAGCGCCTTAAAAGCGGTGTCCATCAGTCGGCAGGGCGTATCACCGCCGGTCAGCGCACGCGCCCCCGGGGTTTCAGCGCCACCGGCGGCAGTTCGGGAGCGGGCAGCCGGCCGCCGTCGTAGCCCTTCACCTCACCGAAGTGGAAGCTCTCCATCCAGCCCTGCCGGGCCTCCTCGATTTCCTCATGGGAACGCCCGATGAAGTTCCACCACATGGCGGCCGGATTTCCCCATCGACCATCCTCCCGCCGCGTTCACCCCAGCAGATCAGTACGGAGGTGAGGATCACCGCCACGACCGGGAGCCGAGCCTTTTTCTTACCGACGTTGGTCGCTCCAGCGCCCCTGCTTGATGCCGTAGTCGATGAAGAGGATGGGGAGGACTGTGTTGCGCTCTCCCCGCGCGCAGCGCCCGTCCCCAGCTCCGGTGCTGCCGGCGCCGCCGCGCGGGGTGCGGGTGCTGTTCAGCAAGCCGGGTGTCACGGCGGACGAGTTCATCCGTCAACTGGCGCGTGCCGAACCGTCCGGACGGCCCGTCGTGGTGGTCTCCACCGACCACGGAGGTTGCCGACGGGGTGGCGAAGGCGGGGGCCAGACCCGTTGCGTCCATCTTTGCTCCTGGAGCGTCTTTCGCGCGCCTAGTGAGACTTGTTGCGACTTGCCGGAAATAACGGAACGGACCGTCAAGTCGCCGCTACAACGCGTGCGATGTGAGTAAAGAAGTATCTCGTGTGACGAGATTTTTCCTGTGAGGATTTGAACTGATCACAAGATGGTCACTAAGGTCGAGCTTCGAACCTTCGCACGATTGATCACCCATCCGGGGTGGCAGCGAAGACACCGCCGAGTCCGTGACGTGCACGGAGCCGGGGATTCCTCTCCCCCCATAGCCCGGTAGGCGGCTCGAGGAAGAAGGAGCTCGCCTTCGTGGCGTCCCACCGTCGTCCCAAACAGCCGAGCCGCACCCGCGTGACCGTGCTCACCGTGACCGCCGCCGCGGCCGTGGCCCTGACCTCCCAGGCCGCCCACGCCGACCCGAAGCCCTCCAAGGGCGAGGTCAAGGCGAAGGTCGAGAAGCTCAACCACGAAGCCGGCGCGGCCAATGAGCAGTACTACGGCGCCAAGGAGAAGCAGCAGAAGCTGGAGAAGGAAGTCGGCGCGCTGCAGGACAAGGTGGCCCGCGGCCAGCAGGAGATCAACAAGCTGCGCAACGGCCTCGGTTCGCTCGCCGCCGCCCAGTACCGCTCCGGTGGCATCGACCCGTCGGTGCAGCTCTTCCTCTCGTCCAACCCGGACACCTTCCTCGACGAGGCCTCGGCCCTCGACCAGTTGACGGCCAAGCAGACCGAGACCCTGGGGAAGATCCAGGAGAAGCAGCGGGTCCTCGCGCAGGAGCGCAAGCAGGCCCAGGACAAGCTCGGTGACCTCGCGGACGTGCGCAAGACGCTCGGCGCGAAGAAGAAGAAGCTCCAGGACAAGCTGGCCGAGGCGCAGCGCCTGCTCAACACGATGACCCAAGCCGAGCGCACGAAGATGCGCGAGGACGAACAGCGTGCCAGCCGCGCCGCCGGCGACCGGGTCGACCTGGGCAAGGAGGTCCCCGCCTCCGCCTGGGGTGCCGCCGCCCTGAACGCCGCCGACACCCAGGTGGGCAAGCCGTACGGCCGCGGCGGCACCGGCCCCGGATCCTTCGACTGCTCCGGGCTGACCCAGTGGGCCTACGCCCAGGCCAACGTCCAGATCTCCCGGGTCACTTACACCCAGGTCAACGACGGCACCCATATCGGGCGCAGCGCGCTGAAGCCGGGCGACCTGGTCTTCTTCAACAACACCGAGCACGTGGGCCTCTACGCGGGCAACAACACCGTCCTGCACGCCCCGTACCCGGGCACGTTCGTCCGCTACGAGTCGATGAACACCATCGGCAGCTTCCAGTTCGGCGTGCGCGTCGGCTGACGACGCCCGAACGGGCGAATTCCCGCGCCCGCGCAGACAGTCCGCCCCGCCGGAGACCACAGGTCACCGGCGGGGCGGACCTCAATTCCCCGATGCCCGACTGCTCCGCTACCAACAGATCCTTCTCCTCGACGAAGCGCCGGCCGGACGGTGGCGTGGGTGTCAGCGGAGGGGGTCGGAGTCGCGCCGACGATTCCGACACTTGGCGATCGCCGCGCCTCTGGCCACAGCATCATCGGCCTGGCGGTGGTCGACCGGTCGGCTCTGCGTGCCGAGGCACACCTCGAGCCACCGCGGCAACCCGATCGAGGGCTGGATCAACATGTCCAACCTGTACTCGGAAATCCTCCAGGTCAACACGCCCAGCACGTACGACGTCCCCCTCGCCTACGAGACCGTGGGCAAGGACATCTCCTGCAACCTGGGCTCCCTCAACATCGCCGCCGTCGCCCTCGTGCCTCACCGTAATGCACCCCTGACCGAGACCGGTCGTCTGCGTCTGGCCCGCTGTGTGGTCGAGGACGGCCGGCCGCTGCGGCGGGCTGCCGAGCGCTTCCAGGTCTCGCCCACAACGGCCCGGCGTTGGGCGGACCGTTACCGGCTGTCCGGCGAGGCAGGCATGACGGACCGTTCAAGCCGTCCGCACGCGAGCCCGCGCCGCACCCCGACCCGGACCCGGCCCCGGACCGACACAGTCTTGAGGGGAAGCAGGCCATGACCGACATCGCGTCCCGCGATGACATCTCCCGCACGGCCGGCCGCACGGAGAAACTGCCGGATCGGGGTCTTCGCGGCACCTGATCCTCCGGGCGAGGAGTGTCGTCGGCCCGTCAGAACACGCGGATCGGGATCTCGGCGGGGGCTGCGAGCAGATCGGAGATCTCGTCGTCCAGCCGGACCAGTGTGATGGAGGCGCCGGCCATGTCGAGCGAGGTGCAGTACTCACCCACGTAGCTGCGCCCGATCTCGATGCCTCGCTCGGTCAGCTGCTTGTGGGCCCGTCCGTACACCAAGTAGAGCTCGCCGATGGGTGTGCCGCCGAGGCCGTTGACCATCAGTGCGACGCGGTCACCGGAGGAGTACGGCAGGTCGTCCACAACCGTGCTGACGAGCTCGCGCACCATCGCGTCCGCCGACTGGAGCTTCTCACGCTTCCGGCCCGGCTCGCCGTGGATGCCCACGCCCATCTCCACCGCGTCTTCGGGCAGTTCGAACAGCGGCGAGCCCTTCGCGGGCGGCGTACAAGCGGTGAGCGCCATACCCATGGATCGGGTGACGGAGTTGACCTTCTCTCCGATCCGGTGCACCTCGTCGAGGTCCGCACCCCGCTCGGCGGCCGCGCCGACGGCCTTCATCACGAAGAAGTTGCCGGCCACCCCGCGCCGGCCGACGGTGTACGTCGAGTCCTGTACGGCCACGTCGTCATCGATGAAGAGAGTACGTACGGTCACCCCGTCGGCCTGGGACAGCTCCTCGGCCATCTCGAAGGCCATCCGGTCCCCGGTGTAGTTGTTGACCAGCAACAGAACGCCCTTCGGGGAGGCGACCAGCTTGACCGTCTCGTAGACGGAGTCGGCCGGCGGCGCGGAGAACACGTCGCCGGGACAGGCCGCGTCGAGCATCCCCTTGCCGACGGTCATCACATGCGCCGGCTCGTGACCGGACCCGGAGCCCTGCACGATGGAGACCTTGTTCTCCTGCGGGGCGTCGGCGCGCATGATCAGGTTGTACTCGGGGACGTACTTCAGCGTGTCGGGGTTGGCCAGGGCGAGCCCTTCCAGCATCTCCGCAACGTAGTCCTTCGGGTCGTTGACGAACTTCTTCATCCCGTAACTCCTTCATCGTGCCGGTCCCGGCCGCTGGGAGGTGGTCCGGGAGCCAGGCCCGCTGTCTGCCGTCAGTCGCGTGCGTCCCACTCGGCGGCGACGCGCTCCGCCATGACCGCGACCGCCACCGCGCCCGGGTCCGGCAAGCCGATACTGCGCTCACCGGTGTAGCTCTGGCGACCGCGTCGGGCCTGCATGGATGTCGTCGCGTCGGCCGCAGCACGGGCCGTCGCGGCGGCCAACCGGGCGAGTTCCGCCGCGCCGGCCCCCGGTCCGCCATCGGCCAGCCGCTGCTCCAGGGCATCGGTCATCGGTATCAGCGCGTCCAGCAGCGTCTTGTCGCCGAGGTCGGACTTGCCCCGCGCCTTGATCCCCTCGGCCGCGGCCCGCAGCATGGCCACCACATCCGCGGCGTCCAGCTCCGGCCGGTCCCTCACGGCCCCGGACGCCCGCAGAAAGGCTGTACCCCAGAGCGGCCCCGACGTGCCGCCGACTCGCTTGGAGATCACCAGCGCGACCTTCTTCAGGAATTCAGCCGGCGAGCCTGATGCGAGGGCGTCCCAGTCGGCGAGCACGATCTCGAAGCCGCGAGCGAGCGAGTACCCGAAGTCCCCGTCACCCGCGACGGCGTCGAGGTCACCGAATGCCCTTTCGTTGTCGACCGCCGTCCGGGCAATGGTCCGGACGACGAAGGCGAGGTCGCCGACGGGTGTCGATGGCGATGACATGACTCTCCTGACTACAGCGACGTCAGTGCGAACGAGGATCGGGACCAGGCGGCGCGGAGTCGAGCGGCCCAGCTGCGGACGGACCCGATGCGATGGAGCCTGCGTCACCGCCGGCGGTGAGCAGGGCGGCCAGGTCCGCAAGCACCACCCATGGCCCCGGGTGGGCGCCGAGCGGATCGCTCAGCACCCGGGTGACGGTCTCCTCCGGCGGCGGATCGCCGAGCGAGGTGACCACCAGGGAGGCCCCGGTGAAGTCCTCCTCCTCGGTGTAGGCGCTGGTCGTGACGGCGCAGGCCAACCCGGCACCGAGCGCGGCCAGCATCCCGTTGCGGCTGTCCTCGATCGCGACGACGTGCGCCGGATCGAGTCCCAGCCGGTGCACGGCGTAAGCGTAGATGTCCGGGGCGGGCTTCTTCCGCTGGACCACATCCCCGGCAAACACGCTGAAGTGAGCTGCCAGTTCGGGACCCATGGCGAGTTCGAGCACGCTGCGGACGGACGCCTCCGCGGAGGTGGAGGCGACCGCGAGCGTCCAACCGGCCTCGTGCGCCTCCGCTGCGACCCGCCGCACGCCGGGCCTGGGCGGAATGCCTCCGCTGCGGATGATCCCGGTGTAGATCTCGGTCTTGCGCCGGTGCCAGCCGGCGACCTGCTCCTCAAGTGCAGCCCGGTCGGCAGGCAGACCTGCGGCAGCGACGAAGTCGGGGGTCAGCAGTGTCCGCATCCGCTCCTTGCCGCCGCCGACCTTCACCTTCTCCGCGTACTCCTCGTCGCTCCACCGCACGGGCAGACCGAATTCCTCGAACGTCTCGTTGAATGCGGGCAGGTGTCCGTTGCGTTCGGTATCGGCGAGGACGCCGTCGCAGTCGAAGATGAGCGCGGGCACGGCCTCAGCCCGCCCGCCCGGCGCTGCCGAAGAGCCTCATCAGGGAACCGGCCAACTCGATGACGTCCTGGCGGACGGCCCGGAAGAGCGACGGCGGATCCCACTTCTGCCGCTCCGCCGCCGATTCGAGGAAGGCCAGATTCGACTTCATGAACGTCTCCTTGAGGGCGGTCGAGATGTTGACCTTCGCGCACCCCCGGGAGATCAGGTCGCGGAACTGCTCGTCGGACAGTCCGCTACCGCCGTGCAGCGCGATCGGAACCGGATAGGCCGCCACGAGGTCGGACACGCGCTGGGCGTCTAGCACCGGCGCCTGCTTGTACGACCCGTGGGCGTTTCCGATCGCCGGTGCGAAGACGTCGACCTGTGTGGTCCGCAGGAACTCCAACGCGACCGCGAGGTCCTGCTGCTCGGCGGCGATGTCGCTGCCGATGCCGTCCTCCACACCAGTGATCGATTCGATCTCGCCCTCGACCGCGGCCCCGTACGCGCGAGCCTCCGCGACGACCTCGACGGTCTGCCGCATGTTCTCCTCGACCGGCAGCTTGGAGGCGTCGAAGAGCACCGAGTTCCACCCCTGCCGCAGGCACTCGGTGATGACCTCGCGTTCCGGACAGTGATCCAGGTGCAGGGCGACAGGCACCTCGATGCCGGCGGTCATCGCGGTCCACATGGCGTAGAGCACGTCGCTGCCGATGGACTTGACCGTCTTCACGGAGGTCTGCACGATCAGCGGCGACGCGTTCTCCACCGCGGCCGCCAGCACGGCCTCCAGCGTGAGGTCGTTGAACACGTTGATGGCCGGTACGGCGTAGCGCTCGTTGAAAGGCCCGGAGAGGATCTCGGTCAGCGGTGTCACACCCACGGCGCCTCCACGTTTCCGCCCCCGCTCCCTCCATTCCACGCCCGCGAACCACACCCCGCCACTTGTGGCCTGAATTCAGGCGGCCCGAGCGGCCCGTCGGTCCACGAACGGGACCGGGGCCTGGATCATCGTCGCTCCGGATGCCTGCGACGTGAACGCTGTCTCCCCCTCCTCAAGCATCGCCTTGCGCGTGGCCGCGCCCGCGCCACACTTCCGGCCGGTGCTGGAGCTGACCTGAGCCGAGGTGGTCCTGAACGTACTGCTGACAGTGAAGGACGCCTTGCCTTGACCAGCCGCGAGAGGCACGAGGAGTGGACCCCGCAATGGGCGCGCGCTGGACCAGGCGTCGCACGTTCTCGCAGGCCCTGGATCTGCGGTGCCGGATCGTGTTGGAGAGCGCAACGGGTACGACGAACAAGGATGTTGCCGGCTGCGCGCGGTGTGGTCGGCGGCGGCCTCGGCGAAGCACAGGACGGCTGCGAAACTGGCGCAGGCGGCGTGTTGCTAGGACCAGCACGCCGAGGACGTTGGCGGCGGAGCGGGACCAGCACGCCGAACCCGCCGTGTCGGCGTCCCCTGTGCTCCGTGCCGCACCGCCCGACGCCCGGCCCACCGTGGAACGCGCCTGTGCAGAACGCTCGCCGAGCGATTTCCGCTGATCGGCAGTGAGGGGCGGATCACGAAGGTACCGTGGCCGAACCTGAGTCCGACCTGGCCGTTTCGGCCGCACGAGGTGACGAACGATGAACGATTACGCACTGTCCGCACCGCATCCCACGAACGCACACCCCGCCCGCGTCTACAACGTCTGGCTGGGCGGCAAGGATCACTATCCGGTGGATCAGGAGGCAGCCGAACTCGCTGCCCGGGCGAACCCGACAATTGTGCCGTCGGTCCGGGCCAACCGGGCTTTCCTGGGCCGCGCCGTACGTCACCTCGCGGCGGCCGGGGTCCGCCAGTTCCTCGACATCGGTACGGGCATTCCCGCCGCAGAGAACACCCACGAGGTGGCCCAGCGGGCCGCTCCCGAATCGCGTGTCGTCTACGTCGACAACGACCCGATCGTCCTCTCCCACGCGCGGGCGCTGCTGGTCAGCGGCCCCGAGGGGCAGACCGACTATGTGCAGACCGATGCGCGGGACGTGGACACGATTCTCGACGCTGCCTCCCGCACCCTGGATCTGGAGCAGCCGGTCGGCCTCATGCTGGTGGCGATACTGCAGTACATCAAGGACGCCGAGGACCCGTGGGACGTCACCCGCCGGCTGCTGGACCGCCTTGCCCCGGGCAGTCACCTCGTCCTGTCCCATCCGGCCGTCGACGTCACCGCCCCCGAGGTCGCCGAATCCATGCGGATCTACAACGAGCGTGCAGCCAGCCACGCCTCCGCCACCCCCCGCACCCACGAAGAGGTTCAACGATTCTGCGATGGCCTGGAAATCCTGGAACCGGGCGTTGTCACCCTGACCCGCTGGCGTCCCGGACCGTCCGACACTCCGGATGACACCCTGCCCATGTGGTGTGCCGTCGCCCACAAGGCTTAACTGATCGTTTCAGAATGAGATCGGTGTGGTGGGTTGGCAGTTGGGTGTTGTGTCGGCATGATCCGCTGGGTGTCTGCTGATCTTGTGCCTGATGACCTGTGGGAGCGTATAGCCCCGCTGCTGCCGGACCGGCCGCCCAGGCGGCGTCGGTATCCCGGGCGGTTGCCGGTGGATGACCGGGCCGCTCCGCGGGGCATTGTTTACGTGCTGTGCACGAGCGTGAGCTGGCGGGATGTTCCCGCAGAGCGGGTGGGTTGCAGTGGGGTGACGGCCTGGCGGCGTCTGCGGGACTGGACCGAGGCCGGGGTATGACCCCGTCTGCACGAGGTACTTCTGGCGGAACTACGCAGAGAAGGCCTGCCCGAGATCATGAACGCGATCATCTGGGTCCGCCAAGGCAAGACCAAGCTCGCCCTGGCGAACATCTCCGGCGCCGTGATGATCCAGGCGACCGTTCCCAGTGGACTGGGGCTGCTGTTCACCGGCTGGAAGTTCGACGGCGCCCTGCTCTGGGCCGGGCTGATCACCATGGCCGCGATCGTCTATCTCCTGGTAACGATGCGCGCCCACAAGCTCACCCCCGGGCGGCCGGCCGTGGCGGCCCTCTTCTACGTCGTCTTCGGCCTGGGACTCATCCCGATCCTGGCCTGACGGCCCTGCCCCACCTCACGCGGTGGCGGCCCGGGAGGGCCGCCACCGGGTTCCCGGACGTTGCTGATGGACTTTGAGACCTGGCTGGCGCAGAAGGGGAAGTCCATGATCGAGGAATTGCTCAGCCGGCCGGACGTCCGATGAGCGGCCACCGTCCAGCGAGCCTTGAGACAGCCGTCGAGGGGCGATGTCCGTGTTCCGCCACAAGGGATACGAGGGCGCCTCGGTCCAGGACCTGGTGGATGCCGCCGGGGCTGCCCCGGCTGACCATTCACACCCTCACATCTGGAATGTGCGCTCGAGATTCACTCAGGGGAACAGAATGAAGAAGATCGGCGTAGACGTCATCGGTGCGAGCATGGCCGGATGGGCCTCCCTCAGTCACATCCCGGCCCTACACACCCTGCGGGACTTCGAACTGAGGGCGATCAGCACCTCATTGGATGTGTGGTGACGTCCGATCCGACCGGTGAGGCTGAGGCGTGCGGGCATCAGCGGAGGTGGATGCGGTCGTCGGCCACCGGACTGCTGGTGCGGGTCAACTCCCGTTGCCGCCATGCTCCGGGCGGGTCTCCGTGATGGCGCCGGAAGGCTGCGGCGAACGCGTAGGGCGAGCCGTAGCCGATCACGTTGGCGATTTTCGCCAGGCCCAGCTCGCCGTTGCGTAGATAGTCGCGGGCCAGGGTCATTCGCCAATCGGTCAGGTATTGCATCGGAGTCTGGCCGAGCGCATCTCGGAAGGTTCGTGCGAAGGCCGCCCGGGACAGTCCGCTGATCTCGGCGAGCTCGGGGACCGACCAGGGGTGCCCGGCATCCTCGTGTATGGCTTGCAACGCTGCGTTCAGCCGGGGATCCGCCGACGCCCGGTACCAGCGAGGTGCGGTGGTGCTCTGACGGAAACTGGTACGGATGGCAAGAACCAGAAGTATGTCGAGGAGCCGGTCCAGCACTGTGGGCTGACCCGGCTCAGGGGAAGCCAGCTCGCGGGACAGCAGGCCAATCACGTCGCGCAGGGGATCTCCGACGGCCGCCGAGAGCGGCAGCACCTGGGGCAGCGCATCGAGCAGGCCACTGCCGACGTCCCCCGAAAACCGGTAGGCGCCACACAGGAACACCGTCGCCTGTGGGTCGTCCGAGCGTCCGTCGCACCCGTGATGCGCCCGGAACTCCTCCGGTTCGAGGCAGTCGGCGCCGGGTTCATGGCCGATGTAGTGATCGGGGCCCCCGCGGACAAGCGTTACGTCGCCCGGCGAGAGCTCCATCGGGCTCTGAGAGTCATCGTCGAACCACAGCCACCCGCGCCCCCGTACGACAGCATGCACCGCGAGCTGGATAGAACCCCCCAGCCGCAACCCCCAGGGAGGCGTGGCCACCGTCCGAGCGAAAACAGCGCCCGAGGCGCGCGCTCTCGTGAGGTGGTCGTACAGCAGATCCATGCGCCGAGTATTAAGCAGGACAATCACAGCAGTCAATTCCGTGAGCGTTTGAAACAAGGAACGGAGAGGATCACGCATTGATTCGTTCGACAGGTGGTCTCACCATGGAGTCATGACTGATTCACAGCAGACGACACTTGTGCTCGGCGGTACCGGACGAACCGGATCGCTGGTGGCGCAGAAACTGATCGAGCGGGGTCTGAATGCGCGTACGGCCTCGCGCCACGGCGCCGACGTGCTGTTCGACTGGGACGACCCGACCACGCATGCCCGTGCCCTGGACGGCGTCGATGGCGTCTACCTCGTCACGCCCGTCATGCGGGTCAAGTACGCCGGCCTGGTGTCCGACTTCCTCGATCTTGCCGCAGGAGCCGGGGTGCGGCACGTTACGCACCTCAGCACCTACGGCAGCGACCAGGCACCACCGGAGGTCGACATCCGGGCCGTCGAGCTCGACCTCGCGCGCCGAGGAGCCCTCACACACTCCATCCTGCGTCCCGCATGGGTCATGCAGAACTTCGTGGACGAACACGTGCCGGTCATCGAAGGAGCCATCACCGTACCGACCCGCGGCGGCGCGGAAGCCTTCGTCGATGCCGCGGACATCGCGGCGGTCGCGGTCGAGACACTGGTCGACCCTGACGCCCATGCCGGCGCGCAGTACGCGCCGACCGGCCCCCAGTCGCTCACGGTCAGCGAGGTCGCCGACATCATCGCCGACGTGATCGGCGGACCCGTCACCCACAACGACATCGACCCTGACGCATGGATCGGCGGTGCGATCGCAGCCGGCCTCGTACCCGCCGACTACGCCGTGATGCTCCGCTGGCTGACGGGGACCATCATCTCCGGCAACGGTTCCCGGCCCAATGACGACATCGAGAAGGTCACGGGCAGGCCGCCCATCACCTTCCAGGACTTCGCCCGGCGGAATGCACCCGCATGGACCCTCCAGGACGCCAAGTGACCACGCCCATCGATGACTTCGACGACTTCGCGGCTCTGGACCCCTTCTTCCGAATCATCGAGGAAGGACTGGCAGGCTTCGTTGGCGGACGGCACTTCTTCGATCTCCTGGCCGAAGACGTCATCTTCGACTACGTGATTTCCGTTCCCGGATACCCGCGACGGGTTGAGGGACGCCGGGCCGTGGCCGAGCTCTACCGCGGCTACGGCAGCACCATGGTCCTGCGGAGCGCGGACGAACTGGCCGTTCACCGGGACCGTGAGGCGTCGGTGATCGTGCTTGAGTACGCGGTGCACGGGCAGGCAGTCCGAACCGGGCGGGCCTACGACAACCACTTCGTCTCTGTGATCACCATCAAGGACCGCAAAGTCACGCACTGGCGTGACTACCTGGACCCCGTCGCAGTCTTCAACGCGATCGGATGGCCTGCACAGTAACGGTCTACTCGCGGCGGCTCCGAGCTCGACGCTCTCGCCGAGGAACCCTGGTGGCCGAGCGCGAGAGCCCCGGCGGGATCCGTGACCTCTTGGAGGACACGGGCCGCCGCCTACCGGCCCGGGAAAGCCTGCCAACACTCGGCAAGCGCGGGTGTCCCGAAGAACAACGGCAGCGGACCTCAAAAGACAAGATCGTGAGACAGAAGTGCCGTGTCCCCCACATGAGACAGTCGGGAAAGACCAGGCCGTCACAGCGGAACGGGACATTCCGAATGCGGACCTACAGCATGCTTGCCGGCCCGCGCTGCTGGACTACCCCATCGACCTGGCCTGCCCGCCCGAGGCGGGCGATCCCGGGCGGCATGGCCAAGAGCGAATGCGGCCTGAACGAGGCCGCTCCCACGGACAGCACCACGGGCGTCCCGAACGGGAAAGCCTGCGTGCAGACCTTCGCCAAGAAGCCCGGCTCGGCCGTGCACCTGTACAACATCGACGGCACCGTACCGACGTTCTACGAAGTGTGCGGACGCTCGGCCATCTCCGGTATCCACAACCAGGAGTCCATGGGGACGAACTTCGCCACGTTCATGAAGGACATACGCATCATGGACAAGGACGCCTACTGGCTCGATACCCGCATGACCGAGAGCTGCGTCCACACCAAGCGCTCGGCGACCCGGTCAAGCCCGTCCCATGACGTCAGGCTTGGGCCGGCGTGGCGTCCTCAGCGATCAGACTCATCGCGCGAGATAGCTCGTTCAGCCGACAGCAGGGCGCGTCGACACTGCACCGCTCGCCGCACCGCTCGCCCTCAGCTGTCACGGTTGGCCCGAGGCCGCATCATCGCCATCACACTCGATATGCCGCCCCGCCCTGCTCTGGGCGCCTGGGCAGACGCCGATCTTCACCAGGCGCCAGGGCGGGACGCGTAGTCGTCGGGTCCGGCAGCCTCCAACCCTGCACAAGCTGTCCGGCCGGTCACCCTCACGGACGGTAGGGCCGGCACCGCCGGACAGGCAGTCTTCTGGTCCCCGCCTGTGTCTCCCCCCGCGCGAAGGGCGCGCTCGTCGTGCGACCCAGCGTGGCCCGGGCGTCGGGGGGAGGCAGGGGAACTGCGGCCCGACTGCGGCTGCACCTGTGAGCACGCGTCCAGCCTGTGGTACGGCGGGCCCTTGCTTGACCCTGCTGGTCAATTTGTCAGTGAGGCAGACAGGGAGGACGCTTGAGAAGGGGGCAGGGCTCATGCCTGATCGGAGGAAACCGTGATCGTCATCGGAGTCGTTCTGCTGATTGTGGCGTTCTTTGCCAAGATCACCATCCTGTGGACGGTCGGGATCATCCTGATCGTGATCGGGGCGATCCTGTTCCTGCTGGGCCGCCTGGGCCACGCGGTCGGCGGACGACGGCATTACTGGTAGACGCAGCCGCACCCCGCTGTACGACAACCGCCGGCGTGGGCGCTTGAACCGCCCCTTTGAGGCGTGGGCAGGGGCGGCCGCAGAGTGTACGGGGCTCACTCGGCCAACGAGCGGAGGACCCAATGTCCCCTATTGTCATCATCATTGCCGTCGTGCTGGTGCTTCTCTTGTGCACGGTGGCAGCGTGGATGGTCAGCACACGCCGCCGGAAGCTACGGGAGCAATTCGGCCCGGAGTACGAGCGGGCCGTGGAGGCCAAGGACGGCCGCCGGGCGGGCGAGCGTGAACTGCGCGAGCGCGAGGAACGCCACGACGCGCTGGACATCAAGCCACTGCCCGCACCTGTCCGGGACCGCTACACCCAGGACTGGACCCGGGTGCAGGAGAGGTTCGTTGACCGGCCCGACGACGCGGTCCACGAGGCGGACCGGCTCGTGACCACGCTCATGAGCGAGCGCGGGTATCCGACCGGGGGGTACGAGCAGCAGCTGAAGGACCTGTCGGTCGAGCACGGGCGCACGTTGGAGCACTATCGCGCGGCCCATGAGGTCAACGACCGCAGCAGCCGGCATCAGGCGACCACGGAGGAGCTGCGGGGTGCGATGGTGCACTACCGCGCGCTGTTCGGGGAACTGCTCCACAACGGCGACCAGCCGCGCGAGGGCCAGGCGTGAGCCCGCAGCCAGCACTTGAGGACGACGAGCCGGCCCAGTCGCAACACGCGGCGGACGGAAGTGAAGAGATGCGCAACCAAGACACACCCCAGCGGGACGAGGGCGGTCTGTCCACGGAGGATCTGACCGGTGCCGGGCAGGGCCCTGGAGATGAAGCGCCGGGCTTGGCTGACGCCCCACCGGAGTATCCCGGGGAGGCCACGACCACCAATCGGGAGGGCCGGGAGGAAGGTGGCGGGCGGGCATCCGTCGGTGAGCGCCAGGAAGCGGAACTGGCCGAGGAGAACGAACCCCTGCTCGGAGAGGAGCAGGAGGAATTCCGCGCCAGGTGGCAGAAGATCCAGGGCGAATTCGTCGACGACCCCAAGAACGCCGTCGACGCGGCCGACCAGCTGGTCGCCGAGACGATGCAGGCACTGGCCACGACCTTCTCCGAGCGCAAGCGAGGTCTCGAAGGCCAGTGGCATCGCGGTGAGGAGGTGGCGACCGAGGATCTGCGCGTTGCGCTCCAGCGTTACCGCTCGTTCTTCAACCGCTTGCTCAGCACCTGACCTGCCCGGCCGCTGCCACGCCCGCAGACCGCTGACCGGCCTCCCTCCCGATGCACTGGCAGATCACTCACAAAGGACGGCCGACCATGAGTATCGCCAAGAAGATCGCGCACAAAGCCGAAGCAGTCAAAGGCGGCGCCAAGAAGGCTGCCGGCCGCGGAACAGGTAGTCGGCGCCTGCAGGCGGAAGGACGCGGCGACCAGGTCAAGGGCAACATCAAACAGGCTGGGGCGAAGATCAAGGACGCTTTCAAACACTGACCATTGCGCCCCTCGACCGCAGCCGCCGGGGGCTTCGGTCGTTGTAGCAGACACCTCGCACTCCATCGCCGGAGCGCGAGGTGTCTGCGGTTCACGAGTAGTGGCTCTGGCTCAACTTCCGTGACGCGGAAACGGTGAGTGACTGTTGCCGGTCGTGTCGGCCGGTCCATCCACGGAGGTTGAGCCAGAGCCGAACTGCCCCATTGCGGGGCCACCAAAACGGTAATGGGGGGCACCGTTGGCCTGGGCGTCATGCCTGAGGCTTCTGCAGTGGCGCGCTTCTACGATGAGCTTGCGGATGACTACCACCTCATCTATGCCGATCGGGACGCCGGCATGTCCCGGCAGGGGAAGGCCTTGAGCGCGGTGATCCGCGCAGGGCTCGGCACGGGGTCTGTCTCGGTGCTGGACTGTTCTTGTGGGATCGGCACCCAGGCAATCGGTCTCGCCATGCGCGGTCACCGGGTCACGGGTACCGACATCAGCTCGTCGGCGGTGAGCCGCGCGGGGCGGGAGGCGGCTCTCCGGGGGGCAACTGCCAGTAGCAGCAGCCGACATGCGACGCCTCCCCTTCGCCGACTCCCGGTTCGATGTCGTCATGTGCGCCGACAACTCCCTGCCCCACCTGCTCACCGAGGAGGACGTGCACGCGGCTCTTGCGGAACTGCGACGGGTTCTTCGTTCGGGTGGACTGTTGGTGATCAGCACTCGTCCCTATGACGAGATCTTGCGCGCCCGTCCCGTGTCGACCTCCCCGCAACTCGCGTCCACCCCGTCGGCCGGTCGAAGCATCACCTTCCAGCTGTGGGACTGGCACGACGATGGTGAACGCTATGACCTGGAACACTTCCAGCTCGTCCCGGACGGGGAGGGTTGGCGCATCCGGGTGCGACGCAGCAGATACTGGGCCCTCACTCGGCAGCAGCTGACCGGCTTCGTCACCGAGGCGGGATTCGCCGCAGCGGAGTGGGAGGCGCCCGAAAGCGGCGGCTTCTTCCAGCCAGTCCTCACCGCCCGGGTTCCTTGAATCACGCCGGACGTCGTGATCAGGCGGCGCGGCGGCAGCCGCGGCCTCAAGTGGGCAGGCCCTACGTATCGGTAACTCCCACCCCCGCGCGTTCATGCCGGTCAGTGTGTGCCACCTTCACAACACGTCTCGGGATGCCGTCGTGTTGGCATCCGTACGTTCGCGGCCCGAGGACAGCCGACCGACGAGTTCCGCGGACCGGGTCCTGTATCGCGCCACTGATGCCATCTTGATCTCCTCGTAGCCGCGCACGGTGTCGGGCAGTGAGGCGATCTCGACGGCCAAGCCGTGGCCGCCCTCGTCGAGATTCCGGCAGACCTCGGTGATCGTGGCCTCGTACTCGACGACCAGGGCCCGTTCCGTGCGCCGCACGCGTGCCGCTCCGAAAGGATCCAGGCGTGTGCCACGCAGCCTGCGCATCGCGGCGAGTGCTTGGAAGGCGGGCTTGAACCAGGGGCCGAGTTCGATCTTGCGGTTCATGCCGAGTGCCCGCAGGACGGGCGGGTGGAGACGGTAGGACATCCGCGCGCCGTCCCCGAAGCGTGCCTTCACCTCCCGCTCGACCTCGGGGTCGAGCGAGAGCCGGGCCACCTCGTACTCGTCCTTGTACGCCATCAGCTTGTGCAGGTGCCTGGCCACGGCCTCGGTGAGTGCGGTCGAGCCGGGGACGCGCTCGCACTCTGTTTGACGGACCTGTTCGACGAAGCGTGCATACCTCGTCGCGTAGGCGGCGTTCTGGTACGCGATGAGGTCCGGTACACGGACCTCCAGGAGCCGGGCGAGCTCCGACCCGGGGGCGGCCCCGACCAGTTCGAGGGTGTGCCGGGCCGCGGCGGACAGACCGCGCCCCGGCTTCGGTGCGGCGGCACGCCCCTGCAGGAGGGCGGCGAAGGCCTCGGGGTCGGCGACGGCCTGGCGGCCGAGACGGAACGCCTTGAGGTTGACCTCGACCTTCACTCCGTTGAGGGTGATCGCCTCCTCGATGGCATGGGCCGGCAGCGGCAGCCCACCGGTCTGGTAGGCCACGCCCGTGAGCAGGAGATTGGCGGACTGGTCCTCACCCAGGAGGTCGTTGGCGAGCCGGCGCGCGTCGAGGAAGACCGCGTCCCTGGACTCTGCCCGGATCCGTTCCTTGAGATGTTCGGCAGGCGGGAACGACACCTCCGGGTCGATCACCATCTGTCCGGTCGGGACCTCTGCCGTGGAGACGACCGCCACTGTTCGCGCCGGGGCGGCCGTCGTCAGTTGTCCCGGTTCGGCGGCGACGAGCAGGTCACAGCCGAGGTAGAGATCGCACTCGTCCAGGGCCGCCTTGCCGGCCTGTTGCGTCGCCTCCTTGGTGATCTTGATGTCGGAGACCACCGCGCCGCCCTTCTGGGCCAGTCCGGTCTGGTCGAGGGCCCGGACGTGCAGGCCCGCGAGTGAGGCCGCGGTACTGAGGATCTGGGCGAGGGTGACCACGCCGGAGCCTCCGACGCCGGTGATCCGGGTGGTGTGGGATGCCGGTACGGCAGGCTCCGGATCGGGCAGGGCGGCGCCGTCCGGCATGGGGACGGGGGTGAAGGCGGGCTTTCCGCCGGCGGGGACGACGGTGAGGAAGGAGGGACAGTCCCCCGCCAGACAGGCGTAGTCCTTGTTGCAGGAGGACTGATCGATCCGGGTCTTGCGGCCGAACTCGGTGTCGACGGGCTGCACGGAGAGGCAGTTGGACTGCTGTCCGCAGTCGCCGCATCCCTCGCACACCCGCTCGTTGATCATCACGCGCTCGGTGGGTTCGGGCGCGAGGCCGCGCTTGCGCTTGCGTCGGAGTTCCGTCGCGCATTCCTGGTCGTGGAGGAGCAGGGTGACGCCAGGGGTGCGGGCGAGCGCCTCCTGGGCCTCTGTCAGCCGGTCGCGGTGCCAGACGACGACGCCCTTCGGAAGCGTGACCTTCCGGTAGCGCTTGACGTCCTCGGTCGTGACGATGATGCGCTTGACGCCCTCCGCCAGGAGGCCTTGGGCTATCGCGGGCACGGGCATGACGCCGACGGGTTGCTGGCCGCCGGTCATCGCCACCGCCGAGTTGTAGAGCAACTTGTAGGTGACGTTCACCCCGGCCGAGACCGCCGCCCGGATGGCGAGGCTGCCGGAGTGGTGGAAGGTGCCGTCCCCGAGATTCTGGATCAGGTGCTTCCGTTCCAGGAACGGCTGCATGCCGATCCACTGGGCGCCCTCTCCTCCCATCTGGGTCATGCCGATCACGTCCCCGGCCTGGGCAGGGTCCATGAGCGTGACCATGGCGTGGCAGCCGATCCCGGCGCCGACGGCGGCGCCCTCGGGTGCCTTGGTCGAGAGGTTGTGGGGGCAGCCGGAACAGAAGTAGGGGGTGCGGGTGAGCAAGGGCAGAAGTGGCAGCGTCTTGCGCCGGGCCGTTGCCCGCGTGGTCTCCAACCAGCTCTGTACGGTGGGGAATCCACCCAGTGCGTTCAGCCGGGGCGCGAGCCGTGCGGCAACGGTGTCGGGATCGAGTTCTCCGTCGAGGGGGAACAGGGCCGAACCGTCGGGTGCGCGCTTGCCGGAGACGGACGGCTGGTCGCGGCGACCGTAGAGCAGGTCCTTGAGGGCGGTCTCGATGAGTGGCCGCTTCTCCTCCACGACGACGATGTGGCGCAGCCCCCTCGCGAACCGTTCGACGACCGTGGGTTCCAGCGGGTGGATCATGCCGAGGTGCAGGAGGCGCACACCGCGGCGCTCCAGTTCGGCGTCGTCGAGTGCGAGGATGCGCAGGGCCTGGCGGAGGTCGAGGAAGGTCTTGCCCGCCGCGACGATGCCGATGCGGTCGTCGGGACCCGTCCGGGTGATCCGGTTGAGGTTGTTGGCGACGGCGTAGCGACGGGCGATCTCCAGGCGGGCGCCGTCCCGGCTGCGTTCCAGGTCGCCGAGGGCCGGTTGCACCATCCGGGTGCCTACGGTGTGGCGGTACGGCGCTCCTTCGAACGTGAGGTCCGGAACGACCGGTGAGACCCGTCCGGCGCTCACGTCGACGGTGCCGGAACCGTCCGCGACGGCCGTCACGATTTTCAGCGCCACCCACAGACCGGATGCCCGGGACATTGCCACACCGTGCAGCCCGAAGTCGAGGGCTTCTTGCGGGTCGGACGGGTAGAGCGTGGGCAGGCCCAGGTCGGCGAGGAGCAGTTCGGAGGCGCCGGGGACGGTCGACGACTTGGCGGCGGGATCGTCGCCGACCAGGGCCAGTGCGCCGCCGTCCGGGTGGGTGCCCATCAGGTTGTTGTGCCGGATGGCGTCCGAGGCGCGGTCGAGGCCCGGGGACTTGCCGTACCAGATGGCCGTGACGCCGTCGACGCGCTTGTCCGGCTGGGCTGAGGCGAGTTGGGTGCCCTGGACTGCCGTCGCCGCGAGTTCCTCGTTGACGCCGGGGCGGAAGACGATGTCGTACTCGTCGAGGAGGGAGCCGCAGCGCGCGAGTTCCATGTCGTATCCGGCGAGCGGCGAACCCTCGTATCCGGAGACGAATCCCGCGGTGTCGCGGCCCTCGCGACGGTCGGCGCGACGGATGTCGAGCGGCAGGCGGGCGAGGGCCTGGATGCCGGTGAGGTGAAGGGTGCCTTCTTCGCGTACGTATCGATCCTGAAGCGTGGGGCGGGGGCCGGTTGCTTTCTGAGGGGTCACCACTGCGTTCCTCCGGGTGGGGCATCTGTGGTCGTCGGGGCGGACGAGGAGTCGGCCCGGTACGGCAAGGACGGGTGCCCGATACGGCCGTGCCGGCGGGGCGCGGCCACGATGCGCGGGTCGGCGCGGGCCGGGTCTGGTCGCCGGCTGTCAGCGCTGGTCGGCTCTGACCGACACCGGTCGGCGTCGGTCGACACGGGCCGACACCGGTCAGCGTCGGTCGACACGGGCCGACACCGGTCGGCGTCGGTCGGAACCGCGGTGTCCATGGGGCAGGCGTGGCAGACCGAGGCGGCCGAACCCGGCCGTCCAGACCGGACAGCCGGAACGCCGCGGCGAAGAGGCCGCCGGGCGAGGGCTTGTCGGCAGGCGGGCCGTGCAAGGGGGCAGAAAGGCCGGGAGAGCGCCGGGCGCGGGGCCCGGCGCTCCACACGCGCCCCGCGCCGGGCTAGGCGTCCCGCTCGGCCGCGTTGAGCAGGACAGCGAGTGCGGACGCCGGGGATGATCCCTCGGCGCTGTGCCACGCGATATGGCCATCCGGTCGGACGAGGAGGGCTCCGTCCTCACCGATCCCGAGCAGCTGCGAACAGTAGCCGTCAGGGCTGGTGATGTCCCGGCCGATCACGACAGTCCGTTTCGCCACGCCTGCCCCGGTCTCCGCGAAGGCATCGGTCCAGGCGGCTCCCCCGGGCCCCGTGATGAGGGTGAAGCCCGGCATGAGGAGGTCGTGCGTCGACACCCGTTCCCCGTCGCGTTCGACCCAGGCGTGCGGAAGTCGTGCTCCGGGGACGGCGGTCGGGGTGTAGTCGGTGGCCGAGAGCGGGGCTCCGCCGACGCCGTCGGCGTGCCGGGCCGCTCCGTAGATGTATCCGATCTCTTGATTGAGCGCGTCGAAGTGCGGGCGCTGCGGGGGGATGGCCTCCGCGATCCGTCGGCGTTCCGCTGCGGCAACTGACGGGTCGGGGCTTTCGAGGCGTGCGGCGATCCTGGTCGTTTCGGGCCCTATCCCGACCTCGGCCATCTTCATGGCGTTGAGGACGCTGTGGCGGGCGTTGTCGACGGCGACGGGGCGGCGTTCACGCTCGTAACTGTCGAGCAGGGCGTCGGAAGCGCGGCCCGCCAGCACGGTGGCGAGTTTCCAGCCGAGGTTGTCCGCGTCGGCGAGGCCGCTGTTCATGCCCAGGCCGCCTGTCGGCGGGAACTGGTGTGCTGCGTCGCCGACGAGGAAGACGCGGCCGCTGCGGTAGGTCTCGGCGGTCCGGGCCGTCATGGTCCACGGCCCCACGGAGCGGATGTCCACGTCGAGTTCGGTGGTTCCGACGGCATCCCGGATGATCTGGGCGCACCGTTCGGGCGAGTAGTCCCGTGGCGATTCGACAGCCGGGTCGAAGCTCCGCTGGAAGGTCCACCGGCGAACGCCGTCCATCCCGATGAGAAGTCCCGGGGAGGCGCTGTTGATCAGCCAGATCAGCAGGGCAGGATCTTGCCCCATCCACGGGGACAGGTCGGCGTGGAAGTAGATGTTCAGCTGGTGGCCGAGGGCCGCGGAACCGTCCATCGCGATGCCGAGCTTGTCGCGCATGCCCCCGGTCGCCCCGTCCGCCGCCACGACGTAACAGGTGCGCAGGATCTGCCGCTTGCCCACGCCTTCCACGGTGACGTCGACCCAATCGCCGTGGTCCGTCACCTCCACGACGGTGGTGCTGTATTGGACGGTGGCCATGCCCTGGGCGAGGACGGCGTCGAGGAGGTGTTGCTGCACACGGTCCTGGGCGCAGGAGGTGAGCTGCTCGGCGGAGGCGTTGACCCGGCGCAGGAGTTGGTCCTCCGGCCCTTCGACGAGGTCGATCCGGCCCAGTGGTTTCCCGGCGAGGGTCTGTTTCCACAGGATGGTGCCGGCCGATGCCAGGTCGACCGCGTCCGCGCGGACGGCGTCCGCGATGCCCCAGGTGCGGAGCAGTTCCATGGACCGGGTGTTCACGACATGGGCTCGGGGGTGCGGATTGATCCCGTCGTACTGTTCGAAGACCGTGCTGCGGACGCCGTGCCGGCCCAGGACGAGCGCGGTGGCCAGCCCCACGGGGCCGGCTCCGATGATGACGACCGGGGTGTCGATGGCGGTCATGAGCGCCTGACCAGTTCGGCGAAGGATTCACCCGAATCGAAGCGGCGCACCAGGTCGTCGGGGTCGAACTCGACGCCGATCGGATTGGCTTCGAAGGCTCCGGACCGGAACCACTCGTCGAGGGCTTCCTCGGTGGCGAAGTTGTCGATCTGGAGCTCGATGTGATTGCCGTCGGGATCCTCGAAGTACATCGAGGTGGTCGGACCGTGGTTGATGCACCAGAAGGGGAGGATGCCGTCCCCCTTCAGCCGCTGGTACGTGCCGAGCAGATCGCCGATCGTGGCGTAGGTGAATGCCGCGTGGTGCAGGCCGGTGTGCGCGTCCGTCGGACGCTCGGACGCTCCGGTGGAGACCAGCGCGACACGGTGGTGTTCGTCGTCGTAGGTCAGGAAGGCGAGGGCGTCATTGGCGAAGGTGACGCGGCCTTCGAGAACACGTATGTACCACTCGGTCATGCCCGGCAGACGGCCGGTGCGCAGGACGATGTGGGCGAGTTTTCCTGGAGAAGCCATGGGACAGCGACCTCCTCATCGAGGGCACGGCAGCCCTCTTGACTGCCATACAAGAGAACCCTAGACGGGCTCTTGTATGGCAGTCAAGAGATCGCGCTCAGCGCGCCGCCGCGACGGCCACCAGCGCCTCCATGAGGAGGTCGACGAACTCTTCGGTCGGCCGGTCCAGCTCCCGAGCACTGACCAGCAGCCCCTCGAACAGCACATGGGCCATGTCCGCCACGGGTGCGACGTCGGCCCCCTCGGACAGCCGGCTCGCGACGGCCGCCAGAAGACGACCCTCCAGCCACTCCCGCATGCGGGAGTAGACATCGGCGAGGGCCGGCGACTCGCCCATGCGGTCGTACGCCTCCCGGTGCAGCCCGCGATACGACTCCAGGTCGGCAAGGAACGCCACCAGCTGCCGCCGCGGATCACCTCCGATCACGGGGTCCGCCTCGACGCGCTCCCGCTCGCGCAGGAAGAGGCGGTCCAGGGCGGCGGCGAACAGGTCATCCTTGGTCGGGAAGTACCAGCGCACGGCATTGGCCGCGACGCCGGCCGCCTTGCCGACCTCGGCCAGACTGGTCCCCTTGTACCCCTTGACGGCGAAGAGCTCCCAGGCGCTGTCGACCAGGACGGCCTCACGCTCGGCTTTCGGGATCTGCTGACGGTTCCGTGGCATAGCAACCCAGCCTAGGCGGCGCACCCTCGCCCCCATCCGCGGCATCGGGAAACAGCAACCCGGCAGCCCATGAGCTCTTGACTCCGAAACAAGAAAGCTCTTGACTCGAAAACAAGAGAATGTGTCCCCAACACGTGGGAGTCCGTGATGCGCCTCTACAGCACAGCCCTGGGCATCGCCAGGGAGGAGAGCCCCGGCGAGCTCTCCGTACTCGATCTCCCCTTCGCCGACCTGGGCGCCCTCCTCCAAGGACCGGGTATCGACGCCGCACGCGCGGCGGCGGTCGTCCGGCGGGTCGCTCTCGACGAGGTCCGGGTGCACGCCCCCGTTGCCCGGCCCGGGAAGATCCTGATCGTCGGCCTCAACTACCGCAGCCACGCGGAGGAGGCCCTGGAGATGTTCGCCGCGATGGGGCGGCCCGGCATCACCCTGCCGACGGAGCCGAATTTCCGGGTGGTCGCCGGATCCGCGGTCACCTCACCGGGCGGGGACATCCGCCTGCCGGCCGTCGCGGCCGACCAGGTCGACTACGAGGGCGAGGTGGCCGCCGTGATCGGCAGGCCCGCGAGCGCCGTCTGCGCCGCCGACGCGGAGGGCCACCTCGCCGGCCTGACCATCGCCAACGACGTCTCCGCGCGCGATATCCAGCAGCGCGCCATGTCGGGCGATCCGACCGCGTCCATCGGCGTGGCCAAGAGCTTCGACACCTTCAAGCCGCTCGGCCCCTGCCTGGTCACCCCGGACGAGTTCGCCGACCCGCTCGACCTGAGGCTGCGCACCCTGGTCAACGGTGACGTACGCCAGGACGACCGCACCAGCAGCTTCATCCACGGCGTGGCCAGGCTGATCTCCTACCTCTCCCGCTACCAGACCCTCGAACCCGGAGACGTGATCCTCACCGGAACACCGCGCGGCGCCGGCGCTTTCTCCGGTCGCCACCTGCGCCCCGGCGATGTCGTCGAGGTCGAGGTCGAAAACATCGGCACGCTCCGCAACCGCGTGACGGCCGCCTCCGACGACGGGAGCACGGGCGCATGACCGCCAGAACGCACCGCACGACGGGCGCTCGTGATGGAATGCCGCACACGGCAACACTTCTCGACAAAGCCCAGTCGCTCCGCTCGCTCCACATACCGGGCAGGCCGTCGATCCTGCCCAATGCGTGGGATGCCGCGTCCGCACGTGTCGTGGCGGACGCCGGTGCTCCCGCGATCGCCACCACCAGCGCGGGCATCGCATGGTCACTGGGCCAGGGTGACGGTGATCATCTGAACCGTGACCAAGCTCTCGTTGCGATCGCACGTATCACGGCGGCCGTCGACATTCCGGACAGCGCCGACATCGAACGCGCGTCGATGCCCAGGCAGTATCCACCGGTGTAGCCGAGGGCGGTCAGAACCCTTCAGTTGGCCAGTTGAGAAAGGGTGGCGCGCCCACACCGTCCGCCCAGCCGGCCTCGCTGTCAGCGCTCTGTGTCATGATGCGGACGCGTCCCAGGGGGAGTGGGCCGCGGTCTACTGATTGCCAGGGGGTTGGGGATGGGCGCGGGTACGGAGCCGGACGGCTCGTCCAGATCCGACGAGGAGTGGGAGCGGTTTCTGCGCGAGTCGGTGGCGGGTGCCGCCGACGCGCCCAAGGAGCCGTCGGCGCGGGCCCGCGACGTGGCAAAGCGGCTGCGCGCGGAGCCCGGCCGCGACCTGGAGGGCTGGCGCAGCTACACGCCCGCGCGGCCCAAGCGGCGCACGGGCTGGTACGTGGTCGGGCTGCTGGCCTCGCTGGTGCTGCTGGTGGTGGCGCTCGCGCCGGGGCGGATAGTGGACCTGTTCGCTGGCGCTGACTCCCCGCCGCTGGCGGCCGAGACCGCCCGCCCGACCCAGGTACCCCCGGCGGAGGCGGCCCAACGCCCCACCGTGGACGAGCCGTTCCGCGGTTCGCCGGCGGCGAGCTGGGCGAGCGGAGTGGCGGGGATCACCGTGCCGAAGGCCGGGGCGGTCGGCTGGATGAGCGCGGCCGAGGTCGAGCGGGCCCTCGCCCGCAGCCGGGACTTCCTCGTCGCGTCCGGCCTGGACCGCGGGGTGCTGCGGGGCGAGCGCCCCGAGAAGGCGATTGCACTGATCAACCCGCACCAGAGGGACGTCCAAGACCTTCTGAAAACCGCTTTCCGAACCCCGAGCGAGAAGAACGACCCCCTCCTCCTCTTCAGCCGCTTCCAGCCCTCCCGCACCCACCTGGTCGGCGACGTCGTGAAGACCCGGGGCCGGCTCACCTACCGGGAGGGCGAGCGTGGCGCGCTCCAGGTGACCGCCGACGTCACCTTCGTCTACCCGGTCACCCGCGCGGAAGCGGGCGGCGACGACGAAATCGTGCGCACGATCGTCCGGCGCGAGCTGGTCCTGAGCTGGGACGACCCTGACAAGGTGATCACCGAGCCGGGCACGTTCTCGATCATCTCGTACAAGTACGACATGACCAACGGCGGCTGCGGCGCCCCCACGGGCTACTTCACCCCACCCTTCGGCACGGACCGCCGGGCAGACGAGGCCGGCACGGAGGTCGACCCGTACGACCGCAGCGCGCCGGTCGGGCGGGGCGAGTCCTCTGGGGACGAGTGCGGGAGGGCGACGCGGTCCTAGCGGGCGTTACTCGGTGGCGGCCACCCCAACCCCGAGGGCGGTGAACATCCAGCCGCCGATCCGCTCCCAGCGCCGGCGCCAGGCCGGTCGCCCGAGCACCGCGCGCAGCCGGTCGGCGACGTGCACGAGCGCCAGCCAGTGACGACGCCGATCGCGACATCGAGCGCGCCGAGTCAGCCACGTCCGGCGTGAGGCCTACGGCATCCGCGGGTCAGTGACAGACGGCGGGGATCGCCGGTTGCCGCTGCTCCGCAGGTCAGAGGGTGCTGAGATGCTGGACGGAAGAGATGCTGTTGGTGATCTTCGGCGCGAGCCCCCGTCGAGTTCCGGCGGTCGCTGGTCATGCAACAGCCGCCAAGCCAGGCTGTCGGCCGAGGGCAGTACGAGAGACGCCCAGCGGCTACGACTCCGCCATCCCGCACAGGCGTAACGGCACGACGTCCATGGACCCCAACGAGATCACCAACAGCATCCAGAAGTTGAGCCAGAACCACCTCGCGTTCTGGCTCAACTTCTGTGGTCGGTCACGCTGGGTTGGCCGGTCACGGGGGAGGAGGACCTGTTTGCGCATGAGACCACGCACGCCAACGGTTCTGACCGGGTGCGACATGCCGCCGCTGGCGTAATCGGCTTGCTGGGGCGGTTGGCGGTGTCAGGCTGTACGGGTTGATCAATGTCGTGCGCGGAGCCCCGTCTGTACGGGCGTGTGAGCGCTCTTCGAGCGGATCGCCGTTAAGCGCCCAATGGATTCGAGTCTGTCGGGGTCTGCGCCGGGTCGGGGTCCTGTGAGCCGGAATGCGCGGCCGGGTGTTGAAGGCGCTGGCGCCGAGGGGCGGGAGAAGGCGGTCCCCATCCCGGCTGGAACCGCCTCGTACCGGCGCCTGGCCACCGAAGCCGAGCACCAGGCCGCCTGGCGAACCCCTCGGGGAGACAGCCGCCCAGTGAGTTCCCCGAGGCAGCGGGACGAAGGGATGCAAGCAGCGATGACCGATGGCGGGCGGAAGCCGAGCAAGTTCGGGGTGGACCGATCGGAGGGATTTGGTGAGCGGTTGCTGGGTGTGCTGCTGGACCGGGCTCACGAGATGCCGCCGCAGTTGATCGCCCCGCTCGTTGCGGAAGAGGTGGCCAGGGTCGGTGGCCGGGACCTCTCGATCCTCTTGCAGGACTACGAACAGATGCTGCTGGTGCCGCTGCCGGGGCGGCGGTTGACGGTCGGTGACCCCGAACCGGTCGAGGACTCCCCCGCCGGCGAGGCGTTCCTGGCCCGCAGAACGGTAGAGGTGCCGCAGGACGGCAGTGTGCGGATGTATCTGCCGCTGCTGGACGGCAGTGACCAGATCGGGGCGATGGCCGTCACCCTGGACAGCGTCGATGACGACGACCGGCGGTTGCTGCGCAGACTCGCCGCTTTGGTCGCAGACATGATCGTCACCAAGGACGCCTACACCGACCTGTTCTTCCAGGCCCGACGCAGCGCCCCGATGAGCGTGGCCGCGGAGATCCAGTGGTCGTTGCTGCCCCCGCTGTCGATGACCGTTCCGCAGGTTGAGGTGGCGGGAATCCTGGAGCCCGCGTACAACGTGGCCGGCGACAGTTTCGACTACGCCCTCAACGGCGACATCCTTCATGTGGCCATGATCGACGCGATGGGCCACGGCCTGGACGCGGCGACCATGGCGACGGTGGCCATCGGCGCCTATCGCCACACGCGACGGGCCAACACCGGTCTGTCCCAGGTGTATGCGTTTATGGACAAGGCCATCAATGAGCAGTTCGGCCCTGACCACTTCGTCACCGCGCAGATGATGTGTCTGAACATCACCACGGGCCGGATGCAATGGGTCAATGCCGGCCATCCGGCACCGCTGCTGATCCGTGACCGTGCCGTGGTGGACCGGCTGGAGAGCCCGACCACGTTGCCGGTCGGTTTCGGCGGTGAGCAGCCGGTGGTCAGTGAGCGGATGCTGCAACCCGGGGACCGGTTGGTGTGTTTCACCGACGGCCTGATCGAGGAGCACCAAGCCGGCGGTAAACAGTTCGGTGAGGAGCAGTTCATCGAGTGGACCAACCGCGTCGCCCGTGACCACACCGCGGTGCGGGCGGTGGTGCGGGCGCTCTCCCACGCCCTGAAACAGGAACGGGGCGGCATCACCAGCGACGACGCGACCATCTTCCTCATCGAGTGGCGCGGTGGCGACGCCGATCATCTCGCCACCCTCGATTGAGCCGACAACCACCCGCCCCCACGGAGCCGACGATGCCGAAGCCCCCACGGCCGATCCGCCGTTCGCCAAGCCGCCCTCGGCCCAGAGGACAAAGGCAGCCGTGACCGCAGGATCCGGTGAACCTCCCGGCGCCGCCCCGCACGGTGACGGTTCCGTCGGGTCTGCCATGGAGGGCCGCGTTGTCGAGGAGATTGTCCTCTGCCAGACGCAGTCCGACGGACCAGCCCGGTACCGTCACAGGATCGACGGCGGCCAGCCGGTAGGTGACGGCCGGGTGCCGCCCGGCTTCGTGAGTGGTGGCTTCTCCGACGAGATCAGCGAGGTCGACGGCGGTCCGCTCGGGCAGTGCGTGGGCGTCACCACGGGCCAAAGCTTGTAGTCCGGTGAGGAGAGTGGTGAGGCGGTGATGCGTGGATCTGCACCGCGACCTTCTACACCGCCCAAGAGGTCAACGGACGCTCCTGCCCCTGGTGCATCGCGGACGGCAGCGCCACTGAACGGTTCGCCGGCGAATTCACCGACTCCTACGGACTCGAAGACGTCAGCGAGGAGACCCTGCACGAGGTCACCCGCCGCACTCCCGGCTTCCATGCCTGGCAGGATCCGCACTGGCTCGTCCACTGCCACGACGCGGCCGCCTTCATCAGCGAGGTCGGATACAGCGAACTGGCAGCCCACCCCGAGGCACTCGACCAGCTTCGGCAAGACCTCCGCATGGACGGCTGGCACGACGCAGACCAACTCGAGCAGTTCCTGACCCACCTCGGCGAGGGGACCACCGCCATGCTCTTCCGCTGCACCACCTGTGCGGCACCCACCTCGCCTACGCAGACGCCTCATGACCCCCCAGCTCGCTGAAGCTGTCGCCCATCTCGTCGGCGGGGGTGGCGCGCAGGGTTTGACGCACCTCCTTGCAGCCGGGGTCGGCGGCACGGTTGTGCTGTTCATGCGGATCGCTTCACCGCGGGCTGAGACGCGGGAGGGCCTGAGAGGCCGCGTCGTCACAAGCCTGCTCCCCCACCCGTCGAAGCGGCGAGCCGCCCGGTTCGGCCAGTCGCACCAATGCCCGGGCCACATGTGGTGGAAGTGGACGAAGAGGGCGGTTTCCGCACGTCCTAAGCTCCTGCGCAGTCGAGCAGGGAGGATGCCGTGCAAAAGCTGGACGGGTCGGATCAGCTGAACAAGCTGGAAGAGGTCGGTGCCTGGCTGCGCCGTCGGTTGCCGGATCTGCTCGTCGAGAGCCAGGTGCCCGGAGCAGCCGTGGCGGTCCAAGCCGGTGATGCATGGGTCGAATCCGCGGCCGGTGTGCTGAGCACGGCCACCGGGGTCGACGCCACGGTGGACTCACTCTTCCAGATCGGGTCGATCACCAAGGTGATGACCGCGACGCTGGTCATGCAGTTGGCCGACGAGGGACGACTGGATCTGGACGCTCCTGTACGGGCGGTCCTGCCGGAGTTCCGGATCGCCGACGAGGAAGCGGCGCGCGGGATCACCACGCGGCATCTGCTGAGTCACGTCGCGGGTTTCGAGGGGGACATCTTCACCGACACCGGCAAGGGTGATGACTGCCTGGAAAAGTACCTGGGCGTCCTGCGGGACGTGCCGCAGCTCTTCGAGCCGGGCGCGATGTTCTCGTACAACAACGCCGGGTACTGCGTGCTCGGGCGGATCGTCGAGGTGCTGCGCGAGGAGCCGTTCGACGTCTGCGCCCGGCGGCACCTGTTCACTCCGCTGGGCATGAGTCACACCGCGAGTGACCCCTACGAGGCGATCGTCCACCGCACGGCGGTGGGTCACATCGAGAAGGTGCCGGGGGCGCCGCTCGAACCGACGCCGGTGTGGGCCCTGGCACGCTCGAACGCACCGGCCGGATCGATGCTGGCGATGCCTGCGCGCGATCTGCTGGCCTTCGCCCGGATGCACCTCGCCGGAGGCCGGGGCCCCGACGGGGTGACCGTGCTCGGCCCGGAGACCGTACAGGCCATGCAGCGGCCGCAGGTCACGCTGCCCGACATCGACCAGGGCGCCGCCTGGGGGCTCGGCTGGGAGCTCTTCGACCTGTCGGGCGCCGCGGTCATCGGACACGACGGGAACACCATCGGTCAGTCGGCGTTCCTGCGCCTGGTGCCGGAGCGGGGTGTCGCGGTGGCGATCGTCACCAACGGCGGCCTGTCACGGCGCGTCTACACGGAGATCGCGGACCGGGTCCTCGGTGAACTCGCCGGGGTCGGTCTGCCCGCCTCGCCGGTGCCGGACCCGGGCGCTCCCGTCGCGGAGACGTCCCGGTACGTCGGTACCTACACCTCCAGCACCGCCGAGACCACGGTGAGCCGGGACACCGCTGGGCGGCTGTGGCTGGAGCGCACTCCCCGGGGAGCCATCGCCGAACTCGACGAGGCGCCGTACCGCACGGAGCTGGTCGGCAGGCGCGGTGACACCTTGATCCCGGTCGAGCCGGAGCGCGGGGTCCACGCGCCGCTCGCCTTCCTCGGTGACGACGGGCAGGGACACGCGCTGTATCTGCACACCGGCCGGGCCGAGCGGCGGGCACAGCGATGAACGAGCTGCACCGACGCGCGATCGTGGCGGACCTGCACAACGACCTGCTGTGTGCGGTGGTCGCCCGGCCCGTGGACCACTGGGCGGAGTTCTTCCGGGAGCGCTGGCTGCCGCAATTGCGGGCCGGCGGGGTGAACCTTCAGGCGCTGCCGGTGTTCGTCGAAGATCCGTACCGGCCGGAGGGCGCGCTTCGCCGCACGCTGCGCATGATCGAGGCGGCACACCGGCTCGCGGCCGGCAACGCCGATGCCGTCACGCTGTGCACGGACGGCGCCCAGGTCGACCGGACGCTGGCCGAGGGCCGGATCGCCCTGGTGCTGGCGCTGGAGAGCGCACCCGGCGTGGGCGAGGACGTGGAGCTGCTGGAGACCCTGTTCCGGCTGGGGGTCAGGATCGCGTCCCTGGCCCACTTCGGTCGTACCTCCCTGGCCGACGGCAGCGGCGAGGACGCGACGGGCGGTCGGCTGACCCGCTCCGGGGTCGCGGCGCTGGCCGAGATGGAGCGCCTCGGCATGCTCTACGACATCAGTCATCTCGGCGTGTCCGGGGTCGAGCACGTCCTGGAGCTGTCCTCACGGCCGTTGATCGCCACGCACTCCGGCGCACGGGCGCTCTTCGACCACCACCGCAACCTTGACGACGAGCAGATCCGGGGCGTCGCCGCGGGCGGCGGAGTGGTGTGCGTGAACTTCTTCGCTCCGTACCTGCACGAGAGCGACTACTCGATCGGCCGGCTGATCGACCACATCGAGCACATTGCCGAGGTGGCCGGCGTCGAGCACGTCGGGCTGGGTCCCGACTTCATCAAGGAAGTACTTGCCGACACCACTCCCCCGTGCTGCGAGCGGGCCTTCGTCGAGGGAGTGCCGGCCGACGCCTATCTGCCCGGGCTCGCGGGTCCGGCCGGGCTGCCGCTGGTCACCGATGCGCTGCAACAGCGGGGGTGGCCGGAGCGCGACATCGTCGCGGTCCTGGGGGAGAACGTACGGCGCCTGCTGCGGAACGAACTGGGCCGGCCCGCGTCCGCCGGCTGAGCGCCGTGCGCGGCAGGAGTTTCCCTTCGTGCGATCGGAACGACGCACACCTGAATGTTCAGCGAACCCGACGAACGACGACTGAAGTACGTGTCTCAAAATCGTCGGATGGTCGAGGAGATGGAGAGCCATATCGTGCGCGCGAGCGATGGTTTTGAGAACGCACGTGAGCCCGCGGACGGCAGCCGAGTGCTGACGATCCGCGATCTGTCGGTCGAGATCCGCCGGGGCGACCGGATCGTCCACCCGGTCTCGGGCGTCAGTCTGGCGCTCGATCGCGGGGAGACCCTGGGGATCGTCGGGGAGACCGGATCCGGCAAGTCCATGACCGGCCTGGCCGTGATGGGCATGCTGCCGGCCGGTGGCCGGGTGACCGGAGGCTCGATCGACTTCGGCGGTACGGAGCTCGTCGGACTCCCCGCGGACCGGTACCGGGCCCTGCGCGGCAACGACATCGCGATGGTGTTCCAGGATTCGATGACGGCCTTGAACCCCACCCGTCGCATCGGCGAGCAGGTCGCCGAACCGGTGCGGTTGCACCGGGGCGCGTCGAAGCAGGCCGCGCGGGCACGTGCCGCGGAGGTGCTCGACCTGGTCGGGATACCGAAGCCCATCGAGCGGTTGGACGACTATCCGCACCAGCTCTCGGGCGGCATGCGGCAACGCGTGATGATCGCGATGGCCCTGGCGTGCGAGCCGCGGGTCGTCATCGCGGACGAGCCGACCACCGCGCTCGACGTCTCCATCCAGGCGGAGATCCTCGATCTCCTGGACGACCTCAGGTCCCGGCTGGGCATGTCGATGATCCTCATCACCCACGACATGGGAGTGATCGCCCGGCACGCCGACCGGGTGGGCGTGATGTACGCCGGGCGCGTGGCCGAGACCGGGCCGACACCAGCTCTTTTCAGCCATACCCGGCACCGCTACACCCATGCGCTGCTGTCCTCGATCCCCTCACTCACCCAGGACCGGCGCGAGCGGCTCTTCAGCATTCCGGGCACACCGCCGGATCTGTCCGCCTCCCCCGCGGGCTGTCCTTTCGCGCCGCGCTGCGCGGCCGCGACGGACCGCTGCCACGAGGAGCGGCCGCCGCTCTCGGTGGAAGAGGACGGGCACACCCACGCGTGCTGGCACCCGGTCGCCACGACAGCAGTCCGTACCGGCTCAGGGGCATCGGCCGTCGCGCGGCCCGTCGTCCCCCCCGAGGCCCCTGCCGCACGCGAGACAGCGCCGCGGCTGCGGATCGTCGATCTCCGACTTGAGTACCCGGTGGGCCGACGGGGCCTCCTCGGGCGGCGCCGCACTGTCAAGGCGGTCTCCGGAGTGAGCTTCGACGTGGCGCCAGGTGAGACGTTCGGCCTGGTCGGGGAGTCGGGATGCGGCAAGTCCTCGCTGGGCCGCATGCTCGTGGCCCTGAACCGGCCCACGTCGGGCGAGGTGATCTTCGACGGCGCGTCGGTGACCGGTATGAGTGCCCGCGAACTCGCCCCGCGCCGGTCCCAGCTGCAGATGATGTTCCAGGACTCCAACTCCTCCCTCGACCCCCGCATGCGCATCGGCGCGATCCTGCGCGAGCCCCTCGCGATCCAGGGCATCGGCACGCGCGCCGCCCGGACCGCCCGGGCCCGCGAGCTCCTCGGGGATGTGGGGCTGGCGTCGGGCGTCCTGGAGCGCTACCCCCACGAACTCTCCGGGGGACAGCGCCAACGGGTGGGTCTGGCCCGCGCGCTGGCCCTGGACCCGAAGGTGCTGGTCGCCGACGAGCCGGTCAGCGCGCTGGATGTCTCCATCCGTTCCCAGGTCCTCAATCTGATGCACCGCGTCCAACGTGAACGCGAACTGAGCAGTGTCGTGATCTCCCACGATCTCGCGGTCGTGCGGTATCTGGCCGACCGCGTCGGAGTCATGTACCTGGGCAAGTTGATGGAGACCGGCACCACCGAGGAGGTGTACGGGTCCACCGCGCACCCGTACACCGCAGGGCTGCTCGCGGCGGTTCCCGAGGCGGACCCCGCCGCGCCGCGCCCCCGGTCGGGCACGCGCGTGCGCGGCGAACTGCCCAGTCCCATCGATCCGCCCAGCGGCTGCCGGTTCCGCACCCGATGTCCACTGGCGACCGAGGAGTGCGCGGCGACGGAGCCCGCCCTCGCGACCCTCACCGGCACGCACAAGGTCGCCTGCCACCACCCGCTGCGCTCGCCGGCCGCACAGCCCGAGGAGCTCTCCGCACGATGAACCGTCACTCACCACTCCCCTGCACATCAGGGACCCCACGGATCTCCCGGAGAGGAGATGGACACGCATGAGCTGGTACGTGGTCCGACGGCTGGCGATCTCCTTCGTCGTCGTGCTGGGCATCTCCGCGATGGTGTTCTTCCTGCTGCACGTGGTCTCGGACGACCCGGGCCGCGTGGTCCTGGGACAGCGCGCATCCCCCCAGGCCGTGGCCGACTTCAACCGGGAGCACGGATTCGACCGGCCCCTCGTCGTGCAGTACTTCAGCTATCTGGGCCAGCTCGCCCACGGTGACCTGGGCAGGTCCTACAAGCTCAACGAGAACGTGGGGGCGGTACTGCGGCAGAACGCCGGCCGCAGCGCGATGCTGTCGCTCGCCGGCCTGGTCCTCGCGCTGCTGATCGCCGTCCCGCTCGGCATCCTCCAGGCGGTCCGCCGCAACAGTCTCGTCGACCGCGCCACCACGGCGGCCTCCTACGTGCTCTACGCGACACCGTCGTTCCTGCTGGGCCTGATCCTGATCGCCGTGTTCAGCCAGTCCCTGTCGTTCTTCCCTGCCGAGGCGTCCCAGTCGCACTCCGCGTGGGTGGTCCTGACCGATCCACGCGCCATGGCCCTGCCCGTCATCACGCTCGCTATCACCAGCGTCGCGATCTTCTCCCAGTACCAGCGCTCGTCGGCTCTCGACCAGCTCGGCCAGGACTACATCCGGGTCGCCCGGGCCAAAGGGCTCCCGGAGCGGAGCGTCCTGACGCGCCACCTGCTGCGCAACGCCTGTCTGCCGCTGATCACGCTGGTCGGCACGCTCATCCCCAGCCTCCTGGCAGGCAACCTGATCGTCGAGTCGCTCTTCAACTACCCCGGCCTCGGCCTGCTGTTCCTCAACAGCCTGCAGCACGAGGACTACCCGGTGCTCCTCGCCTACACCCTGATCGGCGGCGTCCTCACCGTGGCCGGCAACTTCGTCGCCGACATCGCGGTCGCCGCCGCCGACAGCCGAATCGAGTTGAACAAATGACCTCACGACACACGGACACGGCGGGGGCCCCGGAGGCAGGCGCCACGGCGCCGTCAGTACCCGACCCGGCCGAACCGACCGATGTGCGCGAGCGGTTCACTCTCAAACCGGCGCTGCACGCACTGCGGCGCCACCCACTGGGCCTCGCCGGCGGGCTGCTCCTGATACTCGTCGTCGCGTTCTGCTTCCTCGGCCCCCTGATCTACCAGACCAACCAGACCGACGTGGATCTGGTGAACGCGGCTCTGCCGCCCAGCACCGAGCATCCGCTCGGGACGGACCTCAACGGGTTCGACGTGCTCGGCCGCCTCATGGCGGGCGGCAGGGTCTCCTTGCAGATCGGGCTGCTCGCCGCGCTGTTCGCCACCACGATCGGTACGGTCTACGGCGCCGTCGCCGGACTCGCCGGCGGGATCGTCGACGGGTTCCTGATGCGGGTGGTCGACACCCTGCTGTCGATCCCTTTCCTCTTCTTCGTCCTGATCCTCTCGGTGCGCTTCCACGCGAACGCCGTGTCGCTGAGCCTGGTCATCGGCGGGTTCTCCTGGCTGGTCTCCGCCCGGCTCGTCCGCGGCGAGGTCCTGACCCTGCGGGTACGGGAGTTCGTGCTGGCGGCCCGGGTGATGGGGGCCTCCCGACCGCGGCTCATCCTCACCCACCTGATTCCGAACGCGCTCAGCGTGATCATCGTCGTCATCACCTTCCAGGTGGCCGACGCAATCCTCGTCGTCGCCGCACTGGGCTTCCTGGGCTTCGGCCTGACGTACCCGACCGCGGACTGGGGCAGCCAGCTCGCCAACGGCGCGACGTTCATCTCCGCCGACTACTGGTGGCTGGTGTATCCCGTCGGCATCTGCGTCATCGTCACGGTGCTGGGGCTCAACCTGCTGGCGGACGCGCTCCGCGACGCGGTCGGTCACCGGGCCGGCTGAGGCCGCTCGCCACAACCGTCGCCCCTTTCACCCTCTTCCACCACACCTCGCAGGGAGCCATCCATGACACATGTGCCCGGCAAGGCGCGAGGACGCCGCTTCGCGGTGCTCGCCGCCGTGCTCGCCGTACTGGCCACGGCGTGCACCGGCGGCGACCTGGCCAAGGATCTGCAGGGCGGTTACAAGACCCTGCCGAAGGAGTCCGGGAAGCCCAAGGACGGCGGCACGGCCACGGTCGCGCTGACTCCAGGGCTCAGCCCCAACTACATCTATCCGTATCCGCCGGCGTCCGCCAACGGCACCGTCATCGCCCGGGGGCTCCTGTGGCGCTCCCTCTACCGCCCCAGTGGTGAGGGCGACCAGATCGCGGACGCCGCTCTGAGCCTGGCCGAGGCGCCCCGCTACAGCACCGACCGCAAGACCGTGAGCATCAAGCTGAAGCAGTACTCATGGTCCAACGGCAGGCCGGTCACCGCCGACGACGTCATCTTCTCCCTGGCCCTGCTGAAGGCCTCGCTCAAGGAGAGCCCGGCCAACTGGAGCTTCTACACCCCGGGGCAGTTCCCCGACGGCATCACCGCGAAGGCCACCGCGCCGGACGAGCTCACCCTCAGGTCCACGACCGCGTACAACCCGTCCTACCTGATGTCGATGCTGACCCTGCTGTACGTGATGCCCTCCAAGGAGTGGAACATCGCCCGCACCTCAGGGCCGCACCTGGACTACACACGGCCGAAGAACGCCAAGGCCATCTACACCTACCTCACCAAGCAGTCGGAGTCCCAGGCCACATTCGCCGACAACCCGCTCTGGCAGGTGGTCAACGGCCCGTACCGTCTCAAGAGCTTCGACCCCACGACCGGCTCGTTCTCCCTGGTCCCCAACACGTCCTACAGCGGCCCGGGCGACTCCCGGCTCGACCGAGTCGACTTCAAATCGTTCACCTCCGCCCCGGCGGTCCTCAACCAGTTCAAGGCCGGCAACCTGACCGTCGGAACGCTGGACTCCAGCTTCATCATGCAGATCGGCGCGCTGAAGAAGAAGGGCTACCACGTCTACGGAGCCCCGGCGCCCGCCCGGTTCGACCCACTGGTCCTGAACTTCGAGAACACCACCCACCACTTCGACAAGGTGATCGCGCAGCCGTACTTCCGCCAGGCCCTGCAACACCTGATCGACCAGCAGGGCTACATCAAGAGCCGGGGCGTGTACAACGGTGCCGCCTCCCCCAACTACTCCACCGCGGGCGGCGAATCCCCGTATCCGCCCGCGTTCGGTGACAAGGCGCCCTACCCGTACGACCCGGCCGCCGCCAAGAGCCTGCTCGCCGACCACGGCTGGAAGGTCGAGCCGGGCGGCGCCACCACCTGCCGACGCCCGGGCACCGGGGCCGGCGAGTGCGGGGCGGGCATCCCGCGCGGGCAGACGGTCGACTTCTCCCTCGCCTCCGCGAACACCCCGGCGTACGTCGGCGCCCGGGGCACCGCCTTCGCATCGGAGGCCAAGAAGCTGGGCATCAAGGTCACGCTCGTGAGCAAGTCGCTCAACTACCTGTACACCAACTACGGCAACTCCTTCGCGCCCGCCAACAAGAACAAGTGGGCGGCACAGGACTACGGACCGCTGTACCTGGCGGCCGGATACCCGAGCAGCAACACCGTGTTCAACACGGGAGGCAGTTTCAATCTCGGCGGGTACCGCGACGCTGAGGCGGACAAGCTGATCGACGCGTCGACGTTCGGAGCGGATTCGAAGGCCCTGTCGGCCGAGGTGACCCACCTCGGCAAGGACCTGCCGGTGCTCTACTTCCCGACTCCGCACACCCTTGTCGTGTGGAAGAACACCCTCTCCGGACCGCCGTCGTCATTCAGCTCACTGCTCAGCTTCCTGTACACGCCGGAACTCTGGTACTTCCACAACTGAATGCCGCGCGCGGGAAGGTGGTGAACCGTCATGGACACGTTCCACGACACGTCTGCGGACATGGCCGCGCTGCGTCAACTGATCGGCGGAGCACGGGTGGTGGCGCTCGGCGAGGGCGCGCACAACATCACGGAGTTCTACGGGCTCAGGGACCTGCTGTTCCGGTTCCTGGTCCGGGAGTGCGGGTTCACCGGGCTGGTCCTGGAGTCCGGATTCGCCGAGGGGCTGGCCGTCGACGAGTGGATCGACGGCGGGCCGGGACGGGTCGAGACCGTCGCCCGGGACGGCGTCACCTACCGCTTCGGCGAGTGCGAGCCGATGCGGAGGCAACTGCGCTGGATGCGTCGGCGCAACTCCGGCGGGTCGGCGAAGGTCGCCTTCTACGGAATGGACCTGCCCGGCTCGTCCACCTCCCCCGGCCCGGCGGTCCGTGCCTGCCTCGACCGGCTGCCCGCACGCCCGGGCGACGAGGAGTTGCTGCGGCTGAGCGATCTGGGCGACCGGTCGCAGGCGGCGGTCCGATATGCGGCGATGTCCTCCTCGGACCGTGCCCGGCTGCTCGACGGCCTTCGCGGACTGGACGAGCGCGCACTGCGCTCCTGCCGGCACAGCGGCCCGGACGACGAGGACGCCGAGATCGCCCTGTGGTGCGCGGCCTCGCTCGAAGCCTTCGTCGCCGAGGCCGACGAGGACGGGACCTCCTCGGAGGGTCCCTATCCGCGGGAGGCGTTCATGGCGCGCAGCGTGGAGTGGATCCTGCGCCGGGAGCGGCGCATCGTGGTGAGCGCCCACAACGCACACGTCCGCCGTACACCGCTGCATGGTCGGCCGACCCTGGGCGGTCTGCTCTCCTGCGAGCTGGGAGCGGACCTCGTCGTCATCGGGATGACGTACGGCTCCGGGCCCGAAGTCACCTTCACCCAGCGTTCGTCGCGTCCGTTCGACTGCGACGTCACGCTCGGGGCGCGGACCCTGACGCCGGAGTCCGTCGAATCGCGGCTCGACCGTCTCGGCCCGGAGGTGACCCTCTTCGATCCGCGCCGCGCGCCCGCCGGGTTCTTCGACGGCGTCGAGGGGACGCTCGCCGGTGGGGAGCTCGACCCCGTCGACGACTTCCCGGCTGCCTACGACGCACTGCTCCACTTCCGGCAGGTGAACCGGATCCCCGGGGCGTTCGAGCGGCTGCGTGCCGAGTTCGCCGCGGCCGCGCGAGCGGGCTTCGAGGCGGCCCCGGATGCAGATGCACCAGCAGAGCAGTCCATGCGTCCCGGAGACCTTGACGGTCTCCGGGACACCGAGGAGTCGGAGTCACAGTGAACAGCAGCCCTCTGCCGTATCCGCCCGCGCGGACCGTCGACGCCTTCGAGGACGTCGCGGGCGTCCGGGTGCCGGACCCGTACCGGTGGCTGGAGCCGGAGACCGACGAGGTACAGCGGTGGCAGCGCCGCCAGGCCGAACTCGCCACTGCGATCGCCTACGACGGGCAGGACCCCGCGGCCGTACGGAAGCTGATCGAGACCTACGATGCCGGGTCCCGCCCGGCACTGCCGAGGTTCGCGGCGGGCCGCTGGTTCCGCGCCGTGAACGCACCCGGTGCGGCGGCGCCCGGCGTGGTCGTCGCCGACCGGCCGTTCGGCGCGGGCCGGCCGGTGGTCGACCTGACCGCGTTCGGCGACGGGCAGAACCCCGCGTTCCTGTCGTGGCTCGCGCCGTCGCCGAACGGTCGCGTCCTGGCCCTGGGCGTCTGCACCGACGGCAGCGAGCACAACACGGTCCGGCTCGTCGAGGTGGACTCGGGGCGCGTACTGGACGGCGCGCCGCGGCAGGTCCTGCACAGCGCGTGGGCCGGTGGCGTGTCGTGGCTCCCCGACAGCAGCGGCTTCCTCTTCCTCGCCCTGACCGGTGCGCCGCACGAGTTCCGGCAGGCCGTGTACCGTCACCGGCTCGCCACGCGGGACAGCGCGGGCAGCACCGTGGTGGAACCGATCCCGGTCGGTGAGGGCTCCCGCGAGTACACACTCGTGCAGTTCTCGGCCGACGGCCGCTGGGCCGTCGCAAGTCACCGGGTGGGCAGCCCTGTTCCGGTCGCCGTACGCGATCTGTCCCGGCCCGCCACCCCCTGGCGCCCCTTCGTCACCGACTGCGCCGGGACCGTCGCCGGACACATCGTCGGCGACCGCTACATCGCGGTGACCGATGTAGAGGCACCACGCGGGCGCGTGGTTGCGCTCCCGCTGGACGCCGCCGACCCCAACGACCCCGCCTCATGGGCGGAGTTGGTGCCGGAGGGCGAGACGGTGCTGCGGTCCTTGTCTCCGGTCGGTGACCATCTGTACCTCAGTGAGTTCGACCAGACGTGCGCCCGGGTACGGATCCTCGACCGCTCCGGCGCCGTCACCGGGGAGGTTCCGCTGCCCGGGCAGGGGGCACTCTCCGCACCGTTCTTCGCCCTGACCGGCCTGGCCGTGGGTTCTCCCCCGGACGACTTCGTCTGCGCCTTCTCCACCCCGACCAGCTCCTGGGGCGTCTATCGGCACCGTCCGGGAGAGGCGGACATCGAGACGCTGTCGGCCCCGGCGGTCACCCTCGACGCCGACGTGACGTTCGAGCGGGCCGTCGCACCCGACGGCGTGGAGATCCATTACCACGTGGTGCGACCGGCGGGCAGCGACCCGACGCGGCCCGCGCCCACGCTGATCTCCGCGTACGGAGCGGCGAACGTGCCTCTGCTGCCGCAGTACCAGCCCGAGATGGCCGCCTTCGTCGCGGCCGGCGGCGTGCTCGTACAGGCGCATCTGCGCGGGGGCGGCGAGTTCGGCCGCGACTGGTACCTGGCCGCGCACCGGGAACGCAAACACGTGCGCGACCGCGACCTCATCGCCGTCGCCGAGCACCTCGTCGCCACAGGGCTCACCACACCCGAGCGGCTCGCGCTGACCGGTGGCTCCGACGGTGGTCTCATGTGCGGGGTCGCCCTCACGACGCGCCCCGAGCTGTGGTGTGCCGTGCTGCCGATGGCGCCGCTCCTCGACCTCATCGGGGGCACCCGCGATCCCTATCTGGACTTCGTCATCCGCAAGGCGTGGGCGGATCCGGACGATCCTGCGGAAGTACGACGGCTGCTGCGGCTCTCGCCCTACCAGCTGGTCGGGCCCGGCGTCTTCCCGGCGGTCTATCTTCAGGCCGGGGCGACCGATCCGCGGTGCCCTGCCTGGCATGCGCGCAAGTTCGCCGCCCGCCTGCAGGCGGCACAGGAAGGGGACGCGCCGATCCTCCTGCACGTCTTCGACAACGCCGGGCACGGCGCGGCGACGTCCTACGAGGTGGCGACCGCACAGGACGCCGAGTGGCTGGCCTTTCTGATCAGGACACTCGGTCTGGGCCGTCGGGAAGCTTCCGGATGAGCGGGCGGGCGGCCCGTCCGCTCATCCGCCGTCCGGGGCGGACCTGAGCGACATCAGGTGCAGCTGCAGCATGGCCGAGAGACGTGCGGACGGATCGTTGAGGTCGATCCGGCCGACCTCCGCCGCGCGCCGGAGCCGGTAGCGGAACGTGTTGGGGTGCACGAACATCGAGGCGGCGGCCGTGGCGACATCGCCGAAGGCGTCGAGCCAACTCCGCAGCGTATCGGTCAGGTTGGTCTCGTGGATCTCGTCGTAGGCGATGACGCGTGCGAGGACGCCGCTGGGCAGGTCCCCACGCGGGACGAGGTCGGCGAGCTCCAGCAGCAGTGCCTCGACGTGGACGTCGTCCAGGCGGGCGACCGACCGCCCGGCGGTTCCCGACCGCAGGACGCGCGACGCCCGTTCGGCTCCGGTACGCGACCGGGCCAGCGCCGCACTGTCCTCGGCGTACGGCCCCACGCCGATCACGGGGCGCAGCCGGGAGCCCACGCGGGCCAGGAACTCGGTGGCGATGCGGGCCGCCCGTTCCTCGGCGTCGTGCCGGTTCTGCGGAAGAAGGGGCAGGATGCCGTACGCGATGTCGCCGATCAGCGCCGCGGTGGCGCGCGGGTGCACCGCGGCCAGATGCATGGCGAACGCGTCAGTGAGGCGTTTGCGTTCGGTGGCGGTACGGGCGGGCAGCCGGTGTTCATTCGCCGCGTCGACGACGGTGAGTGCGAGAACGACGGCGGGCTCGTCCTTCAGGCCGAGGCGGCGGATCGCCTCGGGTGATCCAGGGCCGCTCTCCAGTGCGGTGGCCAGCAGCTCCGCGCGCTGCCGCCGTTCCATGTCCGCGTCCGCGCGCTGCCACACCATGTGCATCGCGACCAGCTTGGACGCCTCGTAGAGCGCTTCGCTGCGGTCCTCGCTCAGCGGCTCGGCGACGACCACCCAGATCGCGCCGAGGATCTCGTCCCCGGCGCGCACGGCGATCGCCGCGCGCGGCAGTTCGGGCGGCTGTGTCGTGTCGCCCGACTCGGGGAGAGACGCGACGAAGACGGGGCGGTCGCTGCGGTAGATCGCCTGGAACACCCCGCGTTCCTCAAGGATGCGCGTGTAGTGCTCGGGGACCTGCCGGCCCAGGATCGTCTGGACCCGCGAGGGGTCGATGTCCTCCTGCCGGCTGGAGAAGGCCAGCAGGCGCGAGTTGCGGTCCTCGATGGTGACGGGCGCGTCCAGCAGCGCGGCGATCGCGTTGGCGACCGCGAAGAGGTCGCCGGACTCGATCCGGTCGGCCGTGTGACCATTCATGTCATGCCGGTTGCTGTCGGTCGTCAGCGTCCGGAGCATCCCCGCCAGGTGCGTCCAGGAGGCGCCGCGGGCGAAGGAGAGTACGGCCACGCCCGACGCCTCGGCCGCATCGATCAGCGCCTCGTCGGCGGTGAGGGGCGCGCGCACCACCAGGGCGGCGGCGCCGCGCTGCCCCAGGCGGGTGACGACTCGGGCGATGTCGGAGAGGTCGTGCAGGGCCACGCCCAGGACCAGTGCGTTGTCCGGGAGTTCCGGCTCGTCGAGTGGGTCGTGGATGACGACGCCACCGATGCCGTCGGCGCGTTCCGCGTCACCGCAGACGACATCGAGCAGGGTGGAACCGAGTTCCTCCAGGACACGCGCGAGGCTCGCTCGCGGAAGGCTGGTCACGGGAATGAGCACGGGGCCGAAACTAGCCCGGCCCACCGGCATCGGAGTTGGTGACGCATGACGTAATGATGCCAGCCCGTTCGTCCGCACGGACGAACGGGCCGGCGTGGCGGTGGCCTCAGGGGACGGGCACCCAGGTCGTCGAGTCCGTCACCTCGTCCAGAATCTCCGGGACCGGGGTGACGCCGAGGCCCGGCCCGGTCGGCACGGCGAGATGTCCGTCCACGAGGTGGAACGGTGCAGTGATGTCGGTCCGGTAGTAGCGGTCGGAGGCCGAGGTGTCGCCGGGCAGCACGAACCCGGGCAGTGCGGCAAGCGCCACGTTGGCGGCGCGGCCCAGTCCCGTCTCCAGCATGCCGCCGCACCAGACGGGGACGCCGTGCGCCACGCAGACGTCGTGGATCCGCCGCGCCTCCAGATAGCCGCCGACGCGGCCCGGCTTGATGTTGACCACGTGGCAGGCGCCCAGTGCGAGCGCGTCGGCGGCGGCGCGGGCGGAGACGATCGACTCGTCGAGGCAGATCGGGGTGGTGATGCGCTGCGCGAGTTCCGCGTGGCCGAGGAGGTCGTCCTCCGCGAGAGGCTGCTCCAGCATCAGGAGGGCGAGCGGGTCGAGCCGGGCCAGATGGCGGGCGTCGCCGCGGCGATAGGCGGCGTTGGCGTCCACCTGCAGCAGGATGTCGCCGAACCGCTCGCGGACGGCGCTCACCGGCTCGACGTCCCAGCCGGGTTCGATCTTCAGCTTGATCCGCAGATAGCCGGCGTCCAGATATCCGGCGACGGCGTCGAGGAGCGCGGGGATCGACTCCGTGATCCCCACCGACACCCCGCACGGCACCCTGTCGCGGACCGCGCCGAGGGCGTGTGCGAGGGGCACTCCCCGGGCCCGGAGGTCCGCGTCCAGCACCGCCGTCTCCAGGGCGGCCTTGGCCATGCGGTGCCCCTTGTACGCGGCCAGAGCCGGGGCGACCCGGTGGGCGTCGAGGTCGGCCACCCCCGCGAGCGCCGGGACCAGGAAGCGGCTGAGGACGTCCGCGGCGGCGTGCGTGTACTGCGACGAGTACAGAGGAGCGGTGCCCGCGCCGCACTCGCCCCAGCCCTCGGCCTCGTCGGTGACGACGCGCACCAGGAGGGCCTCCCGCACGGTCTCGGTGCCGAACGAGGTGCGGAACGGGGATACGAGAGGTGCCTTGATGGTGCGCAGCTCGACTCCGGTGACCTTCACACTGTCTCCTGTGGCGCTTCGTTGTGGTGTGTTCCGTGCCGGCGCGTGCCGCCGACGTCCTGCGTCGGGCTTCCGCGGTCCACGACGTACCAGCCCGTCGGGTCGAAGCCGCGCACCCGCGCGCCGTCGGCGAGCAGTCCGCCCAGCACGTCCCGTACCGCCGTGCGCCAGCGCACGGCGCACGCCGGGTCGCTCTCGCGCAGTGCCTCGATGTCTTCGGGTACGGCCACCAGTACGGTGCGTGCGTTGCCGCCGGTGCGCCCCATCGACGGCGCGCCCGTGGCGGAGACTTCGAGGGCGACGGTCGCTCCGCGCGACCGGGCGGCCTCCGCGTCGGCCGGTCTGGGCCGCCCGGCGCAGACCGACTCGGCGTCCGGAGACGCCAGGTGCCACCGCACGAGAATCCGGTCGCTGTCGTCGCTGAGGTTGATCCCGTCGTCGATGGGGCCGTAGAAGTCCGGCAGGTACTCGGCAGGCTCGGCAGCCAGCTTGGCGATGTTGAAGTACGCGTTGCGGCGCACCAAGGGGTCGTACGTCCAGCAGATCTCACCCACACCCCGCGCCAACGTCCAGGCCCGCTGGTGCAGTTTCAGGGCGAATCCGACGTTGCGCCGCCGCACGTGGGGCAGCACCCCCGCGATGTGGCTGTGCAGGGCCGCGCGCGCCGGCGGGGAGAAGAACCCGAAGCAGGAGCCGACCAGTTCGTCCCCCACGAAGGCGCCGCTGACGTAACTGCCCGCCTTCGCCAGCGCACGCAGCAGGTCGGCGGTCACCACCGGACTGTTCTCGCCGGTGCGCCAGATCTGCTCGTACAGGCGCCGAACGGCCTCAAGCTCACTGACACTGTCCAGGCAACGGATGTCGATGCCCGCGACGCGCGCGGCGGTCTCAGCCGCGGCGTACGCCGCGTCGACGGGCGGGGATTCGGTGCGGTCGCGCAGGAAATCGGTCACGCAGGTCATGGTTTCAACCCCGATCTTCGCGCAGCTGGTTCGAGGGCACAGGATGCAGGCTCCCGCTTCGTCCGGGCGGACAGCCGTCCTGCGGTGCCAGGAGGTCGGCCACCAACGCGGTGAGCAGTCGGGTCCGCCGCGGCAGCTCCGCGACGAGCAGATGTTCGTCGTCGGCATGCGCGCCGCCGCCTACCGCCCCCAGGCCGTCGAGGGTGGGGGTGCCGACTCCCGCGGCGAGATTTCCGTCGGAGGCGCCGCCGACGGCCACCTGCGTGAGCGGGCCGAGCCCGAGGTCCGTCGCGAGCCGGCACGCCCGCGCAAAAAGATCCTTCGATGCGGTGGCCTGCAAGGGCGGCCGGTTCGGACCACCTGTGACCTCCACGGCTGCGCCGGCCAGCCGGGCCCGCAGGTCGCGCATCGCTCGATCCACACGGTGCTGCTCTGCCGCGTCCCGTATGCGGACGTCGACATCGAAGCGTGCCGAGGCGGGGACGGTGTTGCTCGTGGTGCCCGCCTCCAGACGGGTCGGCGTGACAGTCGTACCGTGTGCCGCATCGCCCAGTGCGGCCACGGCCAGGATCTGGTGGGCGGCCTCGATCGTCGCGTTCACGCCACGCTCCGGCTCAAGGCCGGAGTGGGCGGCACGTCCTCGAACCAACACCTCGTAGCGCGACACCCCTTTACGTTCCGTCTTCAGGGCCCCACCCGGTCCGGCGGCCTCCAGTACGAGGGCGGCAGCACAGGAGCGGGCCTCGCCCTCGATGAGCTCCCGGGACGAGGGCGAACCCGGCTCCTCGTCACCGGTGATGAGGAGGGTGACACCGTCCAGCGGATGCGCGGCCCCGGGTCCGGACGCACTCGTCCGTGCCCCCGTGCCGATCAGGTCCGCCAAGGCGTGGAACGCCATCACCAGGCCGGCCTTCATGTCGAAGCAACCGGGGCCGCGCAGCACTCCGTCGCGAACCTCGAACGGATGGCTCTTCAACGACCCGACCGGCCACACCGTGTCGTGATGCCCGATGAGCAGCACGCGCGGGGTCCGGCCGAAGCGCCACCGCACATGCGTGCATCCGTCGATGACTACCCGCTCCGCCTCGGCCCCGAGGTGACCGGCGCCGATCCGGGCCACCAGCTCGGCGCTGCGGGCTACTGCGGCCAGGTCGTCCGAGGGGGACTCGCAGCGCACCAGCCGCTCAACGTCTGCGATCATCGCGGCCACACGCTCTCGTTCCCGGCTCTCCGGCCGGGCACCGTCCTCCTGCCCAGTGGTTCGATTCACCACGGCGCGGTGTTCTGTCACGGCGGACACCTCCAGTCGACGCATCTGCCCAGCATCGTGAGCTGGGCCGCGGTGAGATCTGTCCGGTCGGCCAATATCGATGTGCTCGATTGGGGTGGGGCGATGAACCGGGCCTCCAGTGCAGTGACCCGGCTCAGGCCGTACCGCCCATTGCCGCGGGGACGGCAAACCATCTGACCCGCGATCCAAAGATCCTGACGCCTCATCAGAGCGAGCGTCAAGATGCCTCGGAGAGCGTCATTTCAGCGCCAAGACATCGCCCGTAACGCCTACAGCGCACATACCGCACATACCGCACGCCACCCGAACCTTCAGGTCAGACGGCCTTTGCGACCGGTTCAAGGATCGCCACGCACTCCACGTGGTGCGTCATCGAAAAGATGTCGCAGCCAACGAGGCCAGGAGATACCGCAGGCCAGAACCGGTTTCTCTGCTCCGTAGGCGACACCTCAGGCGTCCGGAGCGTCAAATGAGCGTCACGGTCGAGACGGGCCTGATTTGCCGAAGCGTGCCAGCAGCCACTGTCGCCAGAAGGCTGGACCTACGACAGCGCGACAGGGTGGCCGCCGACTGACCCGAAGCGACACCGAAAGCGCCCTTGATCGGCCGGGCCAGTCCCGCACTCAGCACCAGGCGGCCCGTCACCGGTCTCAGCCACGATGTGGAGCCACGCAACCGCTCACAACCGGCGGAATCCACGAAACGTGGCCTACAGCGCCAAGTTCGCCTCAGCGCTTTCGGCTGTCCGTCACCAGTCCCGGTGGTCCTCCACCATGTTGGCGATGAGCGCGAGCAGCGCGTCGGCCCGGGGACGGTCCTCGTGCTGGGCGCGCAGGGCCTGGTCGGCGGCCCGGAGCCGGGCCAGGGCGGCCGGTTCGTCGTCCATCACGTCATCGATCACCGGCTCGGTGATCAGGTCCAGGCACTCGGTGAGCAGCCGCCGGGTAGCGGGGAACGGCGGGTTGGAGTCGGGGGCGGCGAACACCTGAGTCAGGTAACGCGCGGGATCCGCGAGACTCCAGCCGACGACGGTGCCGTGCTGGACGAGGAGGGCCACGTCGGGAGCGATGCCGATGCGGGCCTCCAACGGCTCGTCGAGGACGTCGAGGTCGCGCAGACTGGTCAGCACGGCGTCCCCGGGAGCGCGGCACAGCACCTCACACATCTCCAGCCGGAAGTCCCGGACCTCGTCCGCGCGGAGCCCACCCGGGCGTACCGCGGGCAGGACGGAAACGCGGGCGGAGTCCTCGGCGGAAGCGGACTCCCCCGGCATTTGGAACTCGACACCGGCCAGTCTCCGGCTGTCTGGGTCGAACCGGAGGACGTCGGGCGTGTCCCACAGCCATTCCTGGCTGCCGAAGGTGGCCAGGAGGAACCGCTCACGTTCCTTTACGTCCGCGTAGTGCGCGATGTCCACGGAGTTACCCGAGAAGCGGGGGATGATGGGCAGCGGATCGGCCGTCACCGTCGCGTGCCAGTCGTTGTCGAAGGTCAGTCTCATGGTCGGTGCTGCCTCAATCGTTCTGCGGGGGGCATGAATCCGTCCTTGCCCGGAATCCTTCCCCCCACGATGTCCTTGTCGGTGACCGGCGCACCGGGGTCCGTGGCCTTGCCGCCCAGCGCCGTCGCACCGGACTCGCCCTTGATGCCCGACGGACCGTACGCCGTGATGGCCTGGCCAGCTTGGGAACCCGGCCCATGGGTCACGACGACGTCCTCGCCCTGCCGGAAGATAAGCTTTCCGGCGCTGCCCGCCGACTGGTACACCGCGTCCGGGTTCTTCAGGATCTCCAGGACCCTTTCGCCGCTGAAGTTGTGCCTCTCGTCTCCGTGGTACTTGGGGTGCTTGCGGAGCGTGCCGTCCTGCGCCCTTTCACTGACCCCGGCCGCGGCCTTAAGGGCCCTTTCCCTGGCCTTTTCCCTGGCCTGCTGGGCCTTCTCCTCCTTCGTGTACGTCTTCAGGCCCAGCGGATCGCACCGCGCGTACGGGTTGTCCACGTAGCCGACGGGATTCGGCGCAGGAGCCAGCCCCAGCGGGTCCGGGGAAGTGTAACGGCCGGTCTCGGGGTCGTAGTGGCGGAAGCAGTTGTAGTGGAGCCCGGTCTCGGGATCGAAATACTGACCAGGGAAGCGCAGTGGGGTGTACGCGCTGCTGTCCCGGGCCCAGGCCGTGGTGCCCCACAGGGTGCTCCGGCCGCGCCAGGCGATGGCGCCCGCCTCGTCGATCAGCTCGGTCGGAGTGCCGATGAGGTCGGTTGCGATAGCGAAGAACCGGCGGTCGATCTCCTCCTGGCGGCCGTCGGCCGCGAGGATGCGCTCGGTCTGGGCCAGCGGGACGACGTCCTGGTGGTCCCAGGTGAGAGCGACCGTGTTCGACGCGTCCGGTCGGTGACTGGTCTGTTCGCAGAGGGTGAGGCCGTCCCAGGTGAAACGGACCTCCTCGGCCACGGTCTCGCCGTCGGTGGCCAGGCGCTGCTTCGCGGTGCGACGCCCCAGTGGGTCGTAGCGGTAGCGCCAACGGGTCCCGTCGGGGGTGGTGACGGAGGTGAGGCGGTTCTCCGTGTCCCACTCGTAACGCCAGGTGTCGGGTTTTCAGGACAAGCGGGTCTTCTGCCGCAGGGTGACCCGGCCAAGGGCGTCGTGCTCGAAGCGGACACCGCCGGCGCGGGTAATGCTGGTGCCGCTGTAGGTACGAGGTCCGGTGGCCTCGCGGCCCGGGTGCCGGTCCGGCCAGGACGCCGAGGTCTGGTTGCCCGCGTCGTCGTAGGCGTACCGCTCCGTCCAGCCAGGGGCATGGACAGCGGTGGCCCGGCCCATGCGGTCGAGATCGAAGGTGCGGGTACCCGACAGCCGGTCCGCGATGGAGAGCAGATGCCCGTCGGCGCGGTAGGCGTAGGCGCGGCTGTTGATGGCCCGGGCTCCTGCCGTGATGTGTTGCGCGGCAAGCCGTCCGACCTCGTCCCAGGCCGATGTCATGATGATCGCGTCCCCGAAGGCACGGACCAGCTCGCGACCGGCGGCATCGTGGGTGAAGTCGACCCACCGACCACCCGTGGTCAGCCGCGAGGGAAGGCCGTCGGAGTCGTAAGCGTAGGAGGTGACATGTCCGGTGGGCGTGGTACGGCGGATGCGCCGTCCAAGGTCGTCGTAGGAGTGGAGAAGGGGACGGCCATTCACGAGTTCGGTCTTGACTCGTCCGCGACGGTCGTACTGGTACCGCAGTTCGCTCTCCGGACCAACCGCCTCCAGGAGGCGGCCCGCCCGGTCGTACGCGTAGGTCGTCACCCGGCCGTCGACGTTCTTGCAGAGCACCTGGCCCAGCCGGTCTCGCTCGAACGAGATGGTCCCACCAAGGGCGTCGACCCGCTCGGTGAGCTGGCCCGCGGCGTCCACACGGTAGGTCAGGGTCCGCCCGTCGAAGTCGGTCTCGGACACGATGTTGCCAACCGCATCGTACTCGTAAGTCCAGGTCAGACCCTGCGGGTTGGTGACCCGGGTGAGGCGCAGGTCGTTGTCGTGCTCGAACTCGTAGCGACCGCCGTCGGCCCGGGTGCTGGCGAGCGGGAGGTCGAAGTGGGTGTATTCATAGCTGGAGACGCCGCCGGAGGCGTCAATGTGGGTCAGGCAGTTACCCTCGCCGTCGTAGGTCCAGGACTGTGTCGTGCCGTCCGCATCCGTGCGGTGAGAGAGTTTGCCTTCGACACTCCATTCAAGGCGGGTGACGGCGCCAAGGGGGTCGGTGAGCATGGTGGGGCGGCCGAAGGCGTCGCGGGTGATGCGAGTGACGGCACCGAGCGGGTCGGTGATCTCGACGGGCAGGCCGGCGGCGTTGCTGCGGATGCGGGTGGTGCTGCCGAGTGCGTCCGTCACGGAGACCAGGTGACCGGCCTCGTTGTAGGCGGCGCGGGTGATGGCGCCGGACGGGTCGGTGACCGCAGTTCGGTTGCCGCGTTCGTCGTACGCGTACTCGACCACGGTCCGGTCCGGGTTGGTGACGCGGACCGGTAGCCGGAGATCGTTGTACTGCACGGATGATTCCAGGCCGTCGGGGCGGACCTCGGTGGTCAGTCTTCCCGTCTCGTCGCAGGTGAAGCGGGTGATGTGGCCGAGAGGGTCTGTGCGGGACAGCAGTCGGTTGCGGCTGTCGCGTTCGAAGCCGGTGACCGCGCCGAGCGGATCGATCTCCGAGACGATCTGGTGTGCGTCATTGATCAGGTACTGGTGGACGGCGCCGCTGCTGGCGGTCGCCGTCGTGACCCGAAGGCCGGTCGCGGGATCGGTGCCGTCGTAGTCCAGCCGTAGTGCTATGTGGCCTTCGACACCGCCTTCGGCGATGCAGCGGTCCTGGTCGTCGTAGGTGTAGTCGTAGCGGCTGTTGTTGGTGTCGGTCCAGGAAGTGATGCGGCCGCGCTCGTCGTAGTTGAAGCGCAGGGGGCGGGTCAAGGAGTTGGTGAGGTCGGTGAGGTGGCCGTCGGTGTAGCCGTAGGCGAGGATTTGCTGGTCTGTGCCGTCAGGGGCTCCGTTTTTGAGGCTCAGGGCAATGATGCGACCGTTGTCGGTGGTGAGTTCGAGGTGGTAGCCGCCGTGGTGGACAATCGACGTCGGTGTCCCGAGTGCGTCGTACTCGAAGATGATCCAGTTGCCGTTGCGGTCGTCGATCTGCGCAAGCAGTGCTTCGGTGCTGTGACGTGTGGTGAAGTGCCTGACGTGGCCTGTGTCCGGGTCGGTGAGCGTGTAGTCGCCGTCGGGGTTCATGTCCAGTGGCCATTCGGGGCCGTGGCTGGGCAGGACCGGGACACCAGGTGCGGGGTGGGGGTAGGACAGCAGCAGGCCATCCTCGGATATGAAGACAACGCCCTCGGCGTCGATCTCCAGTCGCTGGTCCGCAGTGGATGCCCAGGACGGGCCGAACCAGCGCCCTGCCCGGTAGTCGGAGGCCACCCGGCGCCGGAAGACGAGAGGAAGAGCACCCGGCAGGACCATGTCCGTCTGTGGCAGATACATCACGCCAGTAGCGAGGTCAATCGGGTCGGTGATCTCGCTCTCAACGGCGTCCTGGGGTCGGGACGTCTTAGAGGTCGTTTAGAGATGATCTGCGCCGTCGGGCGACCTTTGCGCTTGCCCGTTTTCAAGCTATTCACCCTCATATGCGCGTCTTCATGGCCGCCGAGCTACCGACCTGGCCACCCGTTTGCTTCGGTTCTCGTGCATGAAGTCCGTCTGGTTTGAAGATGAGGTAGAAACGCCCATCAGTAGAGGAACGACATCGTCCGCCGCGTCCATGCCAACGCTACGGCGTGAGCCAGCGCAAGCCGTACCCCAGCGACCCGTCCGACGCCCGATGGGCCTTGATCGAGCCGACGTTGACGGCCTGGCGGAAAGCCCGGCTCGACCGCAGGCCCACCGACCAGCCGGCCAAGGTCGACCTCCGCGACATATTCAACGCAATCCTCTACATCAACCGCACCGGAATCCCCTGGAAATACCTCCCGCACGATTTCCCGAACCACGGCACCGTCTACGCCTACTACGCCGCCTGGCGCGACGAGGGAATCCTTGCCCAGCTCAACTACGACCTGACCGGCCTGGCCCGAGTGAAAGAGGGTCGCAAACCCGAACCCACCGCCTCCGTCATCGACACCCAGAGCGTGAAGACCTCCACCAACGTACCCCTGAACAGCCAGGGAACGGACGCCGCGAAGAAGATCGTAGGCAGGAAGCGAGGCATCCTCACCGACACGATCGGCCTGATCCTTGCGGTGGCCGTCACCGCCGCCAGCCTCTCCGAAAACGCCGTGGGAATACGCCTCCTCGACCAGGCCAAGAAGACCTACCCCACCATCGCCAAGAGCTGGGTCGACACCGGCTTCAAGAACGCAGTCATCGAGCACGGGGCGAACCTTGGAATCGATGTCGAAGTCGTCAACAGAAACCCGGGAGTTCGCGGATTTCACGTAGTCAAAAGGCGCTGGGTTGTCGAGCGAAGCCTGGGTTGGATCATGATGCACCGGCGCCTCGCCCGCGACTACGAGACCCTCACCGCCAGCTCCGAGGCCATGATCCACATCGCGTCGATCGACAACCTCACCAAGCGCATAACGGACGAGACCACCCCCACCTGGCGAGGAACCTACTAGGGCAGAAAGGGCAATCTGCCTAGATCAAACGCCCTCTCAGGGATCGTCTCGCCAAGGCGGGCGATGGTGCGGGGCCAGGGTGAGGCAGGCGAACGCGGCCGGCTAGCCACCGGCCAGGGCAGGGCGTCGTCGGCGGCCGCCGCCCCTAGCGGTCCCGCTCGCTATGTCCGCGAGCAGGCACGCGGCCGCGCCACGCGATCCGCGTGCTCCTTGATGCCGGGCCCCGCCCGCTGCCCCAGCTCGGGGTGAACCAACGTGTGTGGTCTTCGGGCCGCGGGAGTGCCGCCACACGGCGGAGCGTCGCGTTCAAGCCGCCCGACTGGGGCCCGGCGTGGCCGTACCGCCCGTCGTACGCGCGCCGGAGCCGAGGTACCCCGTCGCACCCGGAGCGTGCACCTCACGACCGGTCAGTATCTGGAGGACCAGCGCGCCCACGCACAGCAGTGCGCTCAGCCCCCAGATCGTCAGATACGCGGAGAGCGCCGGGATCTCCGTACCCTCGACGACGAGGGAGCCGAGGACGACCGCCGAGCCCGCGCCCGCGACACTGCCGCCCAGCGTCTTCAGGTTGTTGTAGACGGCGGTCGCACTCGCCGTCCGGTCCGTGGCGCTGCGTTCCACGATCACAGTGGGCAGACCGCCCAAGGCCAGGCCCATGCCAAAGCCGGCGACGGCGGACGCCAGGGCAAACAGTGGCAGAGCGGTGTGCGCGGCGATCAGCCCCACGTTCCCTGCCGCCATCAGTGCGAAGGAGAGCAGCAGTACACGACGGTAGCCGGAGCGGGCCGCCACCCGGGCCACGAGGCTCGCCCCGGCGAAGGCCAGCACATGCGGCACCGCGCCCCACGCGCTGATCTCCCAGGTCGTGAGTCCGAACCCGTACCCCTCGTCGGCCGTGGACGCGGCCAGATACGAGATGCCGACCGCCTGCCCGCCCAGCATCACCGCGCCGAAAAGGAAGCCTGAGACGTAGTACGGCGCGGACTGGCGGTGGGCCACCGCCCGGACGTCGACCAGGGCGTGCGGCCGGTCCCGCTCCAGCCGGACCCACCAGGCGAGCACGGCCAGGGAGAGCACGAGACCGCCCAGGGTAAGCGGAGAGGCCCAACCCCAGGTCGCACCTCGCGCCGTCGTGCCGAGAAACAGCAGCAGCGAGAGGCCGAGCAGCAGCGCCCCCGTCCAGTCCATCCGGCCCGGCGCACGCTTCCGTGACTCCGGGATCGCGCAGTACGACAGGGCCAGGCAGGCACACGCGAGCGCGGCGAGGACCGAGAGAGTGGCCCGGATGCCGCCGGTGAGTGCGAGCAGGGGGCCCACCAGGCCGTGGCCGAGGAGCGAGCCGAGGGTGAGCGCACCGACGAGAAGTCCCACTGCCCGCCGGCCGCCATCGAGGTCGAGCCGGTCCCGTACGAGGCCGATCTCCAGCGGCAGCAGCGCCGCCAACGGGCCCATCAGGGCACGGCCCACCAGCAGCACCGTCGGATTCGGTGCGAGGGCCACCAGGACGGTGCCCACCGCGACGCAGACCAGCGCGATCCGGGTCAGCCGACGGTGCCCGTACAGATCTCCGAGCCGCCCGAACACCGGCACCGCGACGGCGGCCGCGAGGAACTGCACGGCCATGTACCACTGCGCCTGCGACGCGCTGATGGACTGCCAGTCCTGGACGGCCGGTACCAGCGCTGGGGCCGAGCCCTGGAGGAGGCCGCTGACGAGCTCGAAGACGACGAGGAGTCCGACTACGGCGGTCACCCGGGGCGCCGCCACCTCATCCTCCGTCCCGCGCGGGGCCGTCATGCCGACGCCCCTGCGGCGAGCCGCTGCTCCGCGAGCTCGCTGAGCAGCGCCGCCTGGCGATGGAGCACCCGGTCGTCGAAGACCGCCCGCGGGGAGTGGTTCTGGGGTGCCTTCTTCACGTCCGCGCCTTCGGGTGCCGCGCCGACCAGCAGCATCGCGCCGGGCACCTTGTTCAGTACAAGGGAGAAGTCCTCCGAACCGCTGGCCGGCTGCGGCGCCTCCCACACCTCGCCCGCGCCGAACAGCTCGCGCGCCGTGTCCAGCGCGAACGCCGTCGCGGCCGGCTCGTTGACGGTGACCGGATAAAGCATCTCGTACTCCACCTCCACGTCCAGGCCGTGCGCGGCCGCGATCCCGCGCACCAGACGCGGCAGCCCCTCGGCCAGCCGTTCGTGGTTGGCCTCCGAGTAACTGCGTACGGTCGCCTCGAACTCGGCCGTGTCCGGGATGACGTTCTGCTGCGTACCGGCGTGCAGCCGCCCGACGGTCACCACCACCGGGTCGAAGATGTCGAAGGTGCGCGTCACCCAGTTCTGCAGCGCGGTCACCATCTCGCAGACGGCCGGCACCGGGTCCTTGGCGTGGTGCGGAGCTGAACCGTGCCCGCCCTCGCCGCGAACCGTCACCCGCAGGACGTCGGACGCCGTCATGACCGTGCCGGGCCGGGACGCGACCCAGCCGCCGGGCAGCCGATTGGCCGAGACGTGCAGGGCGAAGGCCGCGTCGAGCGGCTTGCCCGCCGCGCCCAGGACACCCTCGTCGATCATCGCGCCGGCACCGTTGTGCCCCTCCTCGCCCGGCTGGAACATGAACACCACATCGCCCTGGAGGCTCTCCCGGCGGTCCGCGAGCAGCGTCGCCGCGCCGACGAGCCCGGCGGTGTGCAGATCGTGCCCGCAGCCGTGCATCCGGCCCGGCAGCTCGGAGGCGTACTCCACCCCCGTCAGCTCGTCCACCGGCAGCGCGTCCATGTCCCCCCGCAGCAGCACCGCCCCGCCTGGACGGCCACCGCGCAGCACGGCCGTGACCGAGGTCAGCTCCTGACCCAGCGTGATCTCGAGAGGGAGACCGTCGAGCGCGGCGAGGACCTTCTCCTGCGTACGCGGCAGCCGGAGGCCGAGCTCCGGCTCGCGGTGCAGCGAGCGGCGGAGCCGCACGAGATCGGGCTGGAGTTCCCTGGCGCGTTCCAGTACGGACATGCTGCGTCAACCTCCTGATACGGTTCCGGCCATCGGTGCGGCAAGACTGAAGTCCTGGACCGTCCAACCGACCTGAATCGCAGGAAACACGCAAGGGACCTCGAATGGCGCAGGATTCCAGAAACGAACCGGTACGGAATTCCGCGCACGGGGTGGTACGGGCGCTCGATGACATCGACCAGGCCCTGGTGCACGCGCTGCAGATCGCCCCACGCGCCGGCTGGAACGAGATCGGCGCCGTACTCGGACTCGACGCCGTCACCGTGGCCCGCCGTTGGCACCGGCTCACCGAAGCCGGCGCCGCCTGGATCAGCTGCTCCCCCTCCCCTGCCCTCGCCGCGACCGGACAGGGACTGCTTGCCGTCGTCGAGGTGGACTGCGCCAGCGGCAGCCTGCTGGCTGTCGCCCGGGCCCTCGCCGAGTTGCCCCACGTCACCGCCGTCGAGCACGTCAGCGGAGACCGCGACCTCCTGCTCACGGTGATGGCCACAGACCTCGCCGCGCTCACCCACTGGGTGACCCGTGGCATCGGCGCGATGCAGGGCATCGTCGCCACCCGGACCCACCTCGCGAGCACCGTCTACACCGAAGGCAGCCGCTGGCGGCTGCGCGCCCTCGACCGCACCCAGATCGCCCGCCTCGCCGAAACCGGCGCTCCCCGTGCCGACACCCCCCTCTTCCCCCTCACCGACCTGGACCACGCCCTCGTCGGGGCCCTGTCCATGAACGGCCGCGCCACCTACCGCGCCCTGGCCGACGCCTGCGGAACGAGCCCGGACACGGTCCGTCGCCGACTCGGGCGGCTCTTCGCCGCCGGCATGCTCCAGCCCCGTTGCGAGGTCGCCCGCCCTCTGTCGGAGTGGCCCGTCACGGTGATCCTCTGGGGGAGAGTGGCCGCGGGGGAGCTGGAGAGCGTCTCCCGCTCCGTCACCGGCGCCCGCGAGGTACGGCTGTGCGCCGGTCTCACCGGCCGGAACAACGTCCTCGTCGTGGCCTGGGTGAAGTCCCTCGCCGACGCCCAGCGCTTCGAGGTACGACTCGCCCAGCGCGCCCCCGACCTGGACATCACCGACCGGGCCGTGGCCCTCTGGCCACTAAAGCTCAGCGGCCATCTGCTCGACGAACGCGGCTACCGCATCGGCGGCGTCCCGCTGGACGTCCGCACGGCCGGCGCCAGCTGGCGAGATCCGGAAGACACTCCCTGACCTCGCTGTTTCGGTTGAGATGAGGACGGAAGCGGGGAGGAACTACGAAAGTGCCTTCCGGGCTGGGACGATGAACCTTGTCGAGGGGTTCTGTCGGTCCAAGCGGAAGGCGCTTTCTGCGTGCAGGGTATCGGTTCTCGTCCCAAGCTCCACGTCTCCACTGACGGTTCGGGGGTGGCGGGCACGCGGGCGCACGTTTGACCGACACCGCCATGGTCGCCGCCAATAGCACACCCGCAGTTCGCCGGTCCAGCTCACGGTCGTCCTCCTCAGTAGATACTGCGACGCAAGAACGTCTCCCTGGCCAGCAGTCCTCGCTTTTGTCGTAAAGGTGGCGACGTTCGTGTACATGGTGAGGTTCTGGCGCCCCGCCCCCTCACCCGACGCTCCTCCTCACGTTCCCCGGCCGCGCGGGCGGACCTGGTCGGCCGTCACTTTCGTCGTCGCGAGGGAGTCGGCCGTGTGCTTACTGACGTTGCCCCGTTCAAGGACGGGCGAGTTCCAGGACGGCTATGCCTGTCAGGACAGCCGCGCTCGCAGCCAGGCGCAGGCGGCCGAAGCGTTCACGGAACATGAGGGTGGCGATGAGCGCGGCAATGAGGATGCTGGTCTCGCGCAGGGCGGCGATCGTGGCGAGGTCGCCGTGGGCTTGTGCCCAGATGACGAGTCCGTAGGCGAGCAGAGAGAGGGTGCCGCCCAGCAGGCCCACGGCGAGGTCGGGCCGGCGCAAGCCGGACCTGGTGCTCAGCGAAGCCGAGCGGGCGAAGTTGACGCGCTGGGCGCGGCGGGCGAAGACCGCGCAGTTCCTGGCCCTGCGCGCGAAGATCGTGCTGCGGTGTGCGGAGGGCGGGACGAACAAGGAGGTCGCGGCCGAACTCGGCATCGCCCACGCGACGGTGAACCGCTGGCGCTCCAGGTTCATCACCCTGCGTCTGGACGGGCTGACGGACGCGGCGGATCCGGGAACGGCTCGCCGCCGAGATGCTGGCCCTGCGAGGGGCCAACGCCGACGCGGTGATCGCCAAGCTCAACCCGGTCATCAAGGGCTGGGCCGCCTACTACCGGATCGGGGTGTCCAAGCGGGCGTTCAACTCGCTGGACGCCTACGTGTGGAGGCTGGTCTACAAGTGGGCCAAGTTCTCCCACGCGAACAAGTCGAAGCGCTGGGTGACCGACCGGTACTTCGGCATGTTCAACCCGTTCAGGCATGACAGGTGGGTGTTCGGGGACCGCACCAGCGGTTTCTACCTCTACAAGTTCGCCTGGACGCCGATCGTCCGGCACCGGATGGTGCCAGGAACGGCGTCGACCGACGATCCCGCCCTGGCAGACTTCTGGGCCAAGCGGCGTCGCCGCAGCAAACCCCCGCTGGGGAAAGGCACCCTGCATCTGTTGCAGAAGCAGGACGGCCGATGCCCACTCTGCGGAGGACTGCTGCTGCACGCCGACCACGAGCCGCAAACCCCCGACCAGTGGGAACAGTGGCTCAAGGTCACCCGCACCGCGATCCGCAAACACGCGATCATCGCCGATGCGGGCAATAGCAAGCCGGACAAACCCGCCGTCCCACGCCTGATCCACACCCACTGCCACCGTCGGCTGAACGCCGACACCGGCAAGACGCCAGCACTTCTGACGACCCGCGAGCCCATGGGGCTTGCTTGAGCCGGTTGCTCGGCAACGGGCACGGCCGGTTCTGAGGGGGGACCGCTGCAGCAATGCAGCGGTCCTACCCGACGAACGGCGTTGGTGCGGTGGTCGCGGCGGGCGAAGTCACCGCAGGCGCTGGCTCAGCGGCGCCGGATCGTGCTGGGGTGCGCGCGGCCCAGCACGTGTAGCAAGACGGTGGCGGCGTCGCCTTCGGCGAGGCGGAGGCTCAGAGGTCGTTTCACTTGGTGAGTCGGCGGTGGCAGATGAGGGTTGCGGCTATGCCGACGAAGGCGAGGAAGTGCTCGGGCTTGCGTTCATATCGACGGTGCAGGCGTCGGCAGCCGGCGAGCCAGGACACCGTTGGCTCGACGGCCCAGCGGTGGCGGCCGAGCCGGGTGGAGGACTCGATGCCCTTGCGGGCGATCCGGCGACTCGTACACCGCCGGCGGCTTCGTCGGCGACCCGCAGCCCGCGCTGGGTGATGCGTCGCGGGACGGCTGCGACCGCACCACCGGCGCCTACCCCGGCGTTGTCGAGCGGGAGCTCGACGAGTTCCCGCCGGGCAAGCCCGTCCACCTGACCAATGTCAGCTGCGGAATCGCCATCATCGCCGACATCGCCACGGACAAACAGACATCGTTCAGCCCGGTCCAGCCCCTCGCCGACGGCTGGCCCGCGGTGGACCCGCAGATCAAGCGAGCCGGCCTCAGCGACGAGACGGACGTCGTCACCAGCCCCCGTTGAGGCCCATGTCCTGGTAGCCGAGCGAGGGCGAGTTGAAGAGCTGGAGCCCCAGTTCGGTCAGTGCGCTCTGTACGTCGACGGGGCCCATCTGGTCGCCGACCTGGAGATCGCCCGAGCGCAGATTGGCGAGCCGGACGTTGCCGTCGGGGATGGGCTTGTAGACGACGCCGTCGAGGTGGACCTTGCCCCACGGTCGGTACAAGCTCGACGCCAAGGGTGCTCCGGTCGGCATCGAGAAAGGCTCAGTGATGGGCTACCTCATCGATCAGGCGCGGGCTGAGGAGTGGACCATCGTGCCCGTTGCGGAAACGAAGGGGGCCTACACGATCTATTCGCACGACCGCAGTTCGGTGTGGGCTGTGAAGGAGCACGGAAAGTTCAGCCAGGTCGTAGTGCTGCCGTACAACAAGGACACCGACCTGGCCCCTGCCGCCTTCAAGATCACGCAAGCCACGGACTGTGACCTTCTCTTTGGTTATCTGCGTATCCATATGAGGTTCGCCGCGACGTGGAGTGCGGCCTCGTACGCGATGGCGAGCTTGTCGGTGCGCATGGCCAGGCCGCGGGGCTCTCCCCGGAACCCCGCCCCTGAGGGCACCTCCATAGAACGGCAACAGGGCCCATGATCACCGTTTTGGCTAGTCATGGGCCCACGGCCTGAGGACTCAGGATGCATCAACGCTCCAGACCGGGCTGCCGGTCTGCACGAATGCGCCGTCGTAGAGGTCAAGTCGTCCCTTGTAGTCGGCGGCTTGGGTGAGCTGGCTCAGGCCCGGGACGACCACCTGTCCTGGCGAGAGGCGGTTGGGCAGGGTGCCGGCCCGGTTGAGTTGTGCTGTGAACCCGTTGGCGACCCACACGCCGGCGCCGAGCGAGCCGTTGCCGAGCGGCATGGCCTGTGGCTGCCGCTGTCGCTGGGCATCTCCGGTGCCAACATGCACGACAGTCAGGGCCTGGAACCGCTCGTGCGCGGGATCCCGCCCATCCGGTCCCGCCG
>NZ_JBICXE010000014.1:0-204046 GCF_043200155.1 Streptomyces sp. NPDC048473
AGCTTCTTCCGCCCCTGCGGCCCCCGGTCCTTACGTATCTCGAAGTCCATTGCATCCCCTGAGCTGGGGTGTTGCAACGACCACTAGAACTCAAGCTCTGCCGGGGCGGGCCCCTTCTTCGTCGTATGCCGGACCCCGGCCCGGAGGGATGCCGGGCGCGCAATCAACTATGGGGCAGCGTCGGCGGATTGCTGGATTCGCGGGCCAGGGCCGCGCGCAGCCAGTTCTGCGAGGGCTGCTCCACGAACCGGTGCACCAGCCAGGCCAGCGCGATCAGCGCGGCCGTGGTGACCAGGCGAGCAGCAGCGGTTTGGCGAGCGGGCCAACTCCACTCACGCCAACCTCCGCGCATCCGTGGAACGCACCTCCGTCGTCCTCAAACGATGGCGAGTCCTGGACACCGGCCGAGCGCGGCACGAATTCGGTCGTAGACACGCGCTTTGAATTCGTCCAGCTCGACACAACCGAAAATTCCTGCCGAATAAACAGCACGTCCTCGCGGAAGACCATCACCGATGACGCGCATCATTACATCGCCAACTACACATTGAGCGACGCGCCCATCGACTCGTCCTGCGGCACCGTACGTTCATCATGCGGGTCTACGTCAAGCACGTGTCGGGCCGGACAGTGAAGATCGACGGCGTCCGGAGCGGGGTAACCTCGCTCACCAACGGAATCGCTTTCAGTAATTTCTGAACAGGCCCGATTGCCGTCGACAGTACTGTTCAGGGCACCCTTCTCCCCGGCAGCGGCAGTTATCGCCGCCCTGCCTGCTCACTACCCCCACGGCTTTGCGTTCCCCATGCAGACCTGGTCGTAGTAATCACTGCCCAGACCGGAGATGCCGATCTTGCTGCTGAATCCACCGGCAGGCAGGGTCCGGGCCTTGCTCATCCCATAGGGCAGCTCGTTGGAAGCCGTCCAGACCGTTGCCGTAACCGGAAGATTATTGACGTAGGAAGCAATCCAGTCGAAGTCGACGAAGTTCTTCATCGTGAAGCATGAATTAGTGCTGGCGCTCACGATCTTCTCGCCAGTAAAGCTGCTCCCGTCATAGATGCAGAGGTAGCCGGATGCGCATCCTCCTACCGCCTCGGCGGCCGGAGCGGTCGCCAGCATTCCGCCTGTCACCAGAGAGAATCCCGTAATGGCAGTTGCGGCTCTTGTCTTCCAGTTCCTCATGTACGCTCCCCGTCCCTGGTCGCATTCCGAATACCTTTCGGATGCATTGGGGAAATCTAGCTGACTCGCCGGAAGATTGACAAGGTTCCCCGTGGTGTAATTTCAGTCCTTCTGGGCGTGGCTCATTTGCGAGGATTTAGCAATGGCACACAATGCCCGTTCTGTGATTGCGGGAGCCTGGATGTCGCCCCTTTGTCGAGGATCAGGCCGACCGTCAACAACCAGCCCAGCCTGTAGGACTTCGGCGCAGTCGAGCGACGTCCGGTTCGTGGCGATCTGCCAGATCAGTGGTGCCCGGGAAGGTGAGAGGCACGGCTTCCAAGATCAGGCAGCTCCGTGAGCGTTCGGAGGTGGTGCCCGAAACGGAAGCGCCGCACGGGATCCGCCCCCTGAATCAGGGCGATTCCCGCGCGGCGCTTTCCTTGGCTCAGTCCTGGGGCTACGCGGCGCGTTCGGTCAGCACCCCAGCCTTCTCCTCGTATGCCGCCCCCGTCTGCGGGCACTCCCAGATGCCCGCCGCACCCTCGCGCTCCACGAGCTTCACACCGGCGTGACCGACCCAGCCGACCTGCCGGGCCGGCACGCCGACGACCAGAGCGAAGTCGGGTACGTCCTTGGTCACTACGGCGCCGGCCGCCACCATGGCCCAGCGACCGATCCGGACCGGGGCCACCGCGACGGAACGCGCGCCCAGTGACGCGCCCTCGGCGATCTTCACGCCGACGGCCTCCCAGTCGCCGCCGCGCTTCTGCTTGCCGTCGGGGTCGACGGAGCGCGGGTTGTGGTCGTTGGTGAGTACCACCGCGGGCCCGATGAAGACGCCGTCGGCGAGCTCGGCGGGCTCGTACACCAGCGCATAGTTCTGGATCTTGACGTTGTCGCCGATCCTTACACCCGTACCGACGTACGCGCCGCGTCCGACCACACAGCCCTCGCCGAGCCGGGCCTGTTCGCGGATCTGCGCGAGTTCCCAGACACTGCTGCCGGCCCCGATCTCGGCGGTCTCGTCGACCTGGGCGGTGGGCTGGACTCTGTAGTTCACTGCGCGTCTGCCTTTCGGAGTGTTGCCTCGACCGGCGAGCTTACGTTGCAGTCCGCGTCCAGCAGCAGTCGGTCGAAGCGGCCCTTCACCGTCTCCCAGTCCCATGCCGCCAGGGCGTGCATGGCGGCGTCGTGACCGGCCTTGCGCCAGACGTCCTCGTCGGCGGTGGCCGCGAGGATCCGCTCGGCGGCCTCGGCGGGAGTGGCGACCACCCAGTCGGAGGGGAAGAGCGTACGGGCCCCGTGCGGCCGGCCGGCGAAGAACGGCCAGTCACGCACGACGGGCACAGCGCTGCTCGCCGCCCCCTCCACGAGACCGAGGTGCCAGCTTTCGCGCAGGGACGTGCTGAGGATCGTCCCGATCTCGGCGAGTGCCGTGGGGACGTCGTCGGTCTGCCCCAGTTGCTTTACCGCACCGGCCGCTTCGAGCGGCGCCAGTTCCTTGAGCAGTGCCGTCTGATAGCGCTCGACCGCAGGGCTTGTCGCAGGGTCCTGCAGGTCGCCTATGAGGTGGAGGCGGTAGCGCGGGTCACGCCGGCGAAGGAGCCTGAGCACCTCCAGCGCCCAGCGCGGGTCCTTGGCCACCTGTCCCACACCGATGAGTCCGAGCGTGAATCGTGCTTCGGGCTGCTTGGTACGGGCGAATCGGGGCAGGTCGACGGCGTTGTCGATGACATGGGTCCGGGGGGCGCCGGGTCCGGTCAGACCCGGAATGGTCTCGACAGCCAGATCCCGCAAATGCTCGCTGACGAACACCATGTCGTCGACCCGGGAGAAGCCGGTCAGCTGGGGCCAATAGCTGAACGCCTCGAAGCTGTGCAGCCGTACGACGATCCGGGTCGTGCCCGGATCGACCAGCGTGAAGAACGCGGCGGCTGCCGTGGACCAGTCGATGAACACGATGTCGGCCCAGTCGAGGTGGGGGCGCAGTGCAGCCTCGGTCTTGTGCCCGTAGTCGGCCCCGATGCCCAGTGAACGCCCGATCACTCTGCTCATCCCCTTGGCCAGAGGGGCGAGGACGGGATCGGCGGCGGTGTCCAGAATGCGTGTCTCGACGCCTGTGCTCTCCGTGAAGTGACGGGTGATCAGCGGGAGGAAATTGTCGTTGCCGCTGTGGGCGAAGAGGAGCCGCACCGGTCGGTCGGTGGGAAGGGGAGCGGCCGGCTCGCGGCGAGTCCGCGACGAGAGCAGAGCCTTGACCGTGCGGCTGCGGCGCAGTGGAGCGGTGAACCGGGCGGGGGCGTCGGCCAGCGGAGACGTGGCGCTGTCGAAGTGGGCGATGCGATGGAAGGCCAGCAGCAGCGCCTTGGCACAGGAGGCGGCCGCCTCCTTCTTGCGGCCCGCTTTCAGGTGTACGTCCGCGCAGGTCAGCTCGGCGGCATAGGCATGGAAAAGATGACGAGGGGCGAGGCCCCGGCTGAGCTGGGCATCGGCGGCTTCGCCCAGCAGGTCCGCCTTGAGCCGACGGTCCCGCACGCGGTGCGCGCAGACACCCAGGACCCGCTCGGCGACGAACGGCCGGTCGGTGCGGGCCATCCGGGCGACCGCGCGCCGGGCGATGTTGGCCAGGAGTTCATCAGGGATCTGTGGTGTTGGCACGGTACGGCTCCACGTTTGAGGCAGGAACTCGGACCGTACGGTCAAACGGAAGTGAGGGAAAGCCCCGAACTGCTTCTGTAATCAAGGCAATTCCGAGCGTCATCGGGATCCACATGAGCACCCCCAGCCGGTCGGCCTCCTGGACCAGGGGATGAGCCGCGATCTGGGCGGCGCCGGTCAGCGTCACCGCGCAGGCCAGTGGGCCCAGCACCCCACCGCGACGCAGCAGCACCCACAGCGAGATCACGGTGGCCGCCAGGAAGAACGGCATCGAGGCCTGCTCGCCGATCCAGTGGCTCCAGTACTTCAGATCGAGATCGACGAGCCGGGCCCAGGGGTCCGGGACCTCGGGGGCGCGGAAATGGCGGGTGAAGGTGTCCTGGAGGGTGACCTCGGACGAGGGAAGCCCGAGCAGCTTCATCGCGAGTGCCACGGCGGCGGCGCACCCCGTGGCCACCCCGGCGGGCAACAGGTCTGCCCGGGACCGCCTCAGCAGCCAGGAGGCGAGCATCGCGACCGCGATCAGAGCGGCCAGCACCAGTGCCGTCGAGTACCGGGTGACCGCACAGACGGCCAGGGAGCCGATGAACAGCGCCGCACCCGCCCCCCGTCTGTCCCGCGCCATGAGCACCCCGCCCCACACCGCACCGAGCACACAGACCGTGACCAGGCCCTCGCTCAGCGCCTGGAGACTCCACCGGCCGAGCGGTGAGACGAGGAAGGCGATCTGACCGGCCACGGCGGCCGTGGGGGAGAGCCCGGCCCCGCGCAGCAGCCCGCAGACGGCCAGGGAGCCGCCCACGGCCAGAAGCAGCCCGAGCGCCCGCATGCCGTCGAGCACTCCGAGCGCACTGACAAAGGGAGCGGCGAGCAGGGGATAGCCGGGCCGGGACGAGAAGATCGATTGGTAGCGGGAGTCCCCGGTGGTGATGTCGGGGGCATCCGACCACCGTTCCAGGCAGGCGGCCTCGCTCGCCGCCCCGGCCCTGCCCGGCTCGTCCTCACCGGTCAGCGGATCGAGCTTCTTGTTCTGGGCGACCTCATCCGCCCGGCTCGCGCAGAAGGCGGAAAGCGCGGCCCGGTGCGCCTCGTCCCGGTCGGCTCCGAGGTACTCCTCGGCGGCACGGGCGTACCGGTACGAGTCGGGGAAGAGCGTCCAGGAGGTGCCGGCGGTCAGCTGCGCCAGTACATAGACGGCGGATACCAGGAGGGCCAATAGCCAGGTACGGCCGAGAGGGACGGAGCGGGACATCAGTGGCCTCAGGGTGCACGGAGAGTAACGAAAATGGACAAGCTAGCACGTGGGGGCCGGTGGATCGGTCCGTGGAGGCCCGGTTTGACCGCCCGGGAGTGGCCCCGTAACCTTGACCCTCGGCGTGTTTCCTATGCGCGCCCACCCCTGAGCACATTCCTCCTGGTGGACTCGTCCGTCAGGAGAGGCCGCTCATCCTTCCGGATCGTCGCGGGCTTCGGCCTGTGCGGGCGGCTGGCATCAGGGGATCCGATCCGAGCGAAAGAGAGATCCGCGTGTACGCCATCGTGCGCAGCGGTGGCCGCCAGCACAAGGTTGCTGTCGGTGACATCGTTGAGGTTGACAAGATTTCCACTGCCCAGGTTGGCGACACGGTCGAGCTCTCGACCCTGCTCGTGGTCGACGGCGACGCCGTGACCAGCGACCCGTGGGTGCTGGCCGGGATCAAGGTCCAGGCCGAGGTCGTGGACCACCACAAGGGCGCGAAGATCGACATCCTTCGCTACAAGAACAAGACCGGCTACCGCCGTCGCCAGGGTCACCGCCAGCAGTACACGGCGATCAAGGTCACCGGTATCCCCGCGGCTGCGAAGTAAGGGACTGAGGAGACATGGCACACAAGAAGGGCGCATCGTCCACCCGGAACGGGCGCGATTCCAATGCTCAGCGGCTCGGCGTGAAGCGCTTCGGCGGTCAGGCCGTCAACGCCGGTGAGATCCTGGTCCGCCAGCGCGGCACCCACTTCCACCCGGGCACGGGCGTCGGCCGTGGTGGCGACGACACGCTGTTCGCCCTCGCCGCCGGTGCGGTCGAGTTCGGCACGCACCGTGGCCGCAAGGTCGTGAACATCGTTCCGATCGCCGGCTGATTTTCGGCGCTCGTCGAGCGGTTTCTGCGGAGGCGGACCTCACTTCCCATACGGGAAGTGGGTCCGCCTTTCGCGTGTTTCTCCCATGAGAGACGGCTTTCTCCTATGTGGGGACAGCGCGAGTGAGACATTTCTGCACGTATGTAACTGGAGGTTCCAACCATGACCACCTTCGTGGACCGCGTCGAGCTGCATGTCGCCGCGGGTAACGGGGGCCACGGCTGCGCCTCCGTACACCGTGAGAAGTTCAAGCCGCTCGGCGGTCCGGACGGCGGCAACGGCGGCCGTGGCGGCGATGTGACCCTGGTCGTCGACCAGGACATCACCACGCTCCTCGACTATCACCACAGTCCCCACCGCAAGGCCACCAACGGCCAGCCCGGCGCGGGCGACAACCGCACCGGCAAGGAGGGCCAGGACCTCGTCCTGCCGGTCCCCGACGGCACGGTCGTGCTCGACAGGAACGGCAACGTGCTGGCCGACCTGGTCGGTCAGGGCACCACGTTCGTGGCCGGCCAGGGCGGCCGCGGCGGCCTCGGCAACGCGGCACTCGCCTCCGCCCGTCGCAAGGCCCCCGGCTTCGCGCTGCTCGGCGAGCCGGGCGAGTCCCGGGACATCGTCCTGGAGCTCAAGACCGTCGCCGACGTGGCTCTGGTGGGCTACCCGAGCGCCGGTAAGTCCTCGCTGATCTCCGTCCTGTCGGCGGCCAAGCCGAAGATCGCCGACTACCCCTTCACGACCCTCGTCCCGAACCTCGGCGTGGTCACCGCGGGCGGCACCGTCTACACCATCGCCGACGTCCCGGGCCTGATCCCGGGCGCCAGCCAGGGCCGGGGCCTCGGCCTGGAGTTCCTGCGGCACGTGGAGCGCTGCTCGGTGCTCGTGCACGTACTGGACACCGCGACGCTGGAGTCCGACCGTGACCCGGTCTCCGACCTCGACATGATCGAGGAGGAGTTGAAGCAGTACGGCGGCCTGGAGGACCGGCCCCGCATCGTCGTCCTCAACAAGATCGACATCCCGGACGGCCAGGACCTCGCCGACATGATCCGCCCGGACCTGGAGGCGCGCGGCTACCGCGTCTTCGAGGTGTCCGCCGTTGCCCGTACCGGCCTGAAGGAGCTCTCCTTCGCGCTCGCGGGCGTCATCGCCGAGGCGCGTGCGGCCAAGCCCGTGGAGGAGGCGACCCGTATCGTCATCCGCCCGAAGGCCGTCGACGACGCGGGCTTCACCGTCACCAAGGAGGAGGACGGCCTCTACCGGGTGCGCGGCGAGAAGCCGGAGCGCTGGGTCCGGCAGACCGACTTCAACAACGACGAGGCCGTCGGCTACCTGGCGGACCGCCTCAACCGCCTCGGTGTCGAGGACGCGCTGATGAAGGCCGGCGCCCGTGCGGGCGACGGCGTGGCCATCGGCGCCGAGGACAACGCGGTCGTCTTCGACTGGGAGCCGACCATGGCCGCGGGTGCGGAGATGCTCGGCCGGCGTGGCGAGGACCACCGTCTCGAAGCGCCGCGCCCGGCAGCCCAGCGCCGCCGCGACCGTGAGTCGGAACGCGACGACGTGCAGCGCGAGTTCGACGACTTCAACCCGTTCTAGACCGTGCACCGGCCGCCGGACGTGCTTGTTCCGCAAGCCCGTCCGGCGGCCGGGCATGCTCTGGGCGCCGCGCAACCGGCGGAGCCGGACCCGCTCAAAGGTGATTCATGTCGCTCGACCGTGTGGCGTCGGTCACCCGATCGGGAAGCGTAGATTCCGGTATTCGCCCTGATCGCAAGGCAACAGAAGGTTTCGATACGGCATGCAGCAGCCGACGTCCGCCTTGCGAGACGGTAACGGAGAGTGCAACCATCGCTGTATCTCCCAGCCCTCAAGGTAGGTCGTCTGTGTCTGCTCAGCACATAGCCAAAGCCCGAACCACAGCAGTCGTGCTCGCCGGCGGTACCGGCCAGCGCGTGGGTCTGTCCATTCCCAAGCAGCTGCTGAAGATCGCAGGCAAGGCCGTCATCGAGCACACGCTGTCGATCTTCCAGCAGTCCGACTCCATCGACGACATCATCGTGCTGATGGCTCCGGGCTATGTGCCCGACGTGGAGAAGATCGTCGCCAAGGCCGGACTCGCCAAGGTCACCAAGGTGATCGAAGGCGGCTCCACCCGTAACGAGACCACCGAGCGCGCCATCGCGGCCCTCGGCGAGGGCCTGGCCGAGGGCGAGGACCGCAACGTCCTCTTCCACGACGCCGTGCGCCCCCTGCTCTCGCAGCGCGTCATCAAGGACTGCGTCGACGCCCTGGACCGCTACCAGGCGGTCGACGTCGCCATCCCGTCCGCGGACACGATCATCGTGACCCGCACCCACGGCGGCGACGGCGAGTTCATCACCGACGTGCCCGACCGCTCCCGGCTGCGCCGCGGCCAGACGCCGCAGGCCTTCAAGCTCTCCACGATCCGCCGGGCGTACGAGGTCGCCGCGGGCGACCCGAACTTCCAGGCCACCGATGACTGCTCGGTCGTCCTGAAGTACCTCCCCGACGTGCCGATCTACGTCGTCGCGGGCGACGAGTACAACATGAAGGTCACCCAGCCGGTCGACGTCTTCATCGCGGACAAGCTCTTCCAGCTGGCCTCCACGGCCGTCCCGCAGCCGACCGACGACGCCGCCTACCGTGAGCTGCTCACCGGCAAGACCCTCGTCGTCTTCGGCGGCTCGTACGGCATCGGCGCGGACATCGCGGCGCTCGCCGAGTCCTACGGCGCCACCGTCTATGCCCTGGGCCGCTCCACCACCGGTACGCACGTGGAGAACCCGGAGCACGTCGACGACGCGCTTTCCAAGGCGTACGCGGACACCGGCCGCATCGACTACGTGATCAACACCGCGGGCGTGCTCCGCATCGGCAAGCTGGCCGAGACGGACAACACGACCATCCAGGAAGCGCTGAACGTCAACTACCTGGCGCCCGTGCAGATCGCCCGCGCCTCGTACAAGTACCTCGCCGAGACCAAGGGCCAGCTGCTGCTCTACACCTCCAGCAGCTACACCCGGGGCCGCGCGGAGTACAGCCTCTACTCGTCGACCAAGGCCGCCATGGTGAACCTCACCCAGGCGCTCTCGGACGAGTGGGCGGGCGACGGAGTGCGGGTGAACTGCGTGAACCCCGAACGCACCGCCACCCCGATGCGCACCAAGGCGTTCGGCGACGAGCCCGCGGGTACGCTGCTCTCCTCCGAGGCGGTCGCCAGGACCTCCCTCGATGTCCTGCTCTCCGAGATGACCGGCCATGTCATCGACGTACGCCAGCAGGACCCGACCCGTGGCGCCTCCGAGGCATCGGGCTTCGAACAGGCCCTGGCCGCTGTCCTGGACCGACAGGCCGATGTGTAATACTGCTTGACAATCGACTATTCGGACCTCTGTAGACGCCACGTGCGAATTGCAGGGGTCCGAATTCGTGAAGCTCTGGCTTCACATTTCCCTCGCAAGGTAAACAGTCGGCACCCTCGGGAGCGGTACTTCGTGATTTCGAAAGCCATTCGCATGGCTCGTGTGGGCAGCGGTTCGGAGCTGGCCGCCGCTCTCCTCATGGCTCTGGGGTTCCCGTGCGTCATGCTCGCGGCGATAATCCCCAATCTCTGGTTCTTCGCCGGCGCTGCTGCGGTGACGTATCTGGCCGACCGGTACCTGCATCACTGCGGCAGCTACCTGGTCAACCGGCTCGCCGCAGTCCGCGCAGGGCTCTCGATCCGCTTCCTGGTCCGCCAGCTGCTACTGATCCTGCTGCTCTCGCGCATGGGGTACGGAGAGCAGACGCTGTTCTACGTGACGGTTGCCTGCCTGCTGGCCTTCTACGGTCTCCAGGCGCCGCAGAGTGCGACGGTCACCCTCATCAAGCTCCGCCGCAAGCTCCCGGTGGTCACGCGCAATATCGACCTGGAGCAGGTGCGGATCCCGGACGCCCCGCCGCTGCTGCTGATGAACCGCCCCGCGGAGAAGATGCTCCATCTGGATGTCTTCGCGATTGCGGGTGTGCTGGTCGCGATCGAGACCGATGTGAATGGCTTCGCCTACGCGGGCCTCGCCATCACGCTGGTTCTCGCACTCGGCTATCTGGCGGCGCTCCTCCCGTACATCCGTCCGAAGCGGCTCGTGGCGCCCGAGGCCAAGGTGCTGGGCGCGGTGGACACCTGGCTGCGCGAGTACAAGCCGACCGTGGCTCTCTACTTCTCCGGCTCCAAGGATTCGGCCTACCAGGTCAACATGTGGCTGGAGACCATGGCGCAGCTCGACGGGCGCCCGCTGATCCTGCTGCGTGAGCGCGCGATAGTGCCTCAGCTGAACACGACATCGGTGCCGGTGCTGTGTGTGCCCGGCGGCGTGCACCTGATGAATCTGGACCTCTCGTCGGTACGGGTCGCGCTCTACGCGGCCAACGTCGGCAAGAACATCCACCTGCTCCGGGTGCCGACGATGAAGCATGTCTTCATCGGCCACGGCGACAGCGACAAGCTCGCCAGCGTCAACCCGTACAGCAAGGCCTACGACGAGGTGTGGACCGCGGGCCGGGCAGGCCGGGACCGTTACGCGCTGGCCGATGTCGGTGTGCGCGACGAGGACATCGTCGAGGTGGGCCGCCCGCAGCTGGCCGCCATCCAGTCCTGGACCGGCGCGCCGAAGAACCCGATCCCGACCGTGCTGTACGCCCCCACCTGGGAAGGCTGGGACGACAACCCGGGCAACACCTCGCTGCTGCTGGCCGGCGAGAACATCGTCAAGCGGCTGCTGAACTCCGAGAAGCCGGTCCGGCTGCTCTACAAGCCGCACCCCTTCACGGGCACCCGTAGCGCCAAGGCCAAGGCCGTGCACCAGCGGATTACCGCGATGATCGAGAAGGCCGCTGTCGAGCGCGCCACCGACTCCCGGTGGGCGAAGGAATCGGCGGCGCTCCAGCCGGTGCAGGCCGAGGCACGGGCAGAACTGGCCCGTATCGAGGCGCGGCTCGCGGCGCTGTCGAGCGGCGGCCACGTCGCCGGGGACGAGGCCGAGTTGTCCCGCGACTCGCTGGCCGACCCGGCGCGCGAGGCCGAGATCGCGCGGCTCAAGGACGAGTGGAACGCTGCTTCCTGGCGCGCGCTCGGCTGGTGGGAGCACAAGGTCATCACGGGTGCCCGGATGCGTCTGTACGACTGCTTCAACGAGTCGGACGCCATGGTCTCGGACATCTCCAGCGTGGTGTCGGACTTCATCGCGAGCGGCAAGCCGTACGCGGTCACCGATTCGGCGGCGCTGGGTGAGGACGAATTCCGTCGGCAGAACACCGCGGTCCGTGCCGCGGTCATCCTGTCCAATGCCGCGACCGAGCTGGACGCCCTGCTCACGGCGGTGGTGGATCCTGTCGCGGACACCTTGGCGGCCGACCGGCGCGAGCTGAAGGAGTACCTCCTCGGCCCGGACGAGCCCACCTCGATCGTGCAGTTCGACACGGCCGTGAAGGCGCTCGCAGCCAGGTCGGAGGCCCGGAACGCGGGCCTGGCGAGAAACCTCGGCGAACGCGTGAGCGGCTGAGAATCCACCTGGTTCGCTAGCACGATCCACCTGGCCCGGCATAGCCCCTGAAAGGGTTGTGCCGGGCCTTTGTGATAAGGCTCACCCTTCGGGCGTGTGGCGTCGAGGCAACCAACGCGCGGGGCTGACTGTCTTCTGTTTATGTGAACGAGATGCCAATTCCCGATGTAACCGTGATCATCGGTGCATATGAGGCGATGCCCTACCTCATCCGCTGCCTCGAATCGGTGGAAGCTCAGACCATAGGCGCCCACCGGATCGAGATCGTGGCGGTCGATGACGGCTCGACCGATGGCACCGGCGAGTACCTGGAGGAGTTCGCGGCCCGGTCCGCGGTTCCGACCAGGGTGGTCAGGCAGGCGAATTCCGGCGGCCCCAGTGGACCGCGCAATGTAGGTCTCGGCATGGCGCGGGGCCGCTATGTCTTCTTCCTCGACGCGGACGACTACTTCGGTGACGAGGCTCTCGAGCGGATGGTCGCGAGGGCCGACCGGGCGAACACCGATGTGGTGCTCGGCAAGGTGGTCGGGGTCAATCGCGGAGCACCCCGGTCGATGTGGACAGCCACCAAGGACCGGGTCAATGTATACAATTCCAAGGTCATTTACACGCTGAGTGCACAGAAACTCTTCCGGCGCGAACTGCTGGAGCGAATCGGTCTGAGATTCGATGAGGGACTCAAGACCGGTGAGGACGCGCTCTTCACCATGGAGGCGTATCTAAGGGGTGCCGGGGTCTCCGTCATCTCCAATTACGTCTGCTATTACCTGGTCGGCCGGGACGACGGAAAGCACGTCACCAAGAGCGGCACCTATGTATGGCGCTTCGACTCCATGCGGGCCATGATGGCGCTCATTCACCGGCTCGAACCCGCCGGGCCGAAGCGGGACTTCTTGATGGTCCGTCCCTTCACGGTCGGGATGATGCAGCAGTTCGGTCCCAATTTCCTCCGGGACTCCCAGGAGGTCCGGCGCCACAAGATGGAGCTGGCGGCGCCGCTCTTGGACATGTACTGGAGCGACGGGGTAGCACGCCTGATCAAGGTCGCCGAGAGGCTGCGGCTCGCTGCTGTCGCGCAGGGCCGGGCCGACGTGCTGGTGGACATCCTGACGTATTTGCGGGAGAAGACCGTTCCGGATGTGGTCAGCTCACGAAAGGGTGACAAGCTCTTTCTTGCGTACCCGCACTTCCGGGACCGTTCGAGCGGACTCTCGAACTCCGATTTCGAGGTCACCGTGCCCGACTGGCACGACGGCAAGCGCATCGAGCGGCCCGAGGTCGTAGCCCGCAGGATGTCACTGTCGCGGCGCGTCGCCCGGCGTATGCGGCGGGACGCACGGCGCTGGAAGTCGCGGATCACCACGGGCTGAGCGGGCCCGCCGCTGTGTTGTTCAAGTGTGTGTTCGCATCTCGTTCACAGAGTTGACGCACTACGAATCGCGCAGCAATTCTCAGTAAAGTCGCTCCAGCAGGTCGCAGCCGCGACAAGACCGATATCTCAACCATGAGGACTGGTCACGTGAAGGCTCTCGTACTGTCCGGAGGGGCCGGCACCCGCCTGCGTCCCATCACACACACCTCGGCCAAGCAGCTGGTGCCCGTGGCGAACAAGCCCGTGCTGTTCTACGGCCTGGAAGCCATCGCGGAAGCGGGTATCACCGAGGTCGGCATCATTGTGGGCGACACCGCCCAGGAGATCCGCGAGGCGGTCGGTGACGGTTCCCGGCTCGGCATCGAGGTCACGTACATCCCGCAGGACGAGCCGCTCGGCCTCGCCCACGCGGTGCTGATCGCCCGTGACTTCCTGAGGGACGACGACTTCGTCATGTACCTCGGTGACAACTTCATCGTCGGCGGGATCACCGGTCTGGTGGAGGAGTTCCGCGCGGACAAGCCCGATGCGCAGATCCTGCTGACCCAGGTGCCCAACCCGACCTCCTTCGGTGTCGCGGAGCTCGACGCCGACGGCCGGGTGGCGGCCCTGGAGGAGAAGCCGAAGGAGCCCAAGAGCGATCTGGCGCTCGTCGGTGTCTACCTCTTCACCCCCGCCATCCACGAGGCCGTCCGCTCGATCGAGCCGTCCTGGCGGGGCGAGCTGGAGATCACGCACGCCATCCAGTGGCTGATCGACCAGAAGCGCGACGTGCGCTCCACCACGATCCGCGGGTACTGGAAGGACACCGGCAATGTCACCGACATGCTGGAGGTCAACCGGACCGTGCTGGAGAGCATCGAGCCGTCCCACGAGGAGGCCGAGGTCGACGAGGACAGTGAGATCATCGGCCGGGTGCGGATCGAGGCGGGCGCCAAGGTCAGCGGCAGCCGCATCGTCGGGCCCGCGATCATCGGCGCCCGGTCGGTGATCAGCGGCGCGTACGTGGGCCCCTTCACCTCGGTCTCGGAGGACTGCCGGATCGAGGACAGCGAGATCGAGTACTCCATCGTTCTGCGGGGCGCCTCCATTGCCGGTGTCCGCCGCGTGGAGGCGTCGCTCATCGGCCGTGACGTCGAGGTGACCCCCGCGCCCCGTTCCCCGTCCGCCCACCGACTCGTGCTCGGCGATCACAGCAAGGTGCAGATCTCTTCATGACCACCAACATCCTGGTGACCGGCGGCGCCGGTTTCATCGGCTCGCACTATGTCCGTACGGTGCTCGGCCCCGAGGGCCCCGGCGGCATCGCCGTGACCGTGCTCGACAAGCTCACCTACGCGGGCAATCCGGTCAACCTCGACGAGGTGCGCGACCACCCCGGTTTCAGGTTCGTGCAGGGCGACATCTGCGATCCCGAGCTGGTCTCCAAGCTGATGGCCGAGCACGACCAGGTGGTGCACTTCGCCGCCGAATCCCATGTGGACCGCTCCATCGACGGCGGCGCCGAATTCGTCCGTACGAACGTCGTGGGCACCCACACCCTGATCCACGCCGCGCACCTGGCAGGCATCAGGACCTTCGTGCACATCTCCACCGACGAGGTCTACGGCTCGATCGACGAGGGCTCCTGGCCCGAGACCGACCCGCTCGCGCCCAACTCGCCGTACTCCGCGGCCAAGGCGTCCAGCGACCTGATCGCGCTCTCGTACCACCGCACCCACGGCCTCGACGTGCGGGTGACCCGCTGCTCCAACAACTACGGGCACCACCACTTCCCCGAGAAGGTCATCCCGCTGTTCGTCACCAACCTGCTGGACGGCAAGACGGTCCCGCTGTACGGCGACGGCGCCAACGTCCGCGACTGGCTGCACATCGACGACCACGTCCGGGGCATCGAACTGGTCCGCACGAAGGGCCGGGCCGGCGAGGTCTACAACATCGGCGGCGGCACCGAGCTCTCCAACAAGGAGCTCACCGGACTGCTGCTGGATGCCTGCGGGGCCGACTGGGACACCAGCGTCACCTATGTCGAGGACCGCAAGGGCCACGACCGCCGTTACTCGGTCGACTGCACCAAGATCCGCGAGGAGCTCGGTTACGAGCCCCGCAAGGACTTCCGTACCGGCCTCGCCGAGACCGTGCAGTGGTACCGCGACAACCGCGCCTGGTGGGAGCCGCTGAAGGACCGGGCCGCGCTGTGAGCGCCGTCTGGCTGGTCACCGGGGCCGCCGGGATGCTGGGCCAGGACGTTCTGGCCCGGCTCGCCGGTGAGGACGTCACCGCGGTCGCCGCGGACCGTGCGGCCATGGACATCGCGGACCCCGAATCGGTGCGCGCAGGCTTCGACAAGCACCGCCCCGCCGTCGTGGTGAACTGTGCCGCCTGGACCGCTGTCGACGACGCCGAGTCCCAGGAGGACGCCGCGCTGCGGGTCAACGGCACGGGCCCCGGGGTCCTCGCCGCGGCCGGCCGTGAACACGGCGCCGTTCTCCTCCAGGTCTCGACCGACTACGTCTTCGCCGGGGACGGCGAGAAGCCGTATGCCGAAGACGGCCCCACCGGACCGCGCAGCGCCTACGGCCGCACCAAACTGGCCGGCGAGCAGGCCGTGCTCGACACCCTGCCGGACAGCGGTTACGTGGTCCGTACCGCCTGGCTGTACGGCGCGGGCGGCGGCAACTTCGTCCGTACGATGATCAAGCTGGAGGGCGTCAAGGACACCCTCGACGTGGTGGACGACCAGCGCGGACAGCCCACCTGGACCGTCGATCTGGCCGACCGGCTGGTCCGGCTCGGACAGGCCGCCCTCGCGGGCACCGCCCCCGCGGGCGTCTACCACGGCACCAGCGGCGGCGAGACGACCTGGTGCGGCTTCACCCGGGAGATCTTCCGGCTGCTCGGTACCGACCCGGCGCGCGTCCGCCCCACGACCAGCGAGGCCTTCGTACGGCCGGCTCCCCGTCCCGCTTTCAGCGTGCTGGGGCACGACCGCTGGGCGGCGGCCGGGATCGAACCGATCCGGGACTGGCGGACGGCGCTGGAAGAGGCATTCCCGGCACTCCTCGCAGCAGAGCGGTCATGATCGTCGAATGGTCGTACCGACGGTCAAATCCCGTCGAATTCCAAAGACGTGAACAACGAAGGTTTACATAGGGGAGAACGCTTACATCACAGTGCGGTCATGGGGTAACTTCGCCGGGGACCAGACCAGTTGGTTTCCTCCGAAGGGCTGCTCCACGTGAACCGCCATGACTTTCTGCGTCAATTGCACCGCGTCTACCGGCCTCGGAACTATTTGGAGATCGGGGTCAACGACGGCAGGAGCCTGGCCCTCTCGCGAGTGCCCTCCGTCGCCGTCGACCCCGCTTTCCGGGTGGTGACGGACATCAGCTGCGACGTCCACCTGGTCAAGGCGACGAGTGATGACTTCTTCGCTCGCAAGGACCCGCTGCTGCACCTGCGCAACGGCCGCAACCCGTTCCGTGCCCTCGCCCGCCGCGATCCCCTCAATGTGCTCGGCGGGGATCCGAAGCTGGAGCTCGCCTTCATCGACGGCATGCACCTCTTCGAGTACGCCCTGCGCGACTTCATGAACGTCGAGAAGCATGCCCGCTGGTCGAGCGTGATCGTGCTGGACGACATGCTGCCGCGCGATGTCGACGAGGCGGCCCGCGACCGGCACACCAAGTTCTGGACCGGTGACGTGTACAAGGTGGCGCAGGTGCTGCGCCGCTACCGTCCCGACCTGGTGGTCGTCGAGGTGGACACGGCACCGACCGGTGTGGTCGCCGTGTTCGGGGCCAACCCGGAGAGCGACATCCTGAAGAACGCGTACGACAAGATCATCGAGGAGTACGTCGTACCCGATCCGCAGGACGTGCCCGACGAGGTGCTGGTGCGCAAGAACGCCGTCCAGCCCGAGACGCTGCTCGGCGCCGACTTCTGGCCGGCCCTGGCCCGCGCCCGCAACCTGCGCCGCCCCCGCTCGGCGTTCGCGCCCCTGCGTAAGCGCATCGAGGCCGTGACGGGCTGACCGGACCGAGACAGTACGAAGCCCCCGTGATCCGTAGGGACCACGGGGGCTTCGGGCGTTCCCGCCCGGGCTCAGCCGCGGGCGCGCAGCTGCGCGTAGTACGCCTGGCACGCCTCGTACGACGGCAGCAGGCCCTGCTCCTCGGCCTCGGCCAGCGAGGGGGCCGCGGCGTCCTTGTCGGACAGCAGCGGGGCGATTCCCTCCGGCCACTCGATACCCAGCTCGGGGTCGAGCGGGTTGATGCCGTGTTCGCGGCCGGGCGCGTACCCCTCGGAGCACAGATAGACGACCGACGCGTCGTCCGTCAGGGCCATGAAGGCATGGCCGAGACCCTCGGCGAGATAGACGGCGTGATGGTCCGCATCGTCGAGCCGGACGGCTTCCCACTGCTTGTACGTGGGGGAGCCGACGCGGATGTCCACGATGACGTCGAGCACCGCGCCGCGTACGCACTTGACGTACTTCGCCTGGCTCGGCGGCACATCGGCGAAGTGGACGCCGCGCAGTGTTCCCCGGCCGGAGATGGAGAAGTTGGCCTGCGCGAGCTGCAGTGTGTGTCCGACGGCCTCGCTGAGCTCCGACGCCTTGAACCACTCGTGGAAGCTGCCGCGGCTGTCCGGGAAGACCTTGGGCTCGTGCACCCAGGCCCCTGCGATGGAGAGCTGCCGCATGCGATCACGTCCTTGTCCGATGTGTTTGGTGCTGGTGCTGGTGCTGGTGTTTGTGCTGGTGGGACCGTCTCGTCATGGGAGACGGCGGATCTGCGGGGCGCGGATCAGCCGGTGAGCCGGGCGGCGAGACGGCGCGCGCGCTTCCGGCCCTGCGGCGGGAGCCTGCGCACGATCGGGCCGCCGACGGCGCGCAGCGCGCGATGCAGAGTCGCCTTCCGGCGCTGCGCGGCCATGCCCACCATGACTGTTTCTGCGGCCTCGGGCAGCTCCGGATCCAGCTCGATCCTGCCGCCCCTGCTGATGGTGACGTCGCAGAGGCTGAGCGCGGGGTCCTTCTCGCCGTCCAGCCGGACGGAGAGCTTCCAGGCGCCCGCCGCGACGCCGGGGGCGCGGCCGGGCACGGTGAGGTGGGCCCGGCCCTCTGCCGGGTGCAGCACGGTGCGCAGCGTGTGCACGGCCGAGCCGGCTCCGTCGGCCGGACTCAGGACCAGTTGGGCGTCGGAGGCGACGGTCGTGGTGGTGGTGAAGAGCTCCAGCCGGAGTTCGGGCCGGCGGCCCGGGGTCCGCAGGACCGTACGGCCGTCCAGATAGGTGGCGAGCTTCTTGCTGCGGCGGCCCACATCGAGCGTGAGGTTGCCATGCGGGTCGGTGAAGTACGGGATGACGGCACGGGCCGGCGAGCCGAGCGAGGCGGGCAGGCAGGCGGCGTCCACCTCCGGTGCGCGGTCGGCACCCAGCCTCGCCTTGCGGACCAGGCCCAGGCCGCGCAGTGGCACCCAGATGTCCCAGAAGCCACGGGAGACCCGGCCGCGGCCCTTGACCGCCTCCGAAGAGACATGACCACTGCCGCGCAGGACGATCTCGCAGGCTCCGTCGCCGAGTTCATCCGTCTGCGTGGTGAACGTCGCGGGGCAGGGCCACTCGACGGCCGTCTCGCGGTTGCGCAGGGACAGTTCGGCGGAGAAGCCGTCGATGTCGTCGGTGACGTCGAGGAGTTCGTCCTCGGCCAGCAGTGCGCCGCTGTTGTCCGGGTGCAGGAAGTAGCGGCCGTCCCGGCGCAGCAGTTTCACCGGGGCCTCGTCGTCGCCCTGGACCAGCCGAGCGGTGACGGTGACAGCGACGCGGCCGTCCGGCTGCCAGGCGAACTCCTCCAGACGGGCCGACGCCTTGACGGACCCGGCGAACCGGGCGATCCGGAGCAGACCCTCCCGGTCGTCCCTGCGCAGGAGTGTGGACCGGATCCGCAGCAGCGGGCCGAGGCCGTCGTGCACACCGTCGCCCATGAAGTCGATGGCCAGCGGCCTGATCGCGTCGCACATCTCGCCGAAGAACTCGGGCTGGTATTTGACCACCGCGGGTTCGCTGAGCCGGCTCAGCATCTCGACCCGGTAGAAGCGGCGGAGCAGCAGATCCCGGAACTCACCGGGCTCGGTGTTGGCCACGACGACGTCCAGGACTTCGCGGAGGTTTCCGTAGTAGTGGGCCGGAACGATCTTGGTGGATCCGGCATTCTTGCCGTCGTCGCGCCGGGAATAGAAGTAACAGGTGTAGTTGCCCAGGATGGAGACGACTTCGGCCGGGAAGTACGCCTGCATCATGTAGAGCTGGTCCTCCAGGCGGCGCTTGCCCTCGGGGTAGGCGATGCCGTTCACACGGAGGAATTCCGTCCGGAACATCTTGTGCGGCGTGAGGCTGTCGTACAGCGGTGCGTCGCGAAGGGTGCACTTCTCGCGGTTCTTCTTGAACACCCCGTGCGGGACACCGCGGAAGTTGCTGGCCACCTTGCCGATGACGATGTCCGAACCATTGCGGTGCCCCATCTCGTACAGCCGGCGCAGGGCGTCGGAGGCGAGATGGTCGTCCTGGTCGACGAACTGGACGTACTCGCCCTTCGCTTCGTCCACACCGACGTTGCGGGGCTTTCCGGGCCATCCGGAGTTGGGGATGGTGATCACCCGGAAATGAGGGTGTTCCGCCGCCAGCTTTTCGAGCCGTTCAGGAGTGTCGTCCGTGGATCCATCGTTGACGAAGAGAACTTCGAACTCCCCTGCAGGGAGAGTCTGTCGCAGAAGTGAGTCGATGCAGGGGTCGATGTACTTGCCCGGGTTGTATACCGGAATGACGACACTTACTTTGACTGGCATCGCTGCTGTCCCATGTCTGGTAGTAGAGGTCCCTGGAGATGGCGGCGGATGCGGGGCCGACACTGCACACTGCCGAATATGGGGGGAGAGCCGCCGCCACGCACCCTATCGGCTGTTAGATGAGCGAGACGTTCCGATGGTTGCGCCGGTTCGAACACATCGATTTTCCCGTGCCCGTTCGGGGCCATGGACCCGCTCACACGTCCACGGGCCGAAACGCACAGGCGCCGATTCCGCCGCTCGCGTAGATTGCCAGGGCTGGGCGAGGCCGAATCATTGGGGATGTACGTGTCAGGGGCAAGGCAGGGCGTCACAGAGGCCCGCAGGATCGTGGTCAAGGTCGGTTCCTCGTCCCTCACCACCGCGGCGGGCGGCCTCGACGCGGACCGCGTCGACGCGCTCGTCGACGTACTCGCCAAGGTCAGGAGCGGCGGGGAGCGCGAGATCGTGCTCGTCTCCAGCGGCGCCATCGCGGCCGGGCTCGCCCCGCTCGGACTGCACCGCAGGCCCAAGGACCTGGCCAGACAGCAGGCCGCTGCCAGCGTCGGACAGGGACTGCTCGTCGCCCGCTACACCGCCTCCTTCGCGCGTTACGGCGTACGCGTCGGCCAGGTGCTGCTCACCAGCAACGACACCAGCCGCCGCGCCCACTACCGCAACGCCTACCGCACCCTCGACCAGCTCCTGGACATGGGCGCACTCCCGATCGTCAACGAGAACGACACCGTCGCCACCGACGAGATCCGGTTCGGCGACAACGACCGGCTCGCCGCGCTAGTCGCCCATCTCGTCCGCGCCGATCTGCTGGTCCTCCTCTCGGACGTGGACGGCCTCTACGACGGCGACCCCAGCACCCCGGGCACCTCACGGGTCGCCGAAGTGGCCGGCCCCGAGGATCTCGCGGGTGTCACCATCGGCAGCGCCGGGAAGGCGGGCGTCGGCACCGGCGGCATGGTCACCAAGGTCGAGGCCGCCCGGATCGCCACGGCCGCCGGAGTCCCGGTCGTCCTCACCTCCGCGAGCCGGGCCGCCGACGCCCTGGCCGGACGCGACACCGGTACGTACTTCCACCGCACCGGACGCCGCTCGGCGGACCGGCTGCTCTGGCTGGCCCACGCCTCCACCCCGCAGGGTTCGCTGACCCTCGACGACGGGGCCGTACAGGCGGTCGTCGAGCGGCACAGCTCGCTGCTGCCCGCCGGGATCGCCGCGGTCGAGGGCGAGTTCACCGCGGGCGATCCGGTGGAACTGCGCGACCTCGAAGGCCGCCCCGTGGCCCGCGGACTCGTCAACTTCGACGCCAAGGAGATCCCGCAGTTGCTCGGCCGCTCCACCCGCGACCTGGCGCGGGAACTCGGTCCGGCATATGAGCGCGAGGTCGTACACAGGGACGATCTCGTCGTCCTGCACCCCTGACAGACCCCCTGAAACGGCTGAAAGTCCAGCCTCGGGGCAGAGACCTTAACGAAAACCGCCCCATCGTCGGCCGCGGACTGGTCAACTTTGTAACGGGGACACAGCGGGGTACAGCACAGCAAACGCATTCACAGGAGGCCGCCGGTGAGACGAGCGCGCCCGGGGGCGCCGCCCCGAGGAACGGGTGGCCGGGCCCTGACCAGCGTCGGAGCCGGTGTCGGCTTCGACGGGAGCCGGTCCACGGACCGCGGGAACGACCGGACCACCGGACCCGAGCCGACGGTGGTGGAGGAGGAGCGCACCCCGTCGAGACTCTGGCACATCACGCTCAGTGTCTCGGGCGCCGCGATTCCGCTGAAGGAGGTCAGACGCGGTCTCGAACAGCTCGCGCACGACCATCCCTTCCTGCTGACCAGCCGGTACGCCAATGACCACGCGGAGATCCGCTACTGGGAAGAGGCCCGCGATCTGCACGATGCGGCGGCCGTCGCGCTGCGGCTGTGGGGGGAGCACCGCTCCACCGCCGGCCTTCCGCCCTGGGAGATCGTCGGCCTGGAAGTCATCGACCGCGAGACGTACCACCAGCGCGTCGCCGAGGGATACGGGCCACCCCCGGCCTCCCCGGTCGGCGTGCACCCGTACTGAGCGCGGCGGCGGTCCCGGGGCGGCTGTCGCATCACGGGAGCGGCGGACCCGGGGCAGTTGTCTCGCATCACGGGATACGTGACGGATGCCCGCAGTGTGCGCACTACTCTGCGGGCATGACCACGCTCTCGCCGTACGACAACATGTCCCCGGTCGCCCAGGCCGCCTACCGGGCACGTTCCGCCGCCGCCGACATCGCGCCGCTGCCGCGCGCGGCGAAGGACGACGCGCTGCTGGCGATCGCGGACGCGCTGGAGGTACGGACGGGCGAGATCGTCGCGGCCAACGCCGAGGACGTCGCCCGCGCCCGCGAGGCCGGGACCAGCGAGTCGATCGTCGACCGGCTCACCCTCACCCCGGAGCGGATCCGCGCCATCGCCGCCGATGTGCGGGACGTGGCGGCGCTGCCCGACCCGGTCGGCGAGGTCGTCCGCGGCTCGACCCTGCCCAACGGCATCGACCTGCGACAGGTCCGGGTGCCGCTCGGCGTGGTCGGGATCATCTACGAGGCCCGGCCCAATGTGACGGTCGACGCCGCGGCCCTCTGCCTGAAGTCGGGCAACGCCGTCCTGCTGCGAGGCTCGTCCTCCGCGTACGCCTCCAATGCCGCGCTCGTGCGGGTGCTGCGCGACGCGGTCGGCGGCTCCGGCCTCCCGGCCGACGCGGTGCAGCTGGTGCCGGGCGAGAACCGTGACTCGGTACGGGAACTGATGCGGGCCCGCGGCCTCGTCGACGTCCTCATCCCGCGCGGCGGTGCCTCGCTGATCCGTACGGTGGTCGAGGAATCCACCGTTCCGGTCATCGAGACCGGCACCGGCAACTGCCATGTGTACGTGGACGCGCAGACCGACCTCGACATGGCCGTCGACATCCTGATCAACTCCAAGGCGCAGCGCCCGAGCGTCTGCAACGCCGCCGAGACGCTCCTGGTCCACAAGGACGTCGCCGCGCAGTTCCTGCCGCGCGCCCTGGACGCGCTGGCCGACGCCGGGGTGACCGTGCACGGCGACGAGCGGGTCCTCGAATACGCCGAAGGGTCCAAGGCCACCGTGGTGGCGGCGACGCCGGAGGACTGGGAGACCGAGTACCTCTCGTACGACATCGCCGCGGCCGTCGTGGAGTCGCTGGACGCGGCCGTCGCGCACATCCGGCTCTGGTCCTCCGGCCACACCGAGGCGATCGTGACCACGTCCCAGGCCGCGGCCCGTCGCTTCACCCAGTTGGTGGACTCCACGACGGTGGCCGTGAACGTGTCGACGCGCTTCACCGACGGCGGTCAGTTCGGCTTCGGTGCCGAGATCGGCATCTCCACGCAGAAGCTGCACGCCAGGGGGCCGATGGGCCTGCCGGAGCTGACCTCGACGAAGTACATCGTCACGGGCGACGGCCACGTGCGGTGACCGTCAGGGCTCGGTGAATGTTGCGGGCTCCCTGCCCAGAACGACCCGGCGGGGCTAGTCTGGAGCCGTGCCGGACGACGTGGGGGGCAGGCCGTTCCCGGACGGCTGGGAGCCCGACGACGACCGCGGGGGCGCGGACGAGGACTTCGCCTCCGTGGTATTCGACGAGGACTTCGTACGGGCCGCCGAGATCCATGAACCCACCGCGGTGGAGCGGCTGCTGGCGGCTGCGCAGGCGCGCGCCGAGGCCGAGGCGTCCCGGGCGCGGGCGGGCGGCGGTCCGCCGGACGACGAGCTCTATGACGAGGGATACGGGCCGGGCGGCGCGTACGGCCGCGGGAGCGCCTATGGCGACCGGCTGGACCCCGATGACGACGACACGTACGGCAGCGGCCCCTATGGGCGCCACGGCGGCGCCCTGCGCCCCTACCGGGGTGCGGCGCGCTGGCACCGGCCGGTGGCCTGGCTGCTCGCCGTCCTGATGGGCATCGGAATGGTCGCGCTGGCCTTCAGCGCCGTCTACCGCAACACCTCGGGCAGCCGTCAGGACCCCGCCCCGCCGCCCGCCACCACCGGCGTGGACAGTGGCCCCGGCCCCGTACCCAGCGCCATCCCGTCGGCCTCGGCCGCCTTCCTCCGCCCCACGGTCTCAGCGGTCCCACGCCCGTCCTGAGGGCGGTCGGCCGGGGTCCGGGGCAACTCTCGGGCGGTTCTCTCGCGGCTGGGCGTTTACCCCGGTCGTAATCGACCTACCCTGAAGGTGTGACCCCTCTCTCCGAGGGGGCTTCTCACTCGTCCGCACATGCGACGTCATGCGAACTCATGACGGGCAGGCCCTGTCCGAAGCCATTCGGCCGAAGCAGAGCGAAGCGTTTCGGCCCAGGTCGGTGACGTGGAGTCGGGAGAAGTCATGGCAGACCGCGGAGAACCACCAGAAGGTCCGCCCGAGAGCGCGCCGGGCGGCGGTGAGGACGAGTACCGGTCACTCGTCTTCGACGAGTCGTTCGTGCGTGCTGCCCGGCTGAAGGAATTCTCCGCCCAGGAGCGCATGGGGGACCATGCCCGTGCCGTACGCAGCCTCCCGGCCCGGGGCTTCCGGGCCGGGAGCAAGGCCGCCATCGCCCTGGTCCTCCTGATCGCCCTGGCCTTCGGAACCGCCGTGTACATGGGCTTCCGCCATCCCTACCAGGCGCCCGTCGGCAGAAGGGCCGAACCTCTGAGGTCGACCGTCGTGCCCCTGGCTCCCCAGGGTGCCGTACCCGGCGGAACCGCCGCCGGCCTCCTCGCGAAGAGCCCCGCCGCACAGTTCGAAACAGGTGCTGCAGGCATCAATCTGCCGGCGATCCGAGGGACGGACAATTTCTCGGACAGTCAGGTGGCGACGGCCCTGACCACGGTCAAGGACTACCTGGTGGCGTCCTCGCTCGACCCCGACGTCCTCACCGGCGATGCGGTGCGGCCGGTGGAACTGCTGCTCGACCCGGACCAGATGGCCCAGTTCGACCGCAGCATGAGCCGGCCGGACGATGACGGACAGCACGCCGTGACCGGCTGGCTGGTGCGGTTCGACCCGGCGAAGGTGGCACTGGCCGCTCCGGACGTACGGGTCCGGGGCACCCTGAGCTACACGGAGGCGGGGGCCGACACCCTGGAGGTGGTGTCGGACCACACGTTCACATACACGCTCCGCCCGGCCGTCTCGGGGCCCCAACGGGCAGGCGGCGCCTCGCTCTTCACCGTACGGCGCGAGCTGCACTTCCGCTTCGACCGGGAAGACCTGCGGCTGCACCGGCTGGAGCTGCGCAGCAGCTACGTACAGGCCGGACCGCAGGCGTGCCCGGCGGACACCACCGGTGCGCTGCGGCCGCTGCTCGCCGGGCAGCGCGCCGTCCCCCGAGGCCCCGCGGGCACCGACCCGTACGCGACGGACCGGCCCACGGCGGCGCTCTGCGGGACGCTGACGGTCAGCTCCCCGCCGTCCCCGGCTCATCAGGGGTCTCAGGCTCCTGGGGGCTCTCAGAGCCCGCGGAGCCGTCCGTAGTACCGCCCTTGCCGGCTGAGCCTCCGCCTCCTTGGCCGGTGAACTTGTCGCGGAGCTTGCCGCCCAGGTCTCCGGCGCCGCCCGCTATGTCGCCGACCAGCTTCATCAGCGGATCCTTGCTGGTACGCACCGTGTCCGCGTAGTGCGCCGCGGACTCCCGGAAGGAGTCCGTCACCGAGGTGTCCTTGTCCTCGTCGCGCCGCGGGTAGTGACCATCCATGATCCGCTGGTAGTCGCGGGTCTCGGACCACTTCTTCAGCTCGGCCGCGCGCACCGTGGTGAAGGGGTGCGAGCGGGGCAGCAGATTGAGGATCTTGAGCACCGAGTCGCGCAGATCGCCGCCCTTCTCGTACTCGTCGGCCTGGGCGAGGAAGGCGTCCACATTCATCTCGTGCAGATGATTGCCGCCCGCGATCTTCATCAGACCGCGCATCGATGCCTGCAGATCCTGCCCGACCAGCAGCCCCGCCCGGTCTGCCGACAGCTCCGACTTGCGGAACCACTCACGCAGTGCTGTCACGATCGCCATGATCGCGACATTGCCGAGCGGGATCCAGGCGACCTTCAACGCGATATTGGTGAGGAACAGCAGAATCGTGCGGTACACGGCGTGACCGGAGAGGGCGTGTCCCACCTCGTGGCCGATGACGGCCCGCATCTCCTCCTCGTCGAGCAGCTCCACCAGCCCCGTCGTCACCACGATGATCGGCTCGTCGAGACCGATGCACATGGCATTGGGCTGCGGGTCCTGGTTGACGTACATCGGCGGGACCTTCTCCAGGTCCAGGATGTAACAGGCGTCCCGCAGCATGTCGTTGAGATGGACGAACTGCGCGTCGCTCACCCGGACGGAGTCGGACAGGAAGAGCAGCCGCAGGCTGCGCTCGGGCAGCAGACCGCTCAGTGTCTTGAACACGGTGTCGAAACCGCTCAGCTTGCGCAGGGCCACCAGGGCCGAGCGGTCCGCCGGGTGTTCGTAGGCCCGGGACGAGATCCCTGCGAAACGCCTGCGCTGCCTGCTCGGCACGTTCTCGTGGCTCTCGTGGCTGCGTTCGGTCATGAATGGGCCCCCTGTTCGTACGAGACGTCGCTCGCCCCCTGACAAATCCCAGCGTAGGTGCTGGGGCTACGGTGTGCGGGGGGCTGTGGATAACTGAGGAGACGCCCGACATGCCGCATACCGTTGCTCTGCTTGCCGCCGCATCCGGGGATCAGGGGCCCGGCAACACGCTCCGTATCGTGCTGCTCGCCTCGCTCGTCGGAGCTGTCCTGCTCGGCTGGTTCCTGCTCCGCGGATACCGCAACGACGACAACAACGACTGAGTCGGCGTGAGCGTGCCCGGGGCGCCCGCATACGATGTGCGCGACGTCTTCCTTCCGACTCCCGATCGATAGGTCCTGCCGAAGATGAGCCTCACGAGCACCGCGCACCAGCTGGTCACTCTCGCCGCCGAGGGCGGCGAGCACGGTGGCAACCACGAAAGCCTCAGCCCGTATGTCACCGGAGGCGGTGCGTTCGTCGTGCTGCTCCTCCTGCTGTGGATCACCACTCGCTTCAACCGCGACCGCTGAGGCGGAGGCGTACAGCTGTGCCAGTAGGCTCTGCACGCATGGGAGAGCAGGAAGTGCCTACCGGCCGTGGAAAGCGCCGAATCGGCGTGATGGGCGGGACGTTTGACCCGATTCATCATGGACACCTGGTGGCGGCCAGCGAAGTGGCCGCCCAGTTCCACCTCGACGAGGTGATCTTCGTACCGACCGGGCAGCCGTGGCAGAAGAGCCACAAGAACGTCTCCCCGGCCGAGGACCGCTATCTGATGACGGTCATCGCGACGGCGTCCAACCCGCAGTTCTCGGTCAGCCGGAGCGACATCGACCGCAGCGGTCCGACGTACACCATCGACACGCTGCGGGACCTGCGCGCGATCCACGACGACGCGGACCTCTTCTTCATCACCGGCGCCGACGCGCTCTCCCAGATCCTCACCTGGCGGGACGCCGACGAACTGTTCTCGCTCTCCCACTTCATCGGTGTGACGCGGCCGGGGCATGTGCTCACGGACCCCGGTCTGCCGGAGGGCGGGGTCTCCCTCGTGGAGGTGCCCGCGCTCGCGATCTCGTCCACGGACTGCCGTGAGAGGGTCGCGCAGGGCGAGCCGGTCTGGTACTTGGTGCCGGACGGTGTGGTCCGCTACATCGACAAGCGCCAGCTGTACCGCGGCGAATGAGCCACGCAGAGGGGCACCGGTGAACGACCGACAGAACCCGTACGACCCGTACTACCAGCAGCCGCAGATCATCGGCTACGACGAGTACGGACAGCCGGTGTATCAGCAGCCCGGACAGCAGGCGTACGACCCGTATGCGCCTCAGCAGCCCCAGCAGCAGCCGCATCAGGCCGACCAGGGGTACGGATACGACCCGTACGCCCAGCCTCAGCAGCCGCAGCCCGTGCAGCCGCAGCCGTACGACCCGTACGCCTCACAGCAGCCCCAGCAACCGCAACAGCCTCAGCAGCAGGCATACGGCGGCTACGACGGCTATGGCTACGACACCGGCCGGCAGCCCGCCGCGGTCGACACCACTCAGCAGTGGAACATCCCGCAGCAGGCCGCCGCGCAGCCGTCCCCGCCCGCACCCGCGCCGGCCCGGCAGGAACCCGAGCCCGAGCCGGACTTCGAGGCCAAGCCGGAACCGGCCGTCCCCGGGCAGCGCCGAGCCGACCGCGACGACCGCACCGAGCAGTTCTCCTTCATCGAGGAGCCCGACGAGGACTCCGAAGACGTCATCGACTGGCTGAAGTTCACCGAGAGCCGCAGCGAGCGGCGCGAGGAGGCACGGCGTCGCGGCCGCAACCGCATGGTCGCGCTGATAGTCGTGGTGGTCCTGGTCGTGGTCGGCGGTGTCGGCTACCTCTGGTCCGCCGGAAAGATCCCAGGCATCTCCGGCTCGGAGAAGGACAACACGGCATCGACGGGCCCGCAGCAGCGGGACGTCATCGTCGTTCATCTGCACAACACCAAGAAGGGTGGCACCTCCACGGCGCTGCTCGTCGACAATGTGACGACCAAGCAGGGGACCACGGTCCTGCTCCCCAACTCGCTCTCGGTCTCCGACGACGAGGGCGTCACGACCACCCTCGGCAAGTCCGTCGAGGACGACGGCACCACCGGCACCCGCGATTCCATCGACACGCTGCTCGGCACCAAGATCAGCGGTACCTGGCGGCTCGACACCCCCTATCTGGAGACCCTCGTCGATCTGGTCGGCAGCATCGAGGTCGACACCGACACCGAAGTGCCCGACACGAAGAAGGGCGCTTCCCCCCTGGTGAAGAAGGGTGAGGCGCAGACCCTGAGCGGTCAGATGGCCGTCGCGTACGCCACCTACCGGGCACCCGGTGAGGCCGAGGCGAAGCAGCTCATGCGGTTCGGGGAGGTCATGTGGGGCGTTCTGCGAAAGATCTCGGACGACCCGAAGGTCGCCACGGTCACTGTGCAGACGCTCGCGCAGATCCTCGACCCGTCGCTCCCCGAGAAGGACCTCGGCGCCTCCCTGGCGAAGCTCGCCCAGCATGCCAAGATCGGCGACTACAAGACGGCACTGCTGCCCGTGCAGGCCGACGGCACCCTCACCGACGCGGCCACCGAGAGCGTCGTCAAGGACATCCTGGGCGGCACGGTGAAGGCTCCGGACGCCGGTGCGGCGGTGCGGGTCGGGATCAAGAACGCTACCGGTGACAAGGACGGCACGGAGTCCGCCCGGATCAAGCTGGTCAACGGCGGCTATGCCTTCGTCGGCGGCGGAACGGCCGAGACCGCGGCGCTGTCCGAGGTCGTCTACAAGACCGCGGCGGACAAGGACAAGGCGACGCAGGTCGCCAAGACCCTGGGCCTGCCGACGAGCGCGCTGAAGCAGGGCAAGCCCGCCGCGAACGCGGATGTGTCCGTCGTGCTCGGCCAGAACTACGAGATCAAATGACCGGGACCGCACCGCCCGGATGATGTCGATTCGATCTTCGAACGTTCGCTGCGTGGGCTGTCGGCGGTCCGTGAGACCCTAGAGGTTGATCTGACCGCCGACGAAAGCCTGCTTGTGACCGCCACGGACCGCTCCATCGAGCTCATCAACGCCGCCGCTCAGGCGGCCGCCGACCGGCTCGCGCACGACATCATTGCGTACGACGTCAGCGACGTGCTGTCGATCACAGACGCCTTCCTGCTGGCTTCGGCCCCCAACGACCGCCAGGTCAAGTCGATCGTCGACGAGATCGAGGAGCGGCTCCAGAAGGAACTCGGTGCCAAGCCGGTACGCCGTGAGGGCGACCGCGACGCGCGCTGGATCCTCCTCGACTACGTCGACATCGTCATCCACGTCCAGCACAGCGAGGAGCGGGTCTTCTACGCGCTGGAGCGCCTCTGGAAGGACTGCCCCGAGATCGCGCTGCCCGAGGACGCCGTCAAGACCCGAGGCAAGGCCGCGGAGCACACCCAGCTCACCGGCAGCACGGAAGGTGAGCAGAGCTGAACGGCAGCGGAAGCGGCAGGGGCCGCAGGGTCGTCCTCTGGCGGCACGGTCAGACGGCATGGAATCTGGAGCGCCGGTTCCAGGGCTCCACGGACATCGCGCTCACCGAGGCCGGCGTCGGGCAGGCCCAGCGGGCCGCCCGGCTGCTCGCCTCGCTGAAGCCGGATGCGATCGTCGCCTCCGATCTTCAGCGGGCGGCGGCCACGGCTGCCGAGCTCGCCGCGATCACCGGCCTCGAAGTAGCGCACGACGCGGGACTGCGCGAGACCTACGCGGGTGCCTGGCAGGGCCTCACCCACGAGGAGATCGTCGGGCAGTACGGCGAGCAGTACGCCGCATGGAAGCGCGGCGAGCCCGTGCGCCGCGGTGGCGGTGAGCTGGAGACCGAGGTCGCCGACCGGGCCGCCCCGGTCGTACTCGGACACGCCGAGAAGCTGCCCGACGGCGGCACGCTTGTCGTGGTCAGCCACGGCGGCACCATCCGCACCACCATCGGTCGGCTGCTGGGCCTGGAGTCGCACCACTGGGAAGGGCTCGGAGGGCTCTCCAACTGCTGCTGGTCGGTGCTGGGCGAGGGCGCTCGGGGCTGGCGTCTGCTGGAGCACAACGCCGGCACGCTGCCGGAGCCGGTGCTCGGCGACGACACGTAGGAGCGCCAGGGCCCGGGAGTGCCGGGACCCGGGAGTGCCGGGGCCTGCCTGCGGGGCGGGCCCGGACGGCGCTCGGAGGCCAGCCCCGGGCGGCGTCGGCCGGATTTCACTTTCTGGCTGGTCACAGGCTAAAGTTCTTCTTGTTCGCAGCGCGGAAACGCAGGGAAACACAGCGAACAGCGGGGCTATAGCTCAGTTGGTAGAGCGCCTGCATGGCATGCAGGAGGTCAGGAGTTCAATTCTCCTTAGCTCCACAATCAAGATCCCGTCCCCGCCAGGGGGCGGGATCTTTGCGTTCCCCCTGATTGCCTGGCCCTCGGTTCCTTCCGGTCCTTCCGGCCGCCTGACCGCGTGTCCGGTCACGCCTGCCGGCGCCGCCGCAGCGCCGCCACTTGCTCCCCGCTCTCCTCGTCGGCCGGGGTGTAGGCCACGATCCGGCACTCCGGCAGCCCGTTGACGGACAGCGACACCGAGGTCATCCGTATCTCGGCGGTCGCCGCCCAGTGCCGGAAGGTCTTCACCCGTGGTCCCGGCGGGGCGACATCCCCGCTGCGCCACAGCTCGGCGAAGTACGGGCTGGCGGCCGAGAGCTGTTCGACGAACGACTCCCAGGCGAGCTCGCCCGTATGGCGCCCGTAGGCACCCCGCAGCGTCGCCACCATGATCGGCAGTTCCTGGGTCCGGTGGACGACGGGACAGGCCTCCTCGGACACCGTGAACAGTGTCCACAGCACATTGCGTATGCCCGTCCCCGCCAATTCGTGGATGCCGAACAGGTCGCGGTAGGCGGGGTTGGTGGCCAGGACGTCGTACCGCGCGTTGTAGACCACGGCGGGGTGCGGATCGAGCGCGTCGATGATGCCCTGGATCTCGGGCCCCACCTCTATCGCGTCGGTCTGTCTGCCCGGGGCGTAGGCCACCTCCGCCAGGTGGTAGAGGTGCTCGCGCTCCGGCGGGTCCAGCCGGAGGGTGCGCGCCACGGCGTCCAGGACCTGCGGTGAAGCGTTGATCGGACGGCCCTGTTCCAGCCAGGTGTACCAGGTGACACCGACGCCGGAGAGCTGTGCGACCTCCTCGCGGCGCAGGCCCGGGGTGCGGCGGCGCAGCCCCGGCGCCATGCCCACATCTGCGGGTGTCACCCGCGCCCGGCGGTTGCGCAGAAAAGCCGCGAGCTCCGGACGCCGCCGGTGCTGGCCCTGCTGATGCGTCGTCACCGTTGTCACACCCCCATCGTCGGCGCCCCGCACGGGAGTTGCCAGGTGCTGTCAGTACCAGCATCAGCGGGCTCTCGTTACCCGTATTCGACCGGGGTCAGGCTCGATGCCATGACGACGGCCTCAGAGGCAACTCCACGTTCCGTAACCAGTAAAGACGCCACCACTGACAAACGCCCCGGGAGAGTGCTTGCCCTGGTGCTCGCGGCTCAGTTCATGGCACTGCTCGACATCTTCATCGTCAACGTCGCCGCCCCGACGATCCGGAGCGAACTCGGCGCCTCCGGAGCCGGGTTGCAGCTCATCGTGGCCGGCTACACCATCACGTACGCCGTGCTGCTCATCACCGGCGCCAGGCTCGGCGGTCTGCTCGGGCACGGCCGGGCCCATCTGGCCGGACTCGCCGTCTTCACAGCCGCCTCGCTGGCCTGCGGACTCGCCGCCGGAACCGGGCAGTTGATCGCCTTCCGGCTGATCCAGGGAGCGGGGGCGGCGGTGATGATTCCGCAGGTGCTCACCCTCATCCAGCGCCACTTCGCCGGCGAGGCGCGGATCCGGGCGCTCGGTGCCTACAGCGCGGTGCTCGCCACCGGCGCGGCCGCCGGGCAGGTGGTCGGCGGGGTGCTGGTCAGCGCCGATCTGTTCGGCGCGGGCTGGCGGCCGGTCTTCCTGGTGAATGTGCCGATCGGGCTGGTTCTGCTGGTGCTCGGCATCCGCGTGCTGCCCAGCGAACCGCGCACGGGGGCCGCCAGGGCCCAGGCGCGGGCCCGCGGACTCGATCTGCCGGGGCTGGTGCTGCTCGCCGCCGCAGTCACACTGCTCACCGTCCCCCTGGTGCTCGGGCAGGAGTTGGACTGGCCGGTCTGGTCCTGGGTCTGCATGGTCGCCTCCGTGGCGTTCTTCGCCGGGTTTGTCGGGTACGAGTCACGGCTGGCCGCGCGCGGTGGTGCGCCCCTGGTCGCGCCCAGGGTGCTGCGCATCCCCGGCATGGCGCGGGCGGCGCTGCGCGTTCTTGTGGTGATGGCGATCAACGCGGGCTTCCTTTTCGCGATGACGCTGCACGTCCAGGGCGGTCTGGGCTATTCGGCGCTGCGCGCGGGGCTGATGTTCGCACCGACCGCGCTGGTGTTCGGTGCGATCGGGCTGACCTGGCGCCGGTGGCCCGCGCGGTTCCAAGGGGCCCTGGTTCCGGGCGGGTTCGCCCTGGTGGCCGTCGCCTCCGTGGCCATCGGGCTGCTGATGCGGGACGGCGGCGACGGCGGGCTCTGGCTGTATGCGGCCTTCGCGATCATGGGCAGCGGCATGGCACTGGGCTTCAGCCCCACCCTTACGGGGGCATTGGCGAACGTACGTCCGGAAGATGCGGCTGATGCGAGCGGTGTATTGGTGACCGTCACCCAACTCGGCCAGCTGATCGGGGTCGCGGCATTCGGCACGCTCTATCTCAACCGCCTTGATACGCCAGGGGCGCAGGGGTCGGGGCATGCCCTGTGGGCATGCGCTCTCGCGTTGTCGGTGGCCGCGATCGCAGGTGCGTCGGCGGGTCTCGTACGGCGTCGGTGACCGGCCGGATGTCCGGCGGGCTGACCCCCTTGCGGGGTCATGGCAGAATCGGACCGCCGGAGGGGGCGACGGACCGAACGGGAGGGAGCGCGCGATGCCTGCGAGCCGCCACGAGGTCCCGGACCTGCCCCTTGTCCCCGAACGCCGCGCCGGCGCCGGTCGTCCTGCCGGTGATCCGTCCCATGCGGTCCAAGTGCTCGGCGGGAACGGCGAAGTCCCCTGCGTGTGTACCGCCCGTGGCCAAAGCCGGAGCTGACTCATGGGTGCACACAGGCGGAAGTGCGACTGGTGCGGCAGCGGTACGCCCATCGTCAGGGACATGGATCCGATCAATCCGGAGTACCAGTACTGGTGCGAGGAGTGTGCGCGGGCGCTGATCATAAAGGGCGACCCGATCGAGACCTACCGGGAGCTGGAGGGGGAGCCGATCTACGGGCGGCTGTTGGAGGAGCACTGCGCGCTCAAGCGCTTCTACTCCTTCGCCACCGCGTGAACCCCCTCGCCGTCACGTGACCAAGATGCCGCAAAATCGGCTAAAACCGTGCAGACGGGAAACGATTTGGTGGAGTGGTGGGGTCACCGGTAATGTTCTCGATGTCGCCACGGGGAACCGGGCGGTACGCAGCACGGGGCTATAGCTCAGTTGGTAGAGCGCCTGCATGGCATGCAGGAGGTCAGGAGTTCAATTCTCCTTAGCTCCACAGTGAAGAAATGAGAAGCGGGTCATCCTCACGGGATGACCCGCTTCTCGTGTACGTGCTTCTCGTGTACGTACGTCAACCGCGGCCGCTGCCAAGAGCCTTCCGGCCGATGACCGGCGGCAGCGCGGGGCGTTCCGCCGCCTCCTGCTCGATGCGGAGCGCAAGCGCGGGACATCGGCGCACCGCACGCTGTGCGCGCCCCCTCAGATGCATCGGAACCGCTGCGTCCGCGAGCGCCGGGTAGCCGTCGGGGCCCAGCCTGATCAGCTCGGGGACGATGTCCGCGCAGAGCCCGTGGCCCTGGCAGAGCGTCCAGTCCACCGCCAGCCGCCCGCCGCTCGGAATGGACTCCTCCAGGCCCGGCCGGCCGGGTGCGGGAAGGGGCAGGACCCCGAGCGTCTCGCGGCCGCAGCCGCCGTCCAGGACATGGGCCGCCAGGTCGTCCGTGAAGGCGGACAGCGTCGAGGTCAGAAAGCGCGCCGAGCCGTCCGGATGCTTGCACGCGCCCCGGCCCTTCACCGCCCGGGTCACCTCGCGCAGCGCCTCCAGGGCTGCGGGCCCGCCGCCGTTCAGCACGTCGGACAGCCCGCCCGCCGCGGCCGGCAGCCCCAGCTTGCAAGGACCGCACTGGCCCGCGGTCTCGGCGGCGAGCCAGTTCGCCACCCGCAGGGACTCGCCGAGCGGGCAGCTCTCGGGGCCGATCGGCAAGATCGCTCCCGCTCCCAGCGCGCCGCCGGCCGCGGCCAGGGACTCCCGGGAGACCACGGCGTCGTGCGAGGCCATCGCATCGATCCAGTTGCCGTGATAGCCGCCGGTCAGCACGCCCTGCGGCAACGGCGGCGCACCGGCCAGCTGCAGCACGTACCGCAGCGGCACACCCGTGGGCACCTCGATGACCATCGGGCGCGAGACGGCTCCGGAGAGGGTGAGCAGCACGGTGCCGGGTTCGTCGGGCAGACCGGTGTGCCCGTAGCGGCGGGCGCCGATCCGGGCGGCGACGGCGAGCTGCGCGTACGTCTCCGCGTTCGACAGCAGGGTCGGGGCGCCCGAGACACCCGACTCGGCGGCGCGCTCACGGCGGCCGGGCGGCAGGGCAGGGCCGCCGCTCGCCGCCCGGATGACCGCCGAGGCCTCCCCGGAGACCATCCGCTCGGGGGTGCGCACCACCCGGGCGCGCAGCTGCTGGCCACGCCGGTCGGACAGGCCCCGCTCGGCGAGGGCGGCGCGCACGGAGATCTCCGTGGAGTTACGGGTGACGGCGACGATCAGCGTACGGGCACCCAGCGCCTCGGCTGCCAGGAGTGCGCCGTCCAGGATGAGGTGCGGGGCGCGGTTGAGCAGCACGGTGTCCTTGCGGCAGGCGGGTTCGCCCTCGCTGCCGTTGATCACGACGACGGGGCGTACACCGCGCCGGATGGATGCCTTGGCGACCGCCCGCAGCTTCCTCCCGAACGGGAATCCGGCACCGCCTCGGCCGCGCAGCGAGATGGTCTCGGCGAGCTCGGCGAGGCGCTCGCCGGTCATCGGTTCGAGCGGCCCGTGCACCTTCAGGTGCATGGCGAGGTCCAGCCGCTCGACCAGGTCGAAGCCGGTGGTCAGCTGGGGGAGACCGACGACGCGGACTTCGGGGACGTCGGGGAGAGGGATGTTCACGGTCGGTCTCCTGCGGGTGCGTGCCAGGGTTCTCCGGCCGGGGGCGGAAAGAACGGACCCGGCGGGGGTGCGGGTTCGTAGAAGGGGCGCAATGTCTGTGTGGGGTCGGGCAGGGGGCGGAGTGCCTGTGCCGGTGGTGCGGGTGACGGCATGGGCCACCGGCCCGCCGACTGCTGCGGGCTCTGCCCGGGGGGAGGAACCGGGGTTTCGGCGGCCAGCGAGACCGCACGGTAGGCGGCGGCGATCCCGGGGCCGGGGCCCCAGGGGGCGGCGGATGCGCCTGAGCCTGCCGCAACTGTGCCCGTATCCGTATCCGTATCCGTATCCGTATCCGTGGCCGGGCCCGTCGGGAGGCGGTCGGAGCTGCGTGGCGGGGCCTCGTACAACGGCGGGGCAGGCGCGGAGAGGGCGGTGCGGGGGCGCTCGAAGGACGACGGCAACGGGGTGCCGCGCAGACCCCGGCCGAATGCCTCGCGGCCCGTCCCGTTCGCGCCCGGCGCTTCCCGACCCGTCCCGGCGCCGAGCGGAAGTACACCCTCCGTACCGGGAAGCGGGGTTGCACGTACCACCGGTTCCGGTTCGGCGGGTGGAGTGTCCGGCTTGATCAGAGCGGTGACCAGGCCGGTGACCCGGCGCTTGGCCGAAGGCGGGAGCAGGCGCAGGCACAGGGCGCCGGCCACCGCGAGCAGACAGAGGCTGTACATCACCACGACCCAGGTCGCCGGCGGCCGGCCCACGTACAGGCCGTGCACCAGCGCCGCGCACCACGCCGGATAGGACAGCGCGTGAAGGGCGCGCCAGCGGCCCGCGATCCTGCTGGGGGCGGCAAAGGCGCTGCGTAGTGCGCCGGTCGCGGCGGTGACCACCATCAGCAGCCCGGCCAGCGAGCCGAAACCGATCAGCCCCGCCGTCCCGCGCACACCGAGGCCGAAGGGTATGAGCGCGCCGATCAGCGCCACATGCCCGAGCGCGACCTTCACGGTGACATGGAGCAGCAGGAAGCCGAGCGAGGCGGCGGCAGCGGCACGGTGGACGCCCTGAGCGAGCAGTCGATGCCGCGAGGAGAGGAACAGCCGGTCGGTGGCGAGCAGGCCCCAGCCCACCGCGGCGGTGAGCGAGACCAGCGAGAGGACGCCGGTCGTGAAGTCGAGGGTGGCGCGCAAGTCGTCGCTCCCTGCGACGGCGAGCAGAGGGATGAGAACCAGCACGGCGACGGTCAGTCCGCCCTGCATCGGGCGGCTCATGCCCGGGCTCATGGTGGGGGATGAGCGGATCTTGCGATGAGGGTTCATGGGGGCGACTCCGAATAGTTCGGCAAAGCGGTCCCGTTGCGGCATGCTAAGTCGCTCCATACCGGCCAGTACGGGCTTTGATCGGTTGCCCCGGTACAGGGCGGTACGCGGAGTAACCCCCGCTTCCCGGACGTTCCGCCGTACGGTCGCTCCCGCCGCCCCGTCCACGGACCGGTCGTGCCCGGCCCGGCTCCGGGCCCGTGCGATACCCTGGCGCCATGCGTGCCGTACGCCTTCTGCTTAGCGAGCCGCGCTGATCAGTCCCGACCGGTGAGAATGCCTGGTCGGAATCGGCGCGGCGTCCCCTCCTGTGCGAGGGGATTTTTCGTTTCCGTAGACGCGTGTCCGTAGACATGGGCGCCGGCAGATGACGATCGATGGAGCTTTGAGGATCATGAGCGAGACGAATTCCGCAGCCGAGACGGCTGCGCCGCACCGCTACACGGCGGCGATGGCCGCCGACATCGAGGCACGCTGGCAGGACTTCTGGGACGCCGAGGGCACGTACGAGGCGCCGAATCCGACCGGTGACCTGGCGGGCAATCCGGAACTGGCCGCCAAGCCGAAGAAGTTCATCATGGACATGTTCCCGTACCCCTCGGGTGCAGGCCTGCACGTCGGTCACCCACTGGGCTACATCGCCACCGATGTCTTCGCCCGCCACCAGCGGATGACCGGGCACAACGTGCTGCACACCCTGGGCTTCGACGCCTTCGGCCTGCCCGCGGAGCAGTACGCCGTGCAGACCGGCACACACCCGCGGGTCTCCACCGTGGCCAACATCGAGAACATGACCGCCCAGCTGCGCCGGCTGGGCCTGGGCCACGACAAGCGCCGCTCGTTCGCCACGATCGAGTCGGAGTACTACAAGTGGACCCAGTGGATCTTCCTGCAGATCTTCAACTCCTGGTACGACACCGAGGCCGACCGGGCCCGCCCGGTCGGCGAGCTGGTCGCCCAGTTCGAGAGCGGTTCGCGCCCCACCCCGGACGGCCGTGACTGGAGTGCGCTGAGCGCCGCCGAGCGCGCGGACGTCCTGGGCGAGTACCGCCTGGCGTACGCCTCCGACGCGCCGGTCAACTGGTCGCCGGGCCTGGGCACCGTACTGGCCAATGAAGAGGTGACGGCCGACGGCCGTTCCGAGCGCGGCAACTTCCCCGTCTTCAAGGCCAAGCTGCGCCAGTGGAACATGCGCATCACCGCCTACGCCGACCGGCTGCTGAACGACCTGGACGGGCTGGACTGGCCCGAGGCCATCAAGCTGCAGCAGCGCAACTGGATCGGGCGTTCCGAAGGCGCACGCGTCGACTTCCCGGTCGACGGTGCGGGCGGCATCACCGTCTTCACCACCCGCCAGGACACCCTGTTCGGTGCCACCTACATGGTGCTGGCGCCCGAGCACGAGCTGGTCGAGCGGATCATTCCGGCCGCCTGGCCCGAGGGCACCCACCCGGTGTGGACCGGCGGGCACGCGTCCCCGGCCGAGGCCGTCGCCGCGTACCGCAAGCTGGCCGCCGCCAAGTCCGACGTGGAGCGGCAGGCCGAGGCCAAGGACAAGACCGGTGTCTTCACCGGTGCGTACGCGACCAACCCGGTCAGCGGCGAGAAGGTGCCCGTCTTCATCGCCGACTACGTCCTGATGGGGTACGGCACCGGCGCGATCATGGCGGTCCCGGCGCACGATGCGCGCGACTTCGCCTTCGCGCGCGCCTTCGAGCTGCCGATGCGCTGTGTCGTCGAGCCGTCGGACGACCGCGGTACGGACCCCTCGACGTGGGACGACGCCTTCGCCTCGTACGAAGCGAAGCTGGTCAACTCCGCCAATGACGAGATCTCGCTGGACGGTCTGGGCGTCGTAGACGCCAAGGCGAAGATCACCGAGTGGCTGAAGGCGCACGGCGTCGGTGAGGGCACCGTCAACTTCCGGCTGCGCGACTGGCTGTTCAGCCGTCAGCGCTACTGGGGCGAGCCCTTCCCGATCGTCTACGACGAGGACGGCATCGCCCACCCGCTGCCCGAGTCGATGCTGCCCCTGGAACTGCCGGAGGTCGACGACTACTCGCCGCGGACCTTCGACCCCGAGGACGCCGACACCCAGCCCGAGACCCCGCTGTCCCGGAACGCCGACTGGGTCAACGTCACCCTGGACCTGGGTGACGGCAACGGCCCGAAGAAGTACCGCCGCGAGACCAACACCATGCCCAACTGGGCGGGCTCCTGCTGGTACGAGCTGCGCTACCTGGACCCGAACAACGGCCGTCAGCTGGTCGATCCGGCGATCGAGCAGTACTGGATGGGCCCGCGCGAGGGACAGCCGACCGGTGGCGTCGACCTGTACGTCGGCGGCGCCGAGCACGCCGTACTGCACCTGCTGTACGCCCGCTTCTGGTCCAAGGTGCTGCACGACCTGGGACACATCTCGTCCGCCGAGCCGTTCCACAAGCTGTACAACCAGGGCATGATCCAGGCATTCGTCTACCGGGACAGCCGCGGCATCGCGGTCCCGGCGGCCGAGGTCGAGGAGCGGGACGGAAAGTTCTACTACCAGGGTGAGAAGGTCAGCCGCGTCCTGGGCAAGATGGGCAAGTCCCTGAAGAACGCCGTCACACCGGACGAGATCTGCGCCGAGTACGGTGCGGACACGCTGCGCCTGTACGAGATGGCGATGGGCCCCCTGGACGTGTCGCGGCCGTGGGACACGCGTGCCGTCGTCGGCCAGTACCGGCTGCTGCAGCGGCTGTGGCGCAACGTCGTGGACGAGGAGACCGGTGAGGTCACCGTCGTCGACACGGAGCCGGGCGAGGAGACGCTGCGGGCGCTGCACAAGGCGATCGACGGGGTCGGCCAGGACATGGCCGGGATGCGCTTCAACACGGCCATCGCCAAGGTCACCGAGCTGAACAACCACCTGACCAAGGCCGGCGGCCCGCTGTCCCGGAGTGTCGCCGAGTCGCTGGTGCTGCTGGTGGCGCCGCTGGCGCCGCACATCGCCGAGGAGCTGTGGCGCCGGCTGGGCCACACCGAGTCGGTCGTGCACCAGGACTTCCCGGTCGCCGACCCGGCGTACGTAGTGGACGAGACCGTGACCTGCGTCGTGCAGGTCAAGGGCAAGGTCAAGGCGCGCCTGGAGATCTCCCCGTCGATCGCGGACGAGGAACTGGAAGCACTGGCCCTGGCCGACCCGGCCGTGGTCGCGGCGCTGAACGGTGCGGGCATCCGCAAGGTGATCGTGCGCGCGCCGAAGCTGGTCAATATCGTCCCGGCGTGATGGCGCTGATCGTCCCGCGTGAGGGGGCTCATCGTCCCCGCGTGACGGTCGTCGCGTAACCGCTGGTTGCTGTACAGCGGTGTGGGGGCGTTCCCCTACGGGCAGGTTGGGGGTTCCGAAGGAACCCTCGGCCTGCTCTTTCCGTTTACGGTGGAGGGGCCGGCACCCGGCAGCCGAAACGACATCCGAGGGGCGCTCATGGAAGCCGTGATCCTGATTCTGGGGTTGCTCTTTTTCGCCTTCATCGCCCTGGGCGTGTACGCGGGCGTCAAGGCCATCGGCGTGGCGAAGAGGGGTGTGGACCGTACGATCACCCAGGCGCGCCGCACCGTCGAGGACACCGCGCTGCGGGCGAAGAGCTATGGCCAGGCGGGCTTGGGCGGAGAGCTGGCACAGCTGCGGCTCGCGCTGCGTACATCCATGCGGGCCACGCAGGAGGCGTTGGAGACGGGAGCCGCCGAGGATGCCTCGCTCTCGGAGTCACTGGGCCTGTTCCAGCGGCTGAGCGTGCACGGGCGCGAGCTGGACGACGAGCTGAAGAGACTGGAGCGCGAACCCGACCGGACGACGGCCGCCTCGCTGCTGCCGGGCCTGAAGCAGCGTACGGAGCGGATCACGCACTCTGCGGATTCGCTGCGATGGGCCGCGCGGGACCGGGCGCGGCAGTTCACCGACGACGATCTGGACGTGCTGAATGCGCAGATCGACGTGGAGGCCGGGGCGCTGCGGCACTGGACGGTGGAGCCGGACGAGCCGGTCCGCGGGCAGGGGCAGCCGCAGGGCGATGGGCGCGACCAGGGGCAGGAGCGTCGGCAAGGGCAAGGGCAAGGGCAAGGGCAAGGGCAAGGGCAAGGGCGTGGGCCGGCCGACGATGTGGCGCAGGCGATCACGGCTCCGGACCCGCGACGGCAGAACGAATACCCGTGGCAGAAGGCAGCTCGGCCCGAAACGACGAACTGAGGCGTTCGATGACCGGCGGTGACAGGATGCGGTCCGAAGCGATCGGGAGCGATCATTCGGTCGGGGTCGGACTGCCGGGCTGCTGACTCGCCAGGTAACCTCCCGCTCATGTCCCGCCATGTCGCGATCGTCACCGATTCCACGGCCTACCTGCCGCCCGAGGCGATGGAGCGGCACGGCATCACCGCGGTGCCGCTGACCGTCGTCCTCGGTAATCAGGCTCTGGAGGACGGCACCGAGATCTCGGCCCGTTCCCTCGCGGTGGCGCTCCAGAAGCGTCGCCCCGTGACGACTTCCCGGCCCAGCCCGGAGGTATTCGCCGCCGCGTACCGGGCGGCGGCCGAGGCCGGAGCCCGCGGCATCGTCTCGCTGCACCTCTCGGCCGAGATCTCGGGTACGTACGACGCCGCTCTGCTCGCGGCGAAGGACGCACCGGTTCCGGTACGGGTGGTGGACACCGGGATGGTCGCGATGGCCCTTGGATTCTGCGCCCTGGCGGCGGCGGAAACGGCGGAGGCGGGCGGAAGCCTGGACGAGGCCGTCGCAGCCGCGGAGAAGCGGGCAGCGGGCACCTCCGCGTATTTCTACGTCGACACGCTGGACTATCTGCGCCGCGGCGGTCGTATCGGTGCCGCGCAGGCTCTGCTGGGATCGGCACTCGCCGTGAAGCCGCTGCTCCAACTGGACGGTGGCCGTATCGAACTGCTGGAGAAGGTACGGACGGCCTCGAAGGCGATCGCGCGCCTGGAGGAGATCGTCGCGGAACGGGCGGGCAGCGGCCGGGTGGACATCGCCGTGCATCACCTGGCGGCACCCGAGCGGGCCGAGCGGCTCGCCGGGCGGCTGCGTGAGCGAGTGCCGGGGTTGGTCGATCTGCATGTCAGCGAGGTGGGCGCGGTGATCGGTGCGCACACCGGGCCCGGTCTGCTCGGGGCAGTGGTTTCGCCGCGCTGAACCCGATGCACCGGCCTTGGTTCCTGGCTCCCGCCCCTCGGGGTGGTCGAGTTATCCACAACTGGTCGGTTGTCCACTGAATTTGGGCCTGCTCAGCGGGTTCGGGCTGATGTGCCTACCGTCGTGAGGCATGGCTCCCCGATCACATCGTGCAACCAGCGGAAGCGGCCCCGGCCGCGCCGGTAGCAGTCCCGGCCTCGGACCTGGACGGCGACGGCCGTCGCGTGGGCGTGCGGACGTCGTAGCGGCGGCTTCGCGCCGTCGGGCGGACGCCCTCATGGGAGGTGCGTACGGCGGACGGGTCGCGCGGCTTGTGCTGGGAGTGGCCGCGGCCCCCGCTCCCGCTCCGGCTCCCGCTCCGGTCTCGGCCCCGAGACCGCCCTCGACGCCGAGCCTGCCCCTGGCCCCGAGCCCGCCCCCGACGCCAAGTCCCGCTACGGCTACGGCTACGGCTACGTCTACGGCGCCGACCTCAGCCCAGACCTCGATCCCGGCCTCGATTCCGGCCTCGACCTCGACCCCGACCTCGGCTCCGGCGGCCGTCTCCGGGATGCCGGGGCGGTGGGAGAGGCTGGTTCCGGCACTGCGGGAGCGGGTTCCGGTGTGGCTGCAGCTCAGATGCGGTTTGGAGCCAAAGGCCCTCGCCGCACTGGCCGTTGTCCTGATCGCGGCCGCAGCCTTCGCCGCGGTGCATTTCTGGTCCGTGCGCCCCCACTCCGTACGCGCTCCTGATCCGGTCAACGAGGCTGCGCACGCCCGGACATCGGCCCCGGCGCCGGAGGACGCCGGAGTGCCGGAGCCGTCACCGGGGCCGCCACTCACGACGGGGCCGGGCGGGCACATCGTCGTCGACGTGAGCGGGAAGGTGCGAAGGCCGGGGATCCATCAACTGCCGTCCGGCGCAAGGGTCGCCGATGCGCTGCGTGCGGCGGGCGGGGCCCGGCCCGGTGTCGACCTCACCGGGCTCAACCGGGCGCGGGTACTCATGGACGGGGAACAGATCGTGGTGGGCGCCCCGCCCGGCCCTCCTGCCACCAGCAGCAGTACGGGAGGAGCCACTACGGGCGGCGGTGGCAGCCCCACGACCGGGCCGGTCAGCCTCAACCGCGCGACCGTCGAACAACTCGACACCCTGCCCGGTGTCGGCCCGGTTCTCGCCCAGCACATCGTCGACTACCGCACCCAGCACGGCGGTTTCCGTTCCGTCGATGAACTCCGCGAGGTCAACGGGATCGGTGACCGCCGGTTCGCCGACCTGCAACCGCTGGTGGGGCCATGAGCCTCCCGGACGTCCATGAGGCGTCGGGCAGGCGGCTGGGTGCCTCCGACCCGCGGCAGGAGGGCCCGGTCGACCTCCGGCTGGTCCCGCCGGCCATGGCGGCCTGGGCCGGAGCGGCCCTCGCGCTGAGTACGCCGGGGCGGTGGACGACGGCGGGCGTGATGCTCTGCATCGGTGCAGCCATGGTGCTCCTGGCGATGTCGGGAGTATCGGCGACCCGTGCGATGCGCCGGCTTTCGGCCGACACCGGGGGAGGGGTGGCAGATGACGAGAGCGCGGTACACAACCGGCGGCGGCCGCGCACCACCGCGGCCGCCACTGCTGCCGCGCTGCTCTGCGCGGCGGCCGGGGCCGTGTCGGCCGGATTGTACGGCGCGGACGTACGGCAGGGGTCGATCCATGGGCTCGCCCAGCGGTTCGCGACTGTCGAGGCGGAAGTGACGGTGACGTCCGACGCCCGGCAGACCCGGCCCCGGGTGCGAGGCGACCACAGCACGCCCGCCTCGCTCCTCATGGACGCCGAGATCACGCGGCTGACCGGGCCTGACGGTGCGGCCACCCGGCTGCGTACACCGGTGCTGCTGATCGTCTCGCCCGGCGGATCGATGGCGCAGTGGCAGCAGTTGCTTCCATCCACGCGACTGCACGTAGGCGGCCGACTGGCGCCACCATTGCACGAAGGGGAGCGCAATGCTGCCGTACTGCGGCCCGAGGGCAAAGGCCCGCCCCGCATCACCGGGCCTCCTTCCTTCCTCCAGCGCACGGCGGGTGTTCTGCGCGGCGGTCTGCGGCAGGCGACCGAGCGGCTGGATCCCGATGCGCGGGCGCTGCTGCCGGGCCTGGTGGTCGGCGACACCTCACGGGTCACCCCCGAACTGCACGATGCCTTCCAGGCGGCCGACCTCACCCACCTGATGGCGGTCTCCGGTGCCAACCTGGCGATCCTGCTCGTTCTCCTGATCGGACCGCCGGGCACAGCATCGCGCGTCGAACGCCGGGGTCTGGCGCCCCGGTTGGGGATCTCGTTGCGGATGACGGCGTTGCTCGGCGGCGGGCTCACACTCGCCTTCGTCATCGTCTGCCGGCCCGAGCCGAGCGTGCTGCGGTCCGCGGCCTGCGGACTGATCACCCTGCTCGCCATCGGCACGGGGCGCCGCAGATCGCTGATCCCCGCGCTGGCCGCCGCGGTTCTGCTGCTGGTGCTGTACGACCCGTGGATGGCGCGCAGTTACGGCTTCGTCCTCTCCGTCCTGGCCACCGGCGCCCTGCTCACCATCGCCCCGAAGTGGAGCGACGCGCTGCAACGGCGCCGGGTTCCGCCCCGGCTTGCCGAGGCACTGGCCGCGGCCGCCGCGGCGCAGGCGGTGTGCGCACCGGTCGTCGTGCTGCTCGCCTCCCGGGTCAGTCTGGTGGCGATCCCGTGCAATCTGCTGGCCGAGTTCGCGGTGGCGCCGGCCACGGTCCTCGGGTTCGCCGCGCTCGCCCTGGCGCCGGTGGCCATGCCGGTGGCAGAGCTGCTCGCCCGGATCGCAGGGTGGCCGGCCGGGTGGATCGCCTCGGTGGCCCGCACCGGGGCGGCCCTGCCCGGGGCTGAGATCGACTGGCCCGACGGCGGGAAGGGTGCGCTGCTGCTCACCGCGCTGACGGCTCTGGTGGTGCTGTTCGCCCGTCGTATCGTGCGCCACCCCTGGATCTGTTCGGCCGCCGCGCTGCTGCTGATCCTCGCGGTGCTGCGCCCGGTGCCGCTCACCCGGGTGCTGACCGGATGGCCGCCGCCGGACTGGGCGTTCGCGATGTGCGACGTGGGGCAGGGTGACGCCCTGGTACTGGCCGCGGGGGACGGCACGGGTGTGGTCGTCGACAGCGGTCCCGATCCCCGGCTCGCCGACCGGTGCCTGCGCGGCCTGGGCATCACCGAGGTGCCGCTCCTGGTCCTCACGCACTTCCACGCGGACCATGTGCGGGGGTTGCCCGGTGTGCTGCGGGGCAGAGCGGTGGGGGCTATCCAGACGACGAGCCTGGACGAACCGCCGGACCAGGTCGCGTTCGTACGGAGAACAGCTGCCGCGTCGGGCGTCCCCCTGGTGCGGGCCGTCCCCGGTGAACGCCGCCGGATCGGGCCGCTGGACTGGCGGGTCCTCTGGCCGGCGGGCGGCGCAGGGGCGGGTGGCGCATCGGCGGTACCGGGGGCCGGGCCTGTACCGCAGGAGCCGAATGATGCCAGTGTCACTCTGTACGTCCGGACCGGCGGGCTGACCCTGTTGCTCCTGGGCGACCTCGAACCTCCGGCCCAGCAGGGGCTGTTGCGCAGGTATCCCGCGCTGCCGCGGGTGGACGTTCTCAAGGTCGCCCATCATGGCTCCGCCCACCAGGACCCTGCTCTGCTGCGCAGCGCGCACCCGAGACTCGCCCTGGTGAGCGTGGGCAGGGACAACCCGTACGGTCACCCGGCCGCGCGCACCGTCGATGCGCTCAGAGCCGGCGGCGCGGTGGTGCTGCGTACGGACATCGACGGCGCGATCGCCGTGACGGGTGCCGGACCGGAGCTGCGGGCGGTGGGCCGGTCATGAGCACTGTCCGAATGGGTGACGCACACAGAATGAGTGATGCACGCAAGCGGAACGGCCAATTCGGACCTTCGGTAACACCTCTACCCAAGCTCCTGCGAGCTGCTCTGTTTGCCTCGAACGCCACAAGAGTGATCGAATGCATGCTCGTCGGTAGGCCGCTGCTCCGACGAGGACGTCCAGCCGTCAGGCCCCAAGGTGAATCGCCCCCGGGGGTAGGTAGAAGATGTTCGGCCGTTGGCTGGGAAGCAGGGGAGCGACGCGTGCCGCGCGCGGCAACGCTCTCACGGGACTTGACGTGCCGCGCACCGCCGGAGTGCTCAGTTGCCGAGTGCTCGACCCCGTCAACGAGATCGTGCAGCAGGCGGAGTTCGTGGTCACGGACAGCGTGGGCCGCAAGGTCGTCAGCGGTGAGACGGACCCGTACGGCAATGTCCTCGCCACCGTCCCGGCCGGCGAATACCGGCTGGCCGTCACGGCCGAGGGCTTCACCCCGTTCCACGGCGCGGCCACGGTCGTCGAGAGCGGCCACGCGAGCATCGGCGATGTGACCCTGCAACTGTCCGCGCCCCCGCAGCTGCCCGACCCCGGTGAGTGGGAGGTCGAGCCGATGCACTCACAGATCGGCTTCACGGCCCGGCACATCGGCATGGCGCGCATCCACGGCCGGTTCAACACCTTCGCCGGTGCTGTACGGATCGCCGACCGCATGGAGAACTCGGCCATGCACGTGATCATCGACGCCGCGTCGATCGACACGAACGTCCAGATGCGCGACGACCATCTGCGCTCCAGTGACTTCCTCGACGTCGGGCGCTATCCGACGCTGGAGTTCTACAGCGACCGCTTCGTCCACCGCGGCGGCACCCGCTGGGGTGTGACCGGCGCGCTCACGCTGCACGGCGTCAGCCGAACGGTCACGCTGGACACTCAGTACCTCGGCCTGGGCAACGGCCTGGAGGGCGAGACCCGCGCCGCCTGCCGGGCCACCACGGAACTGCACCGCGAGGACTTCACCCTCACCTGGCAGACCATGCTGGCCCGCGGCATCGCGGCCGTCGGCTCCAGCATCTCCATCGACATGGACATCCAGATCGTCCCAAAGAGCTGAGCTCACAGGCCCGAGCTCACAGGCCCGAGCTCACAGGCCCGAGCTCACAGGCCCGAGCTCACAGGCCCGAGCTCACAGGCATGGGCTCACAGGTGCTCTGGCGCCCCTCTAGGGCGCTTCGAGCCACCCGTCGTACTCCGCGGCGAACGCATCGAGCGACGAGGCGTCCAGCCGCCCCGACGGGTCCTCCACGACCACCAGCCACTGGGCGTCCTCGGCATCGTCCTCGCCGGCCAGTGCGTCGCGTACGAGCTGGGGCTCCTCGGCGACCCCGAAACGGTCGCCGAGCTCTCCGGCCACCTCCTCCGCGGCATCGCGGTCGGGCAGCACGAGTACATGTCTCACATCGCTCACCTGCCCATTCTCCCGTACGGCGTACGCCGTTGCTCCAGCGATGGGGGTGTCAGTGGCGCGTGGGATGCTGGACGGCGATGGCCACCAGAAGGAATTCCACCGACGATCCGCTCGCCCCCCTCACGCTCGCCGTGGGCCAGGAGGACCTGCTCCTCGACCGCGCCGTGCAACAGGTGGTGGCGGCAGCCCGTGCCTCCGACCCCGACACGGACGTCCGCGACCTCGCTTCCGACCAGCTCCAGCCCGGCACCCTTGCCGAGCTGACGAGCCCGTCGCTCTTCGCCGAGCGCAAGGTGGTGATCGTGCGCAATGCGCAGGATCTCTCCGCCGACACGATCAAGGACGTCAAGGCGTACCTCGGCGATCCGGTCGAGGAGATCACCCTCGTTCTGCTGCATGCGGGCGGCGCCAAGGGCAAGGGTCTGCTGGACGCGGCGCGCAAGGCCGGGGCGCGGGAGGTCGCGTGTCCCAAGACGACCAAGCCGGCCGAGCGGCTCTCGTTCGTACGGTCGGAGTTCCGGGCGCTGGGGCGCTCGGCCACCCCCGAGGCGTGCCAGGCGCTGGTCGACTCCATCGGCAGCGATCTGCGGGAGCTGGCGAGTGCGGTCTCGCAGCTCGTCGCGGATGTCGAGGGCACGATCGACGAGGCGGTCGTCGCCCGTTACTACACGGGCCGCGCGGAGGCATCGAGTTTCACGGTCGCCGACCGCGCGGTGGAGGGGCGGGCCGCGGAGGCGCTTGAGGCGTTGCGCTGGTCGCTGTCGACCGGGGTGGCGCCCGTGCTGATCACCAGTGCGCTGGCACAGGGCGTACGGGCGATCGGAAAGCTGTCCTCGGCGCGTGGGGGGCGGCCCGCGGACCTCGCCCGTGAGCTGGGCATGCCGCCGTGGAAGATCGACCGGGTGCGCCAGCAGATGCGTGGGTGGACGCCGGACGGGGTGGCCGTGGCACTGCGGGCGGTCGCGGATGCGGACGCGGGCGTCAAGGGAGGCGGCGACGATCCGGAGTACGCGTTGGAGAAGGCCGTGGTCGCGGTGGCGAGGGCGGCGCGGTCGGGGCGGTAGCCGGGCGGGGTGAGGGTGCCGGGTTCGTCCGGCTGCCGCTTTGTCCTCGATCTCCCATAGCCTCAAAGGCATGGGAGGACGCCCTCGACGGGCTGAACGGGGGTACGCCGAAGGCCCCGGGCCTCGCTCTGGGGAGAGCAAGCCCGGGGCCTTCGGTTCACGCTTGGTGCGCCGCACCCGCGTGGCGAACGCAGGTTCGGTGTGCGGCGCGGGGGCCGGGCAGGGGCGGGAGAGAGGGCCCGCTGATCCGTTCCGGCGGTTACATCAGAAAGCTCAGCCCTGGAGGGAGGCAACCTTGGAGGCCAGCGCCGACTTCTTGTTGGCGGCGGCGTTCTTGTGGATGACACCCTTCGAGACAGCCTTGTCGAGCGCGCGGGAGGCGTCGCGAGCGGCCGTGGTGGCCTTCTCGACGTCACCGGCGACGGCAGCCTCACGGGCCTTGCGGATAGCGGTCTTGAGCGAGGACTTGACGGCCTTGTTGCGCAGGCGCGCCTTCTCGTTCGTCTTGTTCCGCTTGATCTGGGACTTGATGTTCGCCACGAAAGAGCCTTTTCAGGTTCGTTGGATCTTCGATGTGCGCCCCACGGCCTGAGAGAGTCGCGAGGCACAGCTGTCAACGGTACCAGCCCCGCTCCGACCGGCCCAAACCGGTCTCCGCCCCGCAACCATGGGACGATGGAGGCTACGTATCGATCCGACCGAACCGACATCGACCCGAGACACGGCGTTCGGCGTCTCAAGAATCAGGACCCTGCGTGCCCGCGACTCCTACCAACGTGCCCGAGCCGAGCCGTACCGACCCGGCGCTGATCCGCAACTTCTGCATCATCGCGCACATCGACCACGGCAAGTCGACCCTTGCCGACCGGATGCTTCAGCTGACGGGCGTGGTCGACCAGCGGCAGATGCGCGCTCAGTACCTCGACCGGATGGACATCGAGCGCGAGCGCGGCATCACCATCAAGTCCCAGGCGGTACGTCTGCCCTGGGCACCCAACACGGGCGAGGACCAGGGCCGCACCCACATCCTCAACATGATCGACACCCCGGGCCACGTGGACTTCACCTACGAGGTCTCCCGCTCGCTCGCCGCCTGCGAGGGCACGGTCCTGCTGGTCGACGCCGCGCAGGGCATCGAGGCCCAGACGCTGGCCAACCTCTACCTGGCGATGGAGAACGACCTCACCATCGTCCCGGTGCTCAACAAGATTGACCTGCCGGCCGCGCAGCCCGAGAAGTTCTCCGAGGAGCTGGCCAACCTCATCGGCTGCCAGCCGGAGGACGTACTCAAGGTCTCCGCGAAGACCGGCGTCGGCGTAGATGTGCTGCTCGACCGGGTGGTCAAGGACGTCCCGGCCCCGATCGGCAAGGCCGACGCCCCGGCCCGCGCGATGATCTTCGACTCGGTCTACGACTCGTACCGCGGCGTCGTCACGTACGTCCGTGTCGTCGACGGTCAGCTCAACAAGCGCGAGCGCATCAGGATGATGTCCACCGGCGCCACCCACGAGCTGCTGGAGATCGGGGTCTCCTCCCCGGAGATGACCCCGGCCGACGGCCTCGGTGTGGGCGAAGTGGGCTACATCATCACCGGTGTGAAGGACGTCCGGCAGTCCAAGGTCGGTGACACCATCACCTCCCTGAGCAAGGGCGCGACCGAGGCGCTGGGCGGCTACAAGGACCCCAAGCCGATGGTGTTCTCTGGTCTGTACCCGCTGGACGGCTCGGACTACCCGGACCTGCGCGAGGCGCTCGACAAGCTCCAGCTCAACGACGCCGCCCTGGTGTACGAGCCGGAGACCTCCGCCGCGCTCGGCTTCGGCTTCCGCGTCGGCTTCCTCGGCCTGCTCCACCTCGATGTGATCCGCGAGCGGCTGGAGCGCGAGTTCGGTCTCGAGCTCATCGCCACCGCGCCCAACGTGGTCTACCGCGTCGAGATGGAGGACGGCACCGAGCACACCGTCACCAACCCGAGCGAATTCCCCGAGGGCAAGATCGACAAGGTGCACGAGCCCGTCGTGCGCGCCACGGTCCTGGCCCCCAGCGAGTTCATCGGCGCGATCATGGAGCTCTGCCAGAACCGGCGCGGCACCCTGCTCGGCATGGACTACCTCTCCGAGGACCGGGTCGAGATCCGCTACACCCTGCCGCTCGCCGAGATCGTCTTCGACTTCTTCGACCAGCTGAAGTCCAAGACGCGGGGTTACGCCTCCCTCGACTACGAGCCCACCGGCGAGCAGTCCGCCCAGCTCGTCAAGGTCGACATCCTGCTGCACGGCGACAAGGTCGACGCGTTCTCCGCGGTCACGCACAAGGACAAGGCGTACGCGTACGGCGTGCGGCTCGTCGCCAAGCTGCGCGAGCTGATCCCGCGGCAGAACTTCGAGGTGCCGATCCAGGCCGCCATCGGCTCCCGGGTCATCGCCCGTGAGACCGTCCGCGCCATCCGCAAGGACGTCCTCGCCAAGTGCTACGGCGGTGACATCTCCCGTAAGCGGAAGCTGCTGGAGAAGCAGAAGGAAGGCAAGAAGCGGATGAAGATGGTCGGCAATGTGGAGGTGCCGCAGGAGGCCTTCATCGCCGTGCTGTCGACGGACGAGTCGGGCGGGGAGAGCAAGGCCAAGAAGTAGCTTCCGCCGCAGGGCCGGGAAGCAGCTTCCGCCGTGGAGCCGAGAAGCAGCTCCCACCCCGGCTGCCACCCCTGCTCCGTCCGTCCCTACTCGGTGGTAGCCCAACGGGCCCCTGTGTCGCAGCGTGCTGCGACACAGGGGCCCGTTTGTTATGAAGCGGCGGCCCATTGCCCCTTACGCGGCGGACGCGGGCGCTCTACCCTGATCACGGCCTCGTAGTTACTCGCCAGTTAAACAAGCGAGACCGGGCGCCGCAGGACAGGCACCGCAGGACCAAGCGCACGGAGTGCGCGGGAACACACGTAGGAACAAGCAGCAATCAGCAGCCGGTCGTGAAGCACTGCCGCAGGCCCGGAGGATGTCGTGAGCGACACACAGACCTTGATCGAGAACCGACCGCCCTCCGTGGCGAACCTCTTCATCGACCGCGTGGCGGCCACCCCGGACGGGGAGGCCTACCGCTACCCCGTCCCCACGGCCGCCGGCGAGGGGCCCGATGAGTGGAAGTCGCTGAGCTGGGCACAGGCCGCCGAGCGGGTGTACGCCATCGCGGCAGGGCTCATCGGTCTGGGTGTGCAGCCGGAGGAGCGGATCGCGCTCGCCGCCAGTACGCGAGTGGAATGGATCCTCGTCGACCTCGGTGTGATGTGTGCGGGCGCTGCCACCACCACGATCTATCCGTCGACCAAAGCCGAGGAGTCGGCGTTCATCCTCTCCGACTCCGAGAGCCGGGTCCTGATCGCCGAGGACGCCGGCCAGCTGGCCAAGGCCCGCGAGCGCCGTGCCGAGCTGCCGAACCTCGCCCATGTCGTCGTCATCGACCCCGAGGGCGCCGAGCCCGCCGAGGGCGACCCCGAGGGCTGGGTGCTCACCCTCGCCGATCTGGAAGCCCGCGGCGCCGAGCACCTGGCGAAGAACCCCGATGCGGTCAAGGAGCGGGTCGCCGCCATCACGGCCGACCAGCTGGCCACCCTGATCTACACCTCGGGCACCACCGGCCGCCCCAAGGGCGTACGCCTGCCGCACGACAACTGGTCGTACATGGCCAAGGCCACCGTGGCGACCGGCCTGATCACCAAGGACGACGTCCAGTACCTCTGGCTGCCGCTCGCGCACGTCTTCGGCAAGGTCCTCACCTCCGGCCAGATCGAGGTCGGCCACGTCACCGCCGTCGACGGCCGGGTCGACAAGATCATCGAGAATCTGCCGGTGGTCCAGCCGACGTACATGGCCGCCGTCCCCCGTATCTTCGAAAAGGTCTACAACGGTGTCGCCGCCAAGGCGCGGGCCGGTGGTGGGGCCAAGTACAAGATCTTCCAGTGGGCGGCCGGGGTCGCCCGCGAGTACGCGACGGTCTCGCAGGACAACTTCCGGCGCACCGGCACGGCCTCCGTCCCGTTCGCGCTCGGTGCCAAGCACAAGGTCGCCGACGCCCTCGTCTTCGCCAAGATCCGCGAGGCCTTCGGCGGCCGGCTGCGCGCCTGTGTCTCCGGCTCCGCGGCGCTCGCCCCCGACATCGGCTACTTCTTCGCGGGCGCCGGCATCCACATCCTGGAGGGCTACGGCCTCACCGAGACCAGTGCCGCCTCCTTCGTCAACCCGGGCGAGGCATACCGCACCGGCACCGTCGGCAAGCCGCTTCCCGGCACCGAGGTACGGATCGCCGACGACGGCGAGATCCTGCTGCGCGGCCCCGGCCTGATGCAGGGCTACCAGGGGCTCCCGGAGAAGACCGCCGAGGTGCTGGAGGCGGACGGCTGGTTCCACACCGGCGACATCGGCGAGCTGTCCGTGGACGGCTATCTCCGGATCACCGACCGCAAGAAGGACCTGATCAAGACGTCCGGCGGCAAGTACATCGCCCCGGCGGAGGTCGAGGGACAGTTCAAGGCGGTCTGCCCGTTCGTCTCCAACATCCTGGTGCACGGCGCGGACCGTAACTTCTGCACCGCCCTGATCTCACTCGACGAGCCGACCATCCTCGGCTGGGCCGCCGAGAACGGCCTGGGCGGGAAGCCGTACGCCGAAGTGGTGGCGTCCCCGCAGGCCGTTGCGCTCATCGAGGGCTATGTGAAGCGGCTCAACGAGGGGCTGCAGCGCTGGCAGACCATCAAGAAGTTCCGGCTGCTGCCCCGCGATCTCGATATCGAGCACGGCGAGCTGACGCCCAGTCTCAAGCTGAAGCGGCCGGTCGTCGAGCGTGAGTACAAGGGCCTCATCGACGACATGTACGCGGGGACCCGCGAGGCGTAATACAGGTCCCTGCCAACCGGCCGCACGGTGCGGCTGCTTCCGTTCTTCTCCGCTCACTTTCTCTGCTCACTTCGGCAACTCGTTGCTTATGAGCATGGTCCATCTGTCACTCTGTCGGTGTCGTCAGCGGCGCCCAGCGAGAACAGAACGAGAACAGACAGACAGAGCGAGAACAGGTCAGGAGCTGCACCGTGGGGTCCGTTCCCTTGCAGCGGGACATCGTTCAGCGTCCCGGTATCACCCTCGGCCATGCGGATGCGCGGCCGGTTGCCCGTACGTCCCTGCCCGGAAACCTCCTCGCGCCCTCCGCCGCCCGCCGGTTCGTCCAGGCAGCGCTCGCCGAGTGGACCGGGCTGGGACTGCCGGCGGCCGTGGGCTTCAGCGAACGTCTGGCCGATGATGCGGCGGTCGTCGTCAGCGAACTGGTCACCAATGCGGTCGTGCACGCCGGGACCAATGTCGAGCTGCTCTGCCGGCTCGAGGAGGCCGCCGAGGACGAGGCCGCGGCCCTGGTGCTGGAGGTCTCCGACCACCACCCGGCCCGCGCCGTGCGCAGCGAACGCCCGGAGGCCGGCAGCGCGGCGGACGCGGCGGAGGGCGAGGCGCCTCCCACCGGCCCCGAGGAGCCCGCCGACTACGGTCGTGGGCTCCAGCTCGTCGGCACCCTCGCCGAGCGCTGGGGCATCACCTACCGCACCGGCCTCAAGACCGTCTGGGCCCGGCTCCCCGTCGACGACTGGAACCCGTTCCCCGAACCGTCGGCAGAGCCCGGATTCCAGCAGGGGCTGCGCGCCGCCGAACTGCTCGCCCCCAGCGCCCGGCGGGCCCTGCGCGACGACGCGGACTGGGCCGGCCGTGGCGCGCTCTCGTTCCTCGCCGAGGCCTCGGACCTGCTCGCGGGCCAGCTCGACGAGGACATCGTCGCGGCGCTCTCCGGGCAGTTACTGGTGCCCAGACTCGCCGACTGGTGCGCGATCTGGCTGGAGCCCGAGAACGGCGGCCCCGCGGCCGTCCCCCGGCTCGCCAGCGTCTGGCACCGGGACGAGGCCGAGACCGGGCAGCTGCGTACGGTGCTGGAGCAGGACCCGATCCGGCTGCCCGAGCGGGTGGGCACCGGGCCCGTCTCCATGCCCTGGCCCGGGGGCGAGGAGGACGGCGGGGAATCCGAGGGGCGCGCCGGATCCGCTCTCGCCTACCGGATCACATCGGGCGGCCGGACACTCGGCGCCGTACTCCTCGGCCGGGAGGGCATGGCACGCGTCCCCGACGAAGTGACTGCCCTGATCGAGGACTTCGTACGCCGTGTCGGCCTCGCCGTCGGTGCCGCCCGCGCCTACACCCGGCAGGCCACCATCAGCCGCATCCTGCAACGCGCACTGCTGCCCAGCAAGGTCGCCGACATACCCGGCGTCACCAGCTCACTGGTGTACGAACCCAGCGACGACGGGGTCGTCGGCGGTGACTTCTACGACATCTTCCCGTGCCCCGGCGACCGCTGGTGCTTCGTCCTCGGCGATGTGCAGGGCAGTGGCCCCGAAGCCGCCGTCGTCACCGGCCTCGCACGGCCCTGGCTGCGGTTGCTGGCCCGTGAGGGGTTCGGCGTCGGTGAGGTGCTGGACCGGCTCAACCGGCTGCTCCTCGACGATGCGATGGAGGCTGCCGAGGCGGCCGCGCTCATGGTGGCCGCGGCGGGCGGCCAGCAGACGGCGGACACCGGGCAGTCCCGCTTTCTCTCCCTGCTGTACGGGGAACTCGTGCCGCTGCCCGGCGGCGGCGTGCGCTGCACCCTCGCCAGCGCCGGCCACCCGCTGCCGCTGCTGCTGCGGCCCGACGGCAAGGTGCGTCCGGCCGCCGAGCCGCAGATGCTGCTCGGCATCTTCGACGACGCCGCGTACGAGAGCCAGAGCTTCGAGCTGGCGCCGGGCGACAGCCTGCTGTGTGTCACGGACGGCGTGACGGAGCGGCGCTCCGGGGCGCTGATGTTCGACGACGGGGACGGTCTGGCCCGGGCGCTGGCCGACTGCGCCGGGCTGTCGGCGGACGGGATCGCGGACCGGATCAAACGGGCCGTGCACGAATTCGCCGAGCGGCCGCCCGATGACGATCTGGCGCTGCTGGTGCTGCAGGCGGGGTGAGGGTACGGGTGAGGCGGTGCGCCCGGGGACGGGTGGCGGTCTGCGATCTCGCGCGTGGCTCGGAGGTTCCCGGCGGCGAGTGACAATGGGCGGTATGCCTTCCGTACTGCCCGATGGTGAACCCGTACCCGACGACGGGGCGCTGCCCCGCCATGCCCTGGAAGGCTCCGCCGACCGGCCGCTCGGCTTCTACCTGCATGTGCCCTACTGCGCCACCCGCTGCGGCTACTGCGACTTCAACACCTACACCGCCACCGAGCTGCGCGGCTCCGGCGGTGCGCTGGCCTCCCGGGACAACTACGCCGCCCATCTGATCGGCGAGGTCCGCCAGGCCCGCAAGGTCCTCGGCGACGATCCGCGTCCGGTCCGTACGGTCTTCGTCGGCGGCGGTACGCCGACCCTGCTGGCCGCCGGAGACCTGGTACGGATGCTGGGGGCGATCCGCGACGAGTTCGGGCTCGCGGACGATGCCGAGATCACCACCGAGGCCAACCCGGAGTCCGTCGGTCCGGCGTATCTGGCCGAGCTGCGGGAGGGCGGCTTCAACCGGATCTCGTTCGGGATGCAGAGCGCACGGCAGCACGTGCTGAAGATCCTGGACCGTACGCATACGCCGGGGCGGCCCGAGGCGTGTGTCGCCGAGGCTCGGGAGGCGGGCTTCGAGCACGTGAACCTCGATCTGATCTACGGCACGCCCGGGGAGTCCGACGACGACTGGCGGGCCTCGCTGGACGCGGCGATCGGGGCGGGGCCGGACCATGTGTCGGCGTACGCGCTGATCGTCGAGGAGGGCACTCAGCTGGCCCGGCGGATCCGGCGCGGCGAGATCCCGATGACCGATGACGATGCCCACGCGGACCGGTATCTGATCGCGGACGAGGCGATGGCCGCGGCGGGTTTCTCCTGGTACGAGGTGTCGAACTGGTCCCGCACGCCCGAGGGCCGCTGCCTGCACAACGAGCTGTACTGGCGGGGTGCCGACTGGTGGGGTGCCGGGCCCGGGGCGCACAGCCATGTCGGCGGGGTGCGCTGGTGGAACGTGAAGCATCCGGGGGCGTACGCGCAGGCTCTGGCCGAGGGACGGTCGCCGGGGGCCGGGCGGGAGATCCTCTCCGCGGAGGACCGGCGGGTGGAGCGGATTCTGCTGGAGCTGCGGCTGGTCGACGGGTGTCCGCTGTCGCTGCTGGCGCCCGCCGGACTGGCTGCGGCGGGGCGGGCGGTGGAGGACGGGCTGCTGGAGCGGGTGCCGTACGGGGAGGGGCGGGCGGTGCTGACGTTGCGGGGGCGGTTGCTGGCGGATGCGGTGGTGCGGGATCTGGTGGACTGAGGGGCACGCGGGGCTCTGCCCCGGACCCCGCTCCTCAAGCGCCGGAGGGGCTGGGAGGTCCGGCGGAGGTGCTACTGAGGTGGCGCCGTCACGAAGTCGATCAGGTGTTCCACGGAGCCCAGCAGTGCCGGTTCCAGATCCCGGTACGAGCGCACCGTGGACAGGATTCGCTGCCAGGCCGCGCCCGTGTTCTCGGGCCAGCCCAGCGCGCGGCACACGCCCGTCTTCCAGTCCTGGCCGCGCGGGACCACCGGCCAGGCGGTGACGCCCACGGACGACGGCTTCACCGCCTCCCACACGTCGATGTAGGGGTGGCCGACCACCAGCACGTTCGCGTCCGAGACCTGGGAGGCGATCCGGGACTCCTTGGAGCCGGGGACCAGATGGTCGACCAGGACGCCCAGCCTGGCGTCCGGGCCGGGGGAGAACTCGCGCACGATGGCCGGGAGGTCGTCGATGCCCTCCAGATACTCGACGACCACGCCCTCGATCCGCAGATCGTCACCCCAGACCCGCTCGACCAGCTCCGCGTCGTGGCGGCCCTCCACATAGATCCGGCCCGCACGTGCGACCCGGGCCCGCGCCCCGGGGACCGCGACCGAACCCGAGGCCGTGCGCGCGGGGCGTACCGGAGCGGCCGCCGACGGGCGTACGAGTGTGACCACCCGGCCCTCCAGCAGGAAGCCCCGCGGTTCCATCGGGAACACCCGGTGCTTGCCGAAGCGGTCCTCCAAGGTCACCGTCGGACCCTGGGCCGTCTTCTCGCAGCGGATCACCGCACCGCAGAATCCGGTGGAGACCTCCTCCACGACCAGATCGGGCTCGGCGGGGACCTCGGGAACGGGGGCGGACTTCTTCCACGGCGGGGTCAGGTCCGGCTGGTAGCTGCGCATCAAATGACGATAGGACGAGAGCAGGTCACGACACGCCGAAGAGCATGGCCAGCCGGTCGCGCTGGTCCCGCACGAACGCCGCGTCCACCACCGCTCCGTGCCCCGGAACGTACACCGCGTCCTCGCCGCCCAGCGCCAGCAGCCGGTCCAGCGCGGCCGGCCAGCGGGACGGGACGGCGTCGTGGCCCGCCTGCGGTTCGCCGGACTCCTCGACGAGGTCGCCGCAGAGCACCACCGCGGGGGAGCCGGGGACGAGCACCGCCAGATCGTGGCCGCTGTGGGCCGGGCCCACATCCGCCAGCAGCACCTGACGGCCGCCGCCCAGATCGAGCGTCCACTCGCCGCACACCTCATGGTGCGGCGCCACCAGCGCATCGGCGGCTTCCGCCGCATCGTGTTCGGACACTCCGTGGCGTACCGCAGAGGCGTGCAGATCGTCCGCCCCGAGCTTCAGCAGCGCGACCATGCCGACCGCTCCGTACACCTGGGTGCCGGAGAACGCGGCGGTGCCCAGTACATGGTCGAAGTGGGGGTGGCTGAGTGCGATATGCGTCACCCTCCGGCCGAGCAGGGCCTGTGCCTGGGTCCGCACTTCCGCACCCTCGCGCAGTGTTGATCCGGTGTCGTAGAGCAGCACTCCATCCGCTCCGACCACCAGTGCGACTGTCGCATCCCATCCGGGAAGGCGGCGCCGGCCCACTCCGTGACCGAGTCGCTCCCAGCCGAACTCTTCCCAAGAGGCGTCCATACCGCGACGCTATCGGCAACGACCTGCGCAGTCTCGCGGTAGCGTGGCCGGTCGCCCTTGCTAGGCCCCCACTCGGCCGCCGTACACTGACCGGGGGATTGCTGGCACTCGCGAGGACAGAGTGCCAGGCGGATTCCTGGGAATGAAGCAGGAACGGCCCGAGAACCACCGAGGAAACACAGCTGGAGGTGTGCGCGATGCTCAGCGAACGCAGACTCGAAGTGCTGCGCGCCATCGTCCAGGACTATGTCGGCACCGAGGAGCCCGTGGGTTCCAAGGCGCTCACCGAGCGGCACAAGCTGGGGGTCTCCCCGGCCACCGTCCGCAACGACATGGCGGTGCTGGAGGACGAGGGCTTCATCGCCCAGCCCCACACCAGTGCGGGACGCATCCCGACGGACAAGGGCTACCGGCTCTTCGTCGACAAGCTCGCGGGCGTCAAGCCCCTCTCGTCGCCGGAACGTCGGGCCATTCACAATTTCCTCGACGGCGCGGTCGACCTCGACGATGTCGTGGGCCGCACCGTACGGCTGCTCGCGCAGCTGACCCGGCAGGTCGCCATCGTGCAGTACCCCTCGCTGACCCGGTCGACGGTCCGGCATGTGGAGCTGCTGTCGTTGGCAGCCGCCCGGCTGATGCTCGTGCTGATCACGGACACCGGCCGGGTCGAACAGCGCATGATCGACTGCCCCGCTCCGTTCGGTGAGACCTCTCTCGCCGATCTGCGGGCCCGGCTGAACAGCCGGGTCGTCGGACGCCGTTTCGCGGACGTCCCGCAGCTGGTGCAGGATCTGCCGGAATCCTTCGAGAGCGAGGACCGGGGAACCGTGTCCACCGTGCTCTCCACCCTGCTCGAAACCCTCGTCGAGGAGACGGAGGAGCGGCTGATGATCGGCGGCACCTCCAACCTCACCCGCTTCGGGCACGACTTCCCTGTGATGATCCGGCCGGTGCTGGAGGCATTGGAGGAGCAGGTCGTGCTGCTGAAGCTGCTCGGCGAGGCCAAGGACTCGGGCATGACCGTACGTATCGGGCACGAGAACGCCCACGAGGGGCTCAACTCCACGTCCGTCGTCGCGGTCGGCTACGGTTCGGGCGACGAAGCAGTCGCCAAACTCGGCGTGGTCGGACCGACCCGCATGGACTACCCCGGAACGATGGGAGCGGTACGCGCAGTGGCACGTTACGTCGGACAGATCCTGGCGGAGTCGTAAATGGCCACGGACTACTACGCCGTACTCGGCGTGCGCCGCGACGCATCTCAGGACGAGATCAAGAAGGCATTCCGGCGGCTCGCTCGCGAGCTGCATCCGGATGTGAACCCCGATCCGAAGACCCAGGAGCGGTTCAAGGAGATCAACGCCGCCTACGAGGTGTTGTCGGACCCGCAGAAGAAGCAGGTCTACGACCTCGGCGGTGACCCGCTGTCCGCCTCCGGCGGCGGTGGCGCGGGCGGATTCGGACAGGGTGGCTTCGGCAACTTCTCCGACATCATGGACGCGTTCTTCGGTACGTCGTCGCAGCGCGGACCCCGTTCGCGCACCCGGCGCGGCCAGGACGCGATGATCCGGCTGGAGATCGATCTCGCCGAGGCCGCGTTCGGCACCACCAAGGACATCCAGGTCGACACGGCCGTCGTCTGTACGACCTGCAACGGCGAGGGCGCCGCACCCGGCACCTCCGCCCAGACCTGTGACATGTGCCGCGGCCGCGGCGAGGTCTCCCAGGTCACCCGGTCCTTCCTGGGCCAGGTCATGACCTCGCGGCCCTGCCCGCAGTGCCAGGGCTTCGGTACGGTCGTGCCGACCCCGTGCCCGGAGTGCGCCGGCGACGGCCGCATCCGGTCCAGGCGCACGCTCACCGTAAAGATCCCCGCCGGTGTCGACAACGGCACCCGCATCCAGCTCGCGGGCGAGGGCGAGGTCGGCCCCGGTGGCGGCCCGGCCGGCGATCTGTACGTCGAGATCCACGAGCTGCCGCACGCGGTGTTCCAGCGCCGCGGCGACGATCTGCACTGCACGGTCACCATCCCCATGACGGCGGGCGCGCTCGGCACCAAGGTGCCGCTGGAGACGCTCGACGGCCTGGAGGAGGTCGACATCCGGCCCGGTACCCAGTCCGGCCAGTCGGTCCCGCTGCACGGCCGCGGCATCACGCATCTGCGGGGCGGCGGGCGCGGCGATCTGATCGTGCACGTCGAGGTGATGACCCCGATGAAGCTGGACCCGGAGCAGGAGCGAGTGCTGCGGGAGCTGGCGAAGCTGCGCGGTGAGGAGCGGCCCACCGGCCAGTTCCAGCCCGGGCAGCAGGGGCTGTTCTCCCGGCTGAAGGACGCCTTCAACGGCCGCTGACGGCCCCGTACACCGTTCCCTGCCGCCGGACGGGCTCGCCTGCCGAGCCCGTCCGGCGTTTGGGGACAAAGTGGACCGCAGGCCGCGCACGCCGAGGCGCGCAGGACGTGACACGATGCGGTCATGTCATCCGTGTTGACCGATCTCTGCCGGTATCCGATCGTGCAGGCCCCGATGGCGGGTGGTGTGTCCTGTCCGCAGCTCGTCGCGGCCGTCGCCGATGCGGGCGGACTGGGCTTCCTCGCCGCCGGGTACAAGACGGCGGACGGCATGTACAACGAGATCAAACAGGTGCGCGGGCTGACCGGTCAGCCGTTCGGCGTCAATCTCTTCATGCCGCAGCCGGGTCTCGCCGACCCGAGCGCCGTCGAGGTGTACCGGCATCAGCTCGCCGGTGAGGCCGCCTGGTACGAGACCCCGCTCGACGACCCGGACTCCAGCGGCGGTGACGACGGCTACGAGGCCAAGCTCGCCATCCTCCTGGACGACCCGGTCCCGGCCGTCTCGTTCACCTTCGGCTGCCCGACCCGCGACACCCTCGACGCGTTCGCCGGCGTGGGCACGTACACCGTCGTGACGGTCACCACGCCCGAGGAGGCCCAGGCCGCGCAGTGGGCGGGCGCCGACGCGGTCTGTGTCCAGGGCATAGAGGCGGGCGGCCACCAGTCCACCCACCGCGACGACCCGCAGACCGACGGCACCGGGATCGGACTGCTCTCCCTGGTGTCCCAGGTCCGCGAGACCGTTCAGGTGCCGGTCATCGCCGCGGGCGGGCTGATGCGCGGGGCGCAGATTGCCGCGGTGCTCGCCGCGGGTGCCCAGGCGGCGCAGCTCGGCACGGCGTTCCTCATCTGCCCCGAGTCCGGGGCGAATCTGCTGCACAAGCAGGCACTGACCAACCCGCTGTTCGTACGGACCGCCCTGACTCGGGCGTTCTCCGGCCGCCCGGCTCGCGGCCTGGTCAACCGCTTCATGCGCGAGCACGGTCCGTACGCCCCCGCCGCCTACCCGCAGGTCCACTATCTGACGGCCGGGCTGCGCAAGGCGGCAGCAAAGGCCGGGGACGCCCAGGGCATGGCACTGTGGGCGGGGCAGGGGCATCGGATGGCACGCGAGCTGCCCGCCGGCCGGCTGGTCGGACTGCTCGCCGAAGAACTGGACGCCGCACGGGCGGCAGTGAGCACAGGGAGTACGCAGTGACCGCACCGGTCTTCGTCGTCGAACAGGTCCCCGACGGGCCCGAGTTCGTCCTGGAAGGACCCGAGGGACGGCACGCCGTATCGGTGAAGCGGCTGCACGCCGGTGAGGACGTCGTGCTGACGGACGGCCAAGGCCGTTGGACGGAAGGCGTCGTCAGGACCGCCGAGGGCAAGGACCGGCTCGTGGTCGCCGGCCTGGCGACGGCCCACGAGGAGCCGTGGCCCACACCCCGTATCACCGTCGTACAGGCCCTGCCCAAGGGTGATCGCGGCGAGGTCGCCGTCGAGACGATGACGGAGACCGGTGTCGACGCGATCGTGCCCTGGCAGGCATCGCGCTGCATCACGCAGTGGAAGGGCGACCGCGGCCTCAAGTCCCTCGCGAAATGGCGCAACACCGCCCGGGAAGCGGGCAAGCAGTCGCGCCGGGTGCGCTTCCCCGAGGTGGCGGACGCACTGACGACCAATCAGGTTGCCGCACTTCTGGCCACGGCGGACTTCGCCGCCGTCCTGCACGAGGACCGGGGCTACGACAGTGAGCCGCTGGCCACCGTCCAGCTCCCCACCCAGGGCGAGATCGTGCTGGTCGTCGGCCCCGAGGGCGGTGTGTCGCCGGACGAACTGGCGGCCTTCGCCGCGGCGGGCGCCCGGACCTGCCGGCTCGGAACGTCCGTCCTGCGCACCTCGACGGCGGGCACGGCGGCGACGGCACTGCTGCTGGGGCGCACAGGCCGCTGGGCGTAAGCCCCCTCTGCCGGGGCGCACAGGCCGCTGGGCGTAAGCCCCCTCCGGCGCGCCTGCGCCGCCCCGTTGTGGCCGCAAGCCGTCTACCGCTCCGTGGGGGAACGGTGGGAAGCTGCCCGTATGGGGACATCAAGGGCATGGGGTCAGGGAAGAACCCGTCGCTTTCTGGCCGCGTCCGCACTCGCGGGCGCGGCGGTCGCAGGTGTCGTGGCCTGTGAGCCGACGGGCAGCCTGAACTCCGCATCCATCGCTGTGACCACCGACCTGACCGGCACCAGCGCCCTGGAGCGCAACGGCGTCGATGTGCAGTGGCTGAACTGCACGGCGGACATCGACGGGGACCGAGTCCGGGGCGCCTCGCCCTCCGCCTCCGCACACCTGATCGCGGACGTCGACTGCACCGGAAGGACCAAGAACGGCAAGGACATCGCGATCACCGGCAAGGTCACCCAGGAGCTCGACGGGCGGTGTGTGCGGGGGGACCTGACCGCGAAGACCGGCGGGAAGGTCGTCTTCCGGGCAGATGTGCTCGGCAACTGCAACGCCGCCCCGTCGACCGCCGGGGCGAATCCGCCCCCGGGCGGCGGCAGTGGCGGCGCCCGCCCGACGGTCACCGTGACGGTCACGGTGACCGAATCGCCCCTGGGTAAGTGAGTGTGTCCGACACACAACCATCCGGCGGACTCCGGCCAACCCAGTTCCGTGGAGCACGCCAGCGGCCTAGGGTGATCGATGTGACGCAGCCTGCCTACCTCCGATACCCCCATGTTCAGGGCGATTTGATCGCCTTCACCGCCGAGGACGATGTCTGGCTGGCGCCGCTGGACGGCGGCCGAGCCTGGCGTGTCAGCGCCGACAACCGACCTGTCACCAACCCGCGGATATCTCCCGACGGAACCCGCGTCGCCTGGACGTCCACCCGGGACGGGGTGCCCGAAGTGCACGTCGCACCGGTCGACGGCGGCCCCTCCAAGCGGCTCACGTACTGGGGCGACGCACGGACCTCCGTACGCGGCTGGACGCCCGAGGGCCACGTACTGGTCATCAGCACCCAGGGACAGGCGTCGCTGCGGCGCAGCTGGGCCAGGGCCGTCCCGGTCGACGGCGGGCCCGCGCGGACCCTGCCGTACGGGCCGGTCGGCTCCCTCGCGTACGGGCCCGGCGGACGGGTCCTGCTGCTCGCGGCCACCATGGGGCGCGAGGCCGCCACCTGGAAGCGCTACCGGGGCGGTACCGCGGGCAAGTTGTGGATCGCGGAGGAGGGCGCGAGCGACGGCCCGGCGGAGTTCGTACGGCTTCACGAGGACATCGACGGGAACATCGAGTCCCCGATGTGGGTGGGTGACCGCGTCGCCTTCCTCTCGGACCACGAAGGTGTGGGCGCGCTCTACTCCTCGCTCCCCGACGGCTCGGACCTGCGCCGCCATACCGGGATCGAAGGGTTCTACGCCCGCCACGCGACCACCGACGGCACCCGCGTCGGCTACGCCTCGGCCGGTGAACTCTGGCTGCTGGACGACCTCGAAGGTGCCGAGCCCCGCCGCATCGGCATCCGGCTCGGCGGCCAGCGCGCCGACCTCCAGCCCCACTCGGTGCACGCCGGCAGCAACCTCGATTCCGCGTCCCCGGACCGTACGGGCCGCGGCAGCGCCGTCGGAACGCGCGGCGCCGTCCACTGGGTCACCCACCGCGAGGGCCCGGCCCGGGCGCTCGCCGTCGAACCGGGCGTACGGGCCAGGCTGCCCCGCACCTTCCAGGCCGACGGCGACCAGCACGTCGTCTGGGTCACCGACGCCGAGGGCGACGACGCACTGGAATGCGCACCCGCCACCGGCACCGCACCGGGCGCCGTACCGCGCCGCCTCGCCGCGGGCCGTATCGGCAGGGTCCTCGACCTGGAAGCGGCCCCGGACGGCAGCCGGTTCGCCGTCGCCGCGCACGACGGGCGGGTGCTGATCGTCGAGCGGGAGAGCGGCGAGGTCCACGAGGTGGACCGCAGCGAGCACGGCGACGCCTCGGGCCTCGTCTTCTCGCCCGACTCCTCCTGGCTCGCCTGGTCGCACCCCGGGCCCGAGCCGCTCAGGCAGCTCAAGCTCGCGCACCTCGCCGATCTCTCGGTCGCCGAGGCCACCCCGCTGCGCTTCCGGGACTTCGCCCCCGCGTTCACCACCGACGGCAAGCACCTCGCGTTCCTCTCTGAGCGGTCCTTCGACCCGGTCTACGACGCCCATGTCTTCGACCTGGCGTTCATCGGCGCCTGCCGTCCGCATCTGCTGACGCTCGCCGCCACCACGCCCTCCCCGTTCGGGCCGCAGCGCCACGGGCGCCCGACCGAGAAGGAGAAGAGCGGCGAGAGCGAGGACAACCCGACCGCGCTGCCCGTCACCCGGATCGACCTCGACGGACTCGCCGACCGGATCGTGCCGCTGCCCGTCGAGGCCGCCAGCTACTCCACGCTGCGCGCCGCGAAGGACGGGCTGCTGTGGCTGAGCCACCCGGTGACCGGAGTGCTCGGTACGAGCGGCGCCACGCCCGACGCCCGCGGGCCCGAGACCGTACTCGAACGGTACGACCTGGAGAAGCTGCGCTGCGAGGAACTCGCCTCGGACGTCGGCGGCTTCGCGGTCAGCGGCGACGGCAAGCGGATCGTCCTGCACACCCGGGGCAAGCTGCGCGTCGTACCGTCCGACAGCCGTGTCCCGGCCGGTGACGACGACCACGACGGCGGCAGCGACAGCAGCGTCACGGTCGACCTCTCCCGGATCCGCCGGACCCTCGACCCGGCCGCCGAGTGGCGCCAGATGTACGACGAGGCCGGGCGCATCATGCGGGACAACTTCTGGCGCCCCGACATGGCCGGCATCGACTGGGACGGAGTCCTGGACCGATACCGCCCGGTGCTGGAGCGCGTCGCCACCCATGACGACCTGATCGACCTGCTGTGGGAGGTGCAGGGCGAGCTCGGCACCTCGCACGCCTATGTGACGCCGACCGGCGGATGGCGCGACGACTCGGCCCGGCAGGGGCTGCTCGGCGCGGACATCTCCCGTACGGACGAGGGCAGCTGGCGCATCGACCGGATCCTGCCGTCCGAGACCTCCGACCCGGCGGCCCGCTCGCCGCTCGCCGCACCCGGCGTGGCGGTACGCGTCGGGGACGCGATCCTCGCCGTCGACGGGCACCCCGTCGACCCGGTGGCCGGGCCCGGACCGCTGCTCACCGGCTCGGCCGGCAAACCGGTCGAGCTGACCGTCTCACCGGTGGACGGCGGCGACCCGCGCCATGTCGTCGTCGTACCGGTCGCCGACGAGGAGGCGCTGCGCTACCACGCGTGGGTCGCCGACCGTCGGGCCTACGTCCACGAGCACTCCGGCGGACGCCTCGGTTACCTCCATGTCCCCGACATGGTCGGCTCGGGCTGGGCGCAGCTCCACCGCGATCTGCGGATCGAAGTGGCCCGCGAGGGGCTGGTCGTGGACGTCCGGGAGAACCGGGGCGGCCACACCTCGCAGCTGATCGTGGAGAAGCTCGCCCGGCGCATCGTCGGCTGGGACATGCCGCGCGGCATGCAGCCGTACAGCTACCCGGAGGACGCGCCGCGCGGCCCCGTGGTGGCCGTCGCCAACGAGTTCTCCGGCTCGGACGGCGACATCGTGAACGCTGCGATCAAGGCGTTGCGCATCGGGCCGGTGGTCGGTACGCGCACCTGGGGCGGGGTGATCGGCATCGACAGCCGGTACAAGCTCGTGGACGGGACGTCGGTCACCCAGCCCAAGTACGCGTTCTGGTTCGAGGGTTACGGCTGGGGTGTGGAGAACCACGGGGTCGATCCCGATGTCGAGGTCGTGATGGCGCCGCAGGATCATGCTGCGGGGCGGGATCCGCAGCTGGACGAGGCGATCCGGATCGCGCTCGCGTCGCTGGCGGAAACCCCGGCGAAGCGGGCGCCGGAGCGGCCGGGGGCTTAGGGGTGCGCCGGGGGCTTGGCCCCCGGACTCCCGCTCCTCGATCGCCGGAGGCGCTTGATTTTGCCGGGTGCGGCGTGAATTTCAGCCTCGCCGGCGTTTGAGGAGCGGGTACTACCGGGGGCTCCGCCCCCGGTAGTACCCGCCAGCTAGCATGCCCGTACAACGATCACCACCGACCGAGGAGCCACCCCATGGCGGGAGAACCGCAGCCCGACTGCCTGTTCTGCAAGATCGTCTCGGGTGACATCCCGGCAACCATCGTCCGGGAGACCGAAACCACCGTCGCCTTCCGGGACATCAACCCGCAGGCCCCCACCCACGTACTCATCATCCCCCGCGTCCACCACCCGGACGCCGCCGCCCTCGCCGCCGCCGAGCCGGGGATCGCCGCCGACATACTGCGCGAGGCCGGACACATCGCGGCCGACGAGAAGATCGTGGACAGCGGCTACCGGGTCGTTTTCAACACCGGCTCCGGCGCCGGCCAGACCGTCTTCCACGCACACGCCCACGTCCTGGGCGGCCGCGGACTGCAGTGGCCCCCCGGCTAGAACGGTCGATCGCACACCATGTCCGTACGCGAACTCGTGGTCCTCGGCACCGCCAGCCAGGTCCCGACCAGGCACCGCAATCACAACGGCTATCTGCTCCGCTGGGACGGCGAGGGCATCCTCTTCGACCCCGGTGAGGGCACCCAGCGCCAGATGCTGCGGGCCGGCGTCGCCGCGCACGACATCGACCGGATCTGCGTCACGCACTTCCACGGCGACCACTCGCTCGGCCTGGCCGGGGTGATCCAGCGGATCAACCTCGACCAGGTCCCGCACCCGGTCACCGCGCACTACCCGGCGAGCGGACAGCACTTCTTCGAGCGGCTGCGGTACGCGACCGCCTACCGCGAGTCCGTCGAGCTGACCGAGGCACCGGTCGCCGCCGACGGGGTGCTCGCCACCACGGACGCGTACACGCTCAGCAGCCACCGGCTCTCGCACCCCGTCGAGTCGTACGGCTACCGGCTCGTCGAGCCCGACGGGCGCCGCATGCTGCCCGCGAAACTTGCCGAGCACGGCATCAAGGGGCCGGACGTCGGCCGGATCCAGCGCGAGGGCGCCCTCGGCGGTGTCACGCTCGACGATGTCTCCGAGCGCAGGCGCGGGCAGCGGTTCGCGTTCATCATGGACACAAGGCTCTGCGACGGCGTGCACGTACTCGCCGAGGGATGCGACCTGCTGGTCATCGAGTCGACCTTCCTCGACGAGGACGAACGACTCGCCACGGACCACGGCCATCTGACCGCCGGCCAGGCGGCCCGGGTGGCCCGGGACGCGGGCGTACGGCACCTCGTGCTGACGCATTTCTCGCAGCGGTACGACGACCCGGCCCTCTTCGAGGCCCAGGCCCGCGCCGCAGGGTTCGAGGGCGAACTGACCGTCGCCCGGGACCTCAGCCGGGTTCCCGTGCCCACCCGGCACCTCTGAAACACATCAGCACCACCATTTGTGAGCGTGAAAAACCCGTGCACCTCCCCAAAGCCGAACTCCACCTCCACATCGAAGGAACCCTCGAACCCGAGCTGGCCTTCGCGCTCGCCGAACGCAACGGCGTGCAGCTGCCGTACGCGAACACCGAAGAGCTCCGCACCGCCTATCTCTTCGACGATCTGCAGACCTTCCTCGATCTGTACTACGCCCTGATGGCGGTGCTCCGGACCGAGGAGGATTTCGAGGAGCTCGCCGACGCGTATCTCAGCCGCGCCGCCGCCCAGGGCGTCCGGCACGCGGAGATCTTCTTCGACCCGCAGGCGCACACCGCCCGCGGCGTCCCGATCGGCACCGTCGTCGAGGGGCTCGGCCGGGCGCTGGACCGCAGCGAGGAGAAGCACGGCATCTCCACCCAGCTGATCATGTGCTTCCTGCGCGACCAGTCCGCCGAGTCGGCGCTTGTGACCCTGGAGGCCGCGAAGCCGTATCTGCACCGGATCAGCGCGGTCGGCCTCGACTCGGCGGAGGTCGGGCACCCGCCCGTCAAGTTCCGTGAGGTGTACGAGGCGGCCGGGGCGCTCGGGCTGCGCAAGGTCGCCCATGCCGGCGAGGAGGGCCCGCCCGAGTACATCCGGGAGGCCCTGGACGTCCTCGGGGCCGAGCGCATCGACCACGGGCTGCGCTGCATGGAGGACGCGGACCTGGTGAAGCGGCTGGCCGCCGACCGGGTGCCGCTCACCCTCTGCCCGCTGTCCAACGTACGGCTGCGCGCCATCGACACCCTGGAGGAGCACCCGCTGCCGGCCATGATGGCCGCCGGACTGCTCTGCACGGTGAACTCCGACGACCCCGCCTACTTCGGCGGATACGTCGGGGACACCTTCCACGCCGTCCACGAGGCGCTCGGCCTGGACCACGAGCAGCTGCGCACACTGGCCCGCAACTCCTTCGAGGCGGCCTTCCTCGACCACGACGAGGAGCGCAGGGCGCGCTATCTGGCCGAGGTCGAGGCGTACGAGTTCGACTGACCGGCACCGCCCGACGGGCCGGCCGTCCGGAACGCGTTCCTGCTCAGGCGCCTGCGGCGCAGCGCGGGCAGGCTGATCTCCATGACGGCCTGCTCGGGCGCGCCCAGCCTGGGTACGGCACCGGGCACCGCTCCGGTGGTGACGGCGAGCAGCGCGGCCGGGGCGCCGCCCCTGCGGCGCACCGATCCCGGCACCAGCGGACGGCCACCGGTGTGCAGGGCGACGGCCGTGACCGGGGCCGCGACCAGGAGCGTGACGGCGCCCAGGATCAGGCCCATGACCGGGTAGCCGGCCTGCTCGGACAGCACACTGCCGAGGACCGGTCCGCAGGCCACCCCGACGGATGAGGTGGAGCCCGCCAGGACCGCCCAGCGGCCCCGTACGTCCAGGGAAGCGGCCAGGCCGATCAGATACGACAGGACCACCGGGTAGATGGTGTTCCACAGGATCTCGCCGGTCGCGAACGAACCGAGATTCCCGGCCGACGAGCTGAGCACGATGCTCACCGCGATGATCACGGTGCCCAGACCGATCGGCACCGCCCGGCCGAGCCTGGCGCCCAGCACCCCGGCGCCCAGCACCCCGAGCAGACCCGCGCCGAGCGCGGCGGCGAACACCGCGCCGACGGTGACCTCGCAGAGCCCGGCCTGGACCACGCCGATCCGGCCGCTGACTCCCCACAGCGCGTTCTGCGCCATGGACCAGACGAGCATTCCGCCCGCCAGCACCAGACCGGAACGGCGGTGCGGCAGCCGGCCGGCGACGGGGGCGGCGGCGGTGCCGCTGGGTGCGGCGCTGCCGAGCCGTGCGGTGGCCGGCCAGACGAGCAGGGCGGCCAGGGCGATCGAGGCGAACGGCAGCCGGTGGCCGCCGCCGAGGTGCGGGATCGTCAGATAGAGGGCGCCCGCCGTCGCGGAGACGCTGAGCAGCCCGAGCGACGAGGTCCGGTGCGGATCGCGCTGGGCGGCGATGCCCGCCGCGGCGACCGCGGTCGCCGTACCGGAGCCGAAGCCGCCGATCATCGCGCCCATGACCACCAGCGGCACGGAACCCGCCAGCGCGGCGCAGCCGTACCCCACCATGGCCAGCCCCAGTCCGATCCGGGCCGGCCTTCGCGGCCCGTACGTCTCGACCCGGCCCGCCAGCGTGAACCCGGCGGTCGCCGAGCTCAGCAGCAGGGCGCTGCCCACCAGACCGGCCTGGGCCGTACTGAGGCCCAGATGGACGGAGAGCCGCCCGACGATGGTGGGGAGCAGATAGGCGGCGAGGTAACCGGCGGTGAACACGGCGACCAGGGGCCACGCGGCGCGAGGGCGCGAGGACATGGGCGTTCCTGAAGACATGCCGAAGGAGGCAGAGAAGGCAGGGGAGGGCAATGCGGGAAATACGGGGGGAGGCGGGGCACACGTCGGCAACTGTTGCCGACGGGGCTCGCGGGCCAATTTGTATCAACTGCTTCCGGGTGGCCGAAAGGTGCCCCTGCGTGATCTGGGCCACATGCGCGTTTGCCCTCCGACCATGCGGGTAGCAGTGAGTGTTTATGCAGGTCAACGTCTGTATGTGCGAGGTCGCCACCAGCCCTCCGGAAGTGGCGGCGCGGACCCTCCTGTTGCGGAGGGGAATCGGGCACACTGGCCAGATCTGCCACGACCGGGGAGTGCAAGGTGAGCACAGACATTCCAGGCATCGACCCACTGGACGGGCTGCGCGCCCCGCAGGACCCGGACTGCGACGTCTTCCTCACCGGCACGGTCTTCCTCGACATCATCTTCACCGGCCTGGACAGCGCCCCGGTGCGCGGTACCGAGTCCTGGGCGCGCGGCATGGGCTCCAGCCCCGGCGGGGTCGCCAACATGGCCACCGCGCTGGCCCGGCTGGGACTGCACACCTCACTGGCCGCGGCGTTCGGCGACGACCACTACGGGGAGTACTGCTGGGACGCTCTGGAACAGGGCGAGGGCATCGACCTGTCCATGTCGCACACCGTCCCCGGCTGGCACTCGCCGGTGACCGTCTCGATGGCGTACGAGGGCGAGCGGACGATGGTCTCGCACGGCCACGAGGCCCCGGGCCCCGCGGGCACCTCCGGCGCCGCGATCCCCGCCGAGGAGCCCGTGTTCCCGAGCTGCCCGCCCCGCGCCCGGGCCGCCATCGCCTCGCTCGTCCCCGGCCGCAGCGAGCCCTGGGTCGCCAAGGCGGCCAGGAACGGCGCCCGGATCTTCGCCGATGTCGGCTGGGACGAGACGGGCCGCTGGGACCTGGACGCCCTCACCGACCTGGAGCACTGCCAGGCCTTCCTCCCCAACGCCGAGGAGGCCATGCGTTACACCCGCACCGACTGCCCGCGCGCCGCCGCCCATGCCCTGGCCGAGCGGGTGCCGCTCGCCGTGGTCACCCTGGGCGCGGAGGGCGCGTACGCGGTGGACGCGGCGACCGGGGCGAGCGCCGTGGTGCCCGCGATCGAGGTCGAGGCCCTCGACCCGACCGGGGCGGGCGATGTCTTCGTCGCCGGATTCGTCACCGGCACCCTGGCGGACTGGCCGCTGGCCGACCGGCTGGCTTTCGCCGGACTCACCGCGGCGCTCTCGGTGCAGGAGTTCGGCGGATCGCTGTCGGCGCCGGACTGGGAGGAGATCGCCGCCTGGTGGCAGCAGGTACGCACCTTCGCCGACCAGGACCCGGCGGCGCTCCAGCGGTACGCGTTCCTGGAGGAACTGCTGCCCGCCGCCGCCCGGCCGTGGCCGCTGCGCCGGGCCGTCCCGACAATCGGCTTCCGCCGCCCGGCATAGGCCCTGTCCGACCCTGATCCGCCGGACAGGCCCCAACCCGGAGGCACATGTGTTCGCAGCGTGTGCGAAAAAGACCTCGGTGTTGTCGGTGCGGAGTCGTACGCTTGGTAATCCAGAGGTTGTCGATCGGCGAGAACCTTGCAACGGGAGGTATGTGCAGGCCACAGAGCCGGCCCATGACTCAGACACCCACAGCCCAGACCCCCGCGCCGGGGCAGGCGCGAGCCCACTTCACCGTTCCGGCCAAGCATCCGATGGTGACCGTTCTGGGCTCAGGTGACGCCCTGCTGCGCGTGATCGAAACGGCCTTCCCGGCGGCCGACATCCATGTCCGGGGAAACGAGGTCAGCGCCGCCGGAGACGCGACGGAAGTCGCCCTGATCCAGCGCCTGTTCGACGAGATGATGCTGGTGCTCCGCACCGGTCAGCCGATGACGGAGGACGCAGTGGAACGCTCGATCGCCATGCTCAGGGCGAGTGAGAGCGGCGAGGGGGACGGTCCGGAGACGCCGGCCGAGGTGCTCACCCAGAACATCCTCTCCAGCCGCGGTCGCACGATCCGCCCCAAGACGCTCAACCAGAAGCGGTACGTCGACGCCATCGACAAGCACACGATCGTGTTCGGCATCGGCCCCGCAGGCACCGGCAAGACCTATCTCGCCATGGCGAAGGCGGTCCAGGCCCTGCAGTCCAAGCAGGTCAACCGGATCATCCTGACCCGTCCCGCCGTCGAGGCGGGCGAGCGGCTCGGCTTCCTGCCGGGCACGCTCTACGAGAAGATCGACCCGTATCTGCGCCCGCTCTACGACGCGCTGCACGACATGCTCGACCCCGACTCGATCCCGCGGCTGATGGCGGCGGGCACGATCGAGGTGGCGCCCCTGGCGTACATGCGTGGCCGCACGCTCAACGACGCGTTCATCATTCTCGACGAGGCACAGAACACCAGCGCCGAGCAGATGAAGATGTTCCTGACCCGGCTCGGCTTCGACTCGAAGATCGTCATCACCGGTGACGTCACCCAGGTCGACCTGCCGAACGGGACCAAGAGCGGTCTGCGCCAGGTCCAGGACATCCTGGACGGCGTCGAGGACGTGCACTTCTCCCGGCTCACCTCCCAGGATGTCGTCCGGCACAAGCTGGTCGGCCGTATCGTCGACGCGTACGAGAAGTACGACAGCCGAGACAGCCACAACGGGAAGTAGTCGCAGCGCACCATGTCGATCGACGTCAACAACGAGTCCGGAACCGAGGTCGACGAGCAGGCGATCCTCGACATCGCCCGCTACGCGCTCGCACGGATGCGGATCCACCCGCTCTCCGAACTCTCGGTGATCGTGGTGGACACCGACGCCATGGAGCAGCTCCACATCCAGTGGATGGACCTGCCGGGGCCCACGGATGTCATGTCCTTCCCGATGGACGAACTCCGTCCGCCGTCCAAGGACGACGAGGAGCCCCCGCAGGGGCTCCTCGGTGACATTGTGCTCTGCCCGGAGGTCGCCAAGAAGCAGGGCGAGGACGCGGAGACCCAGCACTCCATGGACGAGGAGCTCCAGCTCCTCACCGTCCACGGAGTGCTGCATCTCCTCGGGTACGACCACGAGGAGCCGGACGAGAAGGCCGAGATGTTCGGCCTCCAGGCCGCGATCGTCGACGGCTGGCGCGCCGAGCACGGCCTGACCGGTCCGTCGCCCGCCCCCACCGTGTCGTGAGCGTTCCCCTCGTCCTGGGTGCTGTCCTGCTGGTCGTCATAGGCTGGCTGGCGGCCTGTGCGGAGGCGGGCATCGCCCGTACGTCGAGCTTCCGGGCCGCCGAGGCGGTCCGCTCCGGGCGGCGCGGCAGCCAGAAGCTGGAACAGGTCGCGGCGGATCCGACGCGCTATCTCAATGTCGCCCTGCTGGTGCGGGTCGCCTGCGAGATGTCGGCCGGTGTGCTTGTCACGTACGCCTGTCTGAAGGAGTTCCCGGAGACCTGGGAGGCGCTGGCCGTCGCCATGGCCGTGATGGTCCTCGTCTCCTATGTCGCCATCGGTGTGTCGCCGCGCACCATCGGCCGCCAGCACCCGCTGAACACGGCCACGGCAGCGGCGTACGTCCTGCTGCCGCTGGCCAGGGTCATGGGCCCGATCCCGCAGCTGCTGATCCTCATCGGCAATGCGCTGACGCCGGGCAAGGGGTTCCGCAAGGGACCGTTCGCCAGCGAGGCCGAACTGAGGGCGATGGTCGATCTCGCCGAGCAGGAGTCGCTGATCGAGGACGAGGAGCGCCGCATGGTGCACTCCGTCTTCGAGCTCGGTGACACGCTCGTACGCGAGGTCATGGTGCCGCGGACCGACCTGGTCTGCATCGAGCGCTACAAGACGATCCGGCAGGCGCTGACCCTGGCGCTGCGCTCCGGCTTCTCGCGGATCCCCGTCACCGGGGAGAACGAGGACGACATCGTCGGCATCGTGTACCTCAAGGACCTGGTCCGCAAGACGCACATCAACCGCGAGTCGGAGGCCGATCTGGTCTCCACGGCGATGCGGCCCGCGGCGTTCGTGCCCGACACGAAGAACGCCGGCGATCTGCTGCGCGAGATGCAGCAGGACCGCAGCCATGTCGCCGTCGTGATCGACGAGTACGGCGGTACGGCGGGCATCGTCACCATCGAGGACATCCTCGAAGAGATCGTCGGTGAGATCACCGACGAGTACGACCGCGAACTCCCGCCCGTCCAGGGGCTGGAGCACGGCTGCTTCCGGGTGACCGCGCGCCTCGACATCGGCGACCTCGGGGATCTGTTCGGCCTCGACGAGTACGACGACGAGGATGTGGAAACGGTCGGCGGACTGCTTGCGAAGGCGCTGGGCCGGGTGCCGATCGCCGGGGCGTCGTCGGTCGTCGACCTGCCCGACGGCCGTCGGCTCCGGCTGACGGCGGAGTCCCCGGCGGGTCGCCGGAACAAGATCGTCACGGTGCTGGTGGAGCCCGTGGGGCCGGAGGGGGTGGGCGCGGGGTGACTCCGCAGCAGCTGAGGGCGTTCTGCCTGGAGTTCAACGCGAGTGTGGAGGAGTTCCCGTTCGGGCCGGAGACGTCCGTCTTCAAGGTGCTCGGCAAGATGTTCGCGCTCAGCACGCTGGACGCGCGTCCGCTGACGGTGAACCTCAAGTGCGATCCGGACGAGGCGGTGCGGCTGCGGGAGGAGTACGACGCGGTGGTGCCGGGCTGGCACATGAACAAGCGGCACTGGAACACGGTGACGGTGTCCGGGGTGCCGGACCGGGTGCTCCGTGAGCTGATCGAGGACTCCTACGACCTGGTGGTGGCGGGGTTGCCGAAGGCGGAGCGGTTGAGGCTGGACCGGGCGTAGGTCCCTGCTGGGGTGGGGCGCCTGCGGCGGGCTTGTTCCCCTACCCGTCCTTTCCCGAACCGGGGCTCCGCCCCGGACCCCGCGCCTCAAACGCCGGCGAGGCCGAGAAGTAAGCCCCTTTGGCGATCGAGGAGCGGGGGCCCGGAGGTGGTGCCCGCAGTTACGGGAAGGGGCGGGGCGGGGAACAGGCCCCCCCGGTTCGTATGCTCGGCACATGACTGAGAGCACCGACCTCGGCCCCGAGGACCGCAAGATCGTCACGCTGGCGCGCAGCGCCCGCGCCCGCAACGGTGTCCCGGAGGGCGCGGCCGTGCGGGACGAGACCGGACGTACGTATGTCGCGGGCACCGTGCAGCTGAAGTCGCTGAAGCTCAGCGCGCTGCAGACCGCCGTGGCGATGGCCGTGGCCAGCGGCGCCACCTCGCTGGAGGCGGCCGCGGTCGTCTCCGAGGCGCAGACTCCGTCGGACGCGGACCGCGCCGCGGTACGGGACCTGGGCGGCCCGGACACACCGGTCCTGCTCGCCGGACCCGACGGCACGCTGCGGGTCAGCGTGACAGCGGGCTGACGCCGACAGAATCCACACACCGTGTGCGAACGCCCCGCGCCCCACCGGCGCGGGGCGTTCGCACACCATGTGAGAGGAATGCGGATCTTGACAGCATCTGATGGTCCATCAGTCAGCGCATTTCGCTTCCATTGACTTCTTTTCGGCCGGAGTCGTCAATGGCCCCCTGTCGGCGCAGAAGAGCCGCTGCGCCGCATCCGGCAGGAGGGGCTCCATGCATCCGACCGTTCGAAGAATCAGCCTGCGAAGATCCGATGCCCGAGGGCGTCCCCGGCGTGGCCGCCGCTGGGCCGCCGCGCTGGGCGTGGGCGCGCTCGTCGTAGCCGGGGGAGGGGGACTCGCAGGTCCCGCGCAGGCCATGGTGACGGCCTCCGTGCCGGTGGACTTCCCCACCCACTGCATTCCGCCGGCCATCGCGGGCATCCCGCCGATCGACGGGACGACGAAAGCCGAGATCACCGTCGACAACGCCGCCCCGAAGGTGGGCGACACGGTCACGGTCACGTACACCGTCGTCAAACCGGCCGCGGGCAACCCGGTCGACCTGGCACTGCCCGCCGACATCATGACGCCGACCGGCAAGGTCACCGTCGGCGGTGCGCAGTCCGCGAGCGTCACCGTCGCGGGCCCGAAGAAGAACGACCCCGTACCCGGCAAGGGCGACTTCCCGTCGTTCTCGATGACCGGCACCTTCACGGTCACCACGCCCGGTCAGATCACGCTGTCGCCCGGCGACTACAACATCCACACCAGCTACATCATGGAACTGGACACCCCCTGCACGGTGACGGACCCGCCCGCCCCCGTCTCCGAGACGATCATCGCGACGGACGGCGGCGGCCAGGTCAACGAGCGCGCCATCCAGCTCGGGACCGCATCCGGCAAGGCGGGCGACCCGGTCACCGTGACCGGGTGGAAGTTCACCGCCGGCGCGGACATCACGCTCGCGGGCCGGGCCGGTGACACCCAGACCGCCGACACGGCCACCGTCAAGGCGGACGGCTCCGGCGGATTCAGCGCACAACTCACCGTCGACGATCCGGCGACCACCGGCATCGTCGCCTACGAGGGCGGCAGCTGGGACGCGGCCAAGGGCGCGGGCCCGCAGGCCTACACCGTCACCGGCGGCGGCGAGATCCCGGACGGCAGCCAGCAGCTCAACTCGTCCGTCAAGGCCGGCACGCTGTCCATGGTCCAGGCCGGGGACACCGTCGAGATGTCGGCGGTCGACTTCGGGAAGGGCGGCGCCTCCCGCGGCTCCCTGCAGACGGTGACGGTCGAGGACTACCGCGGCGGCCCCGCCGGCTGGTCCCTGACCGGAAAGGTCACCGACTTCAAGGGCCCCGGCGGCGCGACGATCGGCGCATCCGCACTCGGCTGGACCCCGGTCTGCGCCACGAAGGCCGGCAGCCCCAGCACCTGTGCGGCCGGTTCCGAGGGACCGGTCGGCAGCGCGGGCGCCACGCTGGCGTCCACGCCGAACGGGACCTTCACCGGCGGTGAGTTCACCGTCGACGCCCGGCTCGCGCTGAACGTACCGGCGTACACCGCCCCCGGCGCGTACTCCGGCGTGCTCACCCTCACCCTCACGTGACCGAGCAGCCCCGATCAACCGGTGGACCGGGCGCGCACCCGCCCGGACCGCCCCGTCCCGAGACCAACCGGGGGTTTCGCACCGTGCGCAAGCTGTACGTACTCCTCCTGGCCGGCGCCCTCCTGCTGATCGGCGCCCCCACGGTCCACGCCGCGGACAACGGCAGCTGGTCGGTCTACCCGGCCACCACACAGGCCGGTCAGCGCCCGTACTTCTACCTCTCCGCCGACCCCGGCGCCACGCTCGACGACAAGGTCACCGTCACCAACAAGACGGATCGGCCGCAGACCTTCCGGCTGTACGCGGCCGACGCCTACAACACCGCACGCGACGGCGGATTCGCCGTGCGCGCACAGAACGAGAAACAGCGCTCGGTCGGCGCCTGGGCGAGGACCGACCGCGACCGGGTCACCGTGCGGCCGCACGGCTCCGTCACCGTCCCCGTCACCCTCACCGTCCCGAAGGACGCCGAGCCGGGCGACCACCCCGGCGCACTCGTCGCCCTCGACGAACGCATCGGCCCCGCCGACGCGGGAGCCGTCGCCGTCGGCATCCAGAAGGCGGTCGGAGCCCGGATCTATCTGCGGGTCAACGGACCGGTCATGCCCGCCCTCTCCGTGGACGACGTCAAGGTCGAGCACACCCAGCCGCTGGTCCCGGGCACCGGGAAGAGCCGCGCCGTCATCTCGTACACGCTCCACAACCGGGGCAATGTCACCCTCAGCCCCAAGGTCGCCCTCAAGGCCGAGGGCCTCTTCGGCCGCACCCTGCTCGCCCGCGATCTCAAGAAGATCCCCTCCGAGCTGCTGCCCCGCCAGCAGGTCCGGCTGACCGAACAATGGGCCGACGCGCCCCAGCTGGAATGGGGCGAGATCGAACTGACAGCGAGCGCCCGCGACACCCGCGAGTCCGCCGCAGTCTCCTACTTCGCACTGCCCTGGCTGGTGGCCGGGGCCTTGCTGGTGATCGTCGGCGGGGGTACGGGGATGTGGATACGGGCCCGTCGGAGCCGTATCCGTAAGGCCTGAGACGACGTGCGACAGGCCTCGCCGCGGCCCTTGGTACGGCGGGGCCGCCAGGATCGGGGACAATGGGCGGCATGAGCGTTCGACCTGACACAGAAGCCGCTGCACAGCAGGCTGCGAACAACGCCCCCCACCGGGCCGGCTTCGCCTGCTTCGTGGGCCGCCCCAACGCGGGCAAGTCCACCCTCACGAACGCTCTGGTCGGCCAGAAGGTGGCGATCACCTCCAACCGGCCCCAGACCACCCGGCACACCGTGCGCGGCATCGTGCACCGCGAGGACGCGCAGCTGATCCTCGTCGACACCCCCGGCCTCCACAAGCCGCGCACCCTGCTGGGCGAGCGTCTCAACGACGTCGTACGGACCACATGGGCCGAGGTCGACGTCATCGGCTTCTGCCTGCCCGCCGACCAGAAGCTCGGCCCCGGCGACAAGTACATCGTCAAGGAACTCGCGGGCATCAAGAAGACCCCGAAGATCGCCATCATCACCAAGACCGACCTGGTCGACTCCAAGCAGCTCGCCGAACAGCTGCTCGCCGTCTCCCGCCTCGGCGAGGAGCTCGGCTTCGAGTGGGCGGAGATCATTCCGGTCTCTGCGGTCAAGGACAAGCAGGTCGATCTGCTGGCCGATCTGATCGCCCCGCTGCTCCCGGAGAGCCCGCCGCTCTACCCGGAGGGCGACCTCACCGACGAGCCCGAGATGGTCATGGTCGCGGAGCTGATCCGCGAGGCCGCGCTCGAAGGCGTACGGGACGAGCTGCCGCACTCCATCGCGGTCGTCGTCGAGGAGATGCTGCCGCGCGAGGACCGCCCGGCGGACAAGCCGCTGCTCGACATCCACGCCAACGTCTACATCGAGCGCCCCAGCCAGAAGGGCATCATCATCGGCCCGAAGGGCAAGCGGCTGAAGGACGTCGGCACGAAGTCGCGCAAGCACATCGAGGCACTGCTCGGCACGCCGGTCTTCCTGGACCTGCATGTGAAGGTCGCCAAGGACTGGCAGCGCGACCCGAAGCAGCTGCGCAAGCTGGGCTTCTGACCGCCGCTCCGGTCCGGCGGCCGGAGGCCGGCGCAGCTGCCCGAAGCCGCTGAGGCCCCCAGGGGCCGAGGGGTGCGAGGGCGGCCGTGTGGATGGGGCCCGAAGCAGCTGCGCAAGCTGGGGTTCCGACCGGAATCACGGGTACGCCCGTCTCACGCGCCCTCCTTCAGGACGCGTGAGATCAGTGCGCGCTGGGCGTCGGTCAGCTTCGGGTCCGCGCAGTGGAACGTCCGGTCGCCGACCGTGATCCGGTACCGGAAGCCGTCCGGTACGCCCGGGGGCGGGGTGCCGTGGCCCGCGGCGAGCGCCGATTCAGCCAGGGCCTCCCACTCCGCGGCGTCGGCCCGTCCGGTGGTGTCGACCTCGCGGTGGCGTGCGATGCCGGCGAAGCCGCCGGTTCTGCTGACCTGAATCCGCATGCGGTGTCCTCCATCGCCGGACGGGCCGGGATTGTCCTACGCGGTCGGTACGCCCACCTCCGACCATGCCTTCAGGACCGCCTCCGCCTCGTCACCCTCCCCGAAGCGGCTGCGGGCCGCGGCCACCGTCAGCCGGGCGAAGGACGCGAAGTCCGCGTCCACGGCCAGTTGACCACCTGTGAGCACATCGAACCAGAGCTGCCCGGCCCGCTCCCACGCATTGCCGCCGAGTGCCGTCGCCAGCAGACAGAACGCGCGGTTCGGGATGCCGGAGTTGAGATGCACTCCGCCGTTGTCCTCGCTGGTGTGGACGTAGTCCTCCATCGAGGCGGGCTGCGGGTCCTTGCCCAGCACATCGTCGTCGTACGCGGTTCCCGGCGCCTTCATCGAGCGCAGGGCGACGCCCTGGACCCGGGGCGCCAGCAGCCCGGCGCCGATCAGCCAGTCGGCCTGGTCGGCGCTCTGGCCCAGCGAGTACTGCTTGACCAGGGAACCGAAGACGTCGGACACCGATTCGTTGAGCGCGCCGGACTGGCCGTAGTAGCTCAGATTGGCGGTGTACTGGGTCAGGCCGTGCGTCAGCTCATGGGCGATCACATCGATGGCGACGGTGAAGTCCAGGAAGATCTCGCCGTCCCCGTCGCCGAAGACCATCTGCTCGCCGTCGAAGAAGGCGTTGTTGTACTTCTCGTCGTAGTGCACGGAGCCGATCAGCGGCAGCCCGTTGCCGTCGATCGAACGGCGGCCGTACGCCTTGAGCAGCAGTTCGAAAGTGGCTCCGAGCCCCGCGTACGCGCGGTTGACGCTCGCATCCTTTGTCGGATCCTGGCCCTCGGCGCGGACCTCGGTGCCGGGCAGCTGGGTGCCGTGACGGCAGTCGTACAGCGTCCGGTCGGGCTTGTCGGATGCCTCCCCCTCGGTCGCGGGGGCGACGGGCACGGTGACGACCGTTGCCATCTGACGGCGGGTGCGGCGGGCGGCGTCGCTCTCCAGGGTGCGGCGGGCGGGGCCCGCGAGATCGGGGTTGTCGGACTGCGACAGTTTGTCGAGGACATGGGGCGGCACGATGGTGCAGAAGACGGGGCGGAACCCGTGCTGAGACTGAGGCTGCATAGAGCCGACTGTGGCACCGGGTAACCGCGATGTCACTGGTTGCGATCAAGATTGACGAAATGGAGTGATCGATCACTCTTGGGTGTTTCCGGCGCCCGGTCCCGCATACTGATACGGGACGGACGCATCAGGCGCCTCTCGGCTACTCTCGTTGCATCATGCGTTTCGGGCTGCTTCTTCTTAGCTGCCGCGGCGAGGGCCTGTAGTCGTAGGCCGACCCCCTCCCCGCGGAGTCTGGTGTTGCAGCGACACAGTCGGCCGTCCCATTGGTTGGACCCCCGAGGAGCCGTACGCCATGACCGCCGCAAATTCCGCTCGGACCCCTGCTGAGACCGCTGTCGGCCGGCCGACGCCGATCACCAACGCGACTCAGCTGCAGAAGCCGTCCGGGATGCCGATCCACAAGTACGGCCGGTACGAGGCCGTCGAGATCCCCGACCGCACCTGGCCGGACAACCGGATCACCGTCGCGCCCCGCTGGCTGTCCACCGATCTGCGCGACGGCAACCAGGCCCTGATCGACCCGATGTCGCCGGCCCGCAAGCGCGAGATGTTCGATCTGCTCGTACGCATGGGCTACAAGGAGATCGAGGTCGGCTTCCCGTCCTCCGGTGAGACCGACTTCGCGTTCGTCCGCTCCATCATCGAAGAGGGCGCGATCCCCGAGGACGTGACGATCTCCGTCCTGACGCAGGCCCGCGAGGACCTGATCGAGCGGACCGTCGAGTCCATCGTCGGCGCCCGCCGCGCGACCGTGCACCTGTACAACGCCACGGCACCCACCTTCCGCCGGGTCGTCTTCCGCGGCTCGAAGGACGACATCAAGCAGATCGCCGTGGACGGCACCCGGCTGGTCGTGGAGTACGCGGAGAAGCTGCTGGGCCCGGAGACGATCTTCGGCTACCAGTACAGCCCCGAGATCTTCACCGACACCGAGCTGGACTTCGCCCTGGAGGTCTGCGAGGCGGTCTGTGACGTCTGGCAGCCGGAGGAGGGACGCGAGATCATCCTCAACCTGCCCGCCACCGTGGAGCGTTCGACCCCGTCCACGCACGCGGACCGGTTCGAGTGGATGTCGCGCAACCTGTCGCGCCGCGAGCACGTGTGCCTGTCCGTCCACCCGCACAACGACCGCGGCACCGCCGTCGCCGCCGCCGAACTGGCCATCATGGCCGGTGCGGACCGGATCGAGGGCTGCCTGTTCGGCCAGGGCGAGCGCACCGGCAACGTCGACCTGGTCACCCTGGGTATGAACCTGTTCTCGCAGGGTGTCGACCCGCAGATCGACTTCTCGCAGATCGACGAGATCCGCCGCACCAGCGAGTACTGCAACCAGATGGAGGTCCACCCGCGCCACCCCTACGCGGGCGACCTGGTCTACACCGCCTTCTCCGGCTCCCACCAGGACGCCATCAAGAAGGGCTTCGACGCCATGGAGGCCGACGCGGCCGCCCAGGGCAAGACGGTCGACGACATCGAGTGGGCGGTGCCGTACCTGCCGATCGACCCGAAGGACGTCGGCCGCTCGTACGAGGCCGTCATCCGGGTCAACTCGCAGTCCGGCAAGGGCGGAATCGCCTACGTCCTGAAGAACGACCACAAGCTGGACCTGCCGCGCCGGATGCAGATCGAGTTCTCCCGGATCATTCAGGCCAAGACCGATGCCGAGGGCGGCGAGGTCACCCCGACGCAGATCTGGTCCACGTTCCAGGACGAGTACCTGCCGAACCCCGAGAACGCCTGGGGGCGCGTACAGATCCGCTCCGGCCAGACTACGACCGGCTCCGACGGCCAGGACACCATCACCGTCGAGGCGACGGTGGACGGCGCGGACACCGTACTGACAGGCACCGGCAACGGTCCGATCTCCGCGTTCTTCGAAGCGCTGCAGGCCATCGGCATCGACGCCCGTCTCCTGGACTACACCGAGCACACCATGAGCGAGGGCGCCAGCTCCCAGGCCGCCTCGTACATCGAGTGCGCGATCGACGGAAAGGTCCTGTGGGGCATCGGCATCGACGCCAACACCACGCGTGCCTCGCTGAAGGCGGTCGTCTCCGCCGTCAACCGCGCCACCCGCTGACCCGGGTGCCCGAAAGGGCATGAAGTCGCACGGCCCAGGACCCCGTCCACCCGTATCCGGGGGGCGGGGTTCGGCCATCTCCGGCGGTTGTGACGGCCGGGGTGCTGACGCCACATCATGACTGTGGTTAACATCACGTCGACACGGCAATGTTGCCGGAGCGTTACGGAGGTGTGCGACGTGCGGTCAGCCCTGGGACAACGCGCCATGAAGCTGCGTATCTGCGGCATCCGCACCATCTGGGACACCGTCGGTGACGGCGAGTTCTTCTGCCCCGGCTGCGGCGGTGATCGCAACTACCGCCGGCTCACCGGCCGTCGACGCTTCGCGGTGCTCGGCGTGCCGATGCTGCGGCGCGGCACCGCGGGCCCCGTTGTCGAATGCGCCGCCTGCCGGGCCCACTTCGACACCGATGTGCTCGACCACCCCACCACCACCCGGTTCTCCGCCATGCTCCGGGACGCCGTCCACACGGTCGCGCTCGGCGTCCTCGCGGCCGGCGGCACCACCTCCCGTACGGTCCTGGAGACCGCGGCCGCCACCGTGCGCGACGCCGGATTCGACGACTGCACGGAGGAACAGCTCTCCACCGTCGTCGAGGTGCTCGCCGCCGACATCGGCCATGGCTCCGCCTTCGGCCCGGCGGCCGAGGCCTGCGGCGCGGCCCTCGCCATCGAACTGCACGAGGCGCTGGAACCCCTCGCCCCGCATCTGGCCCCCGCCGGACGTGAATCTATCCTGCTGCAGGGCGCCAGGATCGCGCTCGCCGACGGCCCGTACGGGCAGGCGGAGCGCGAGGTGCTGACCACGGTCGGCGGGGCGCTGCAGCTCTGCGCCGAGGACACGGCCCGGCTGCTCGCCGCAGCGGCGCGTACCCCCTCCTGAACGGCCCCCGTCTGCACCGGGCGCGTACTCCCCAGGGAGTAATCGGGCCCGTGCGCCCACTGCGGCAGTAGCCGCGAAGTCGGCCCCGGGCGCGACGTACCGTCCGCTTTCCGCCGAGCCCGCCGGGCTGCCGGGCGGTCCGCACCGCCTCTCCGAACGGGAGCGTCAGGTGCTCTGCCTCGTCGGTCGCGGGCTGAACGACGCCGAGATCGCCGAGACCCTCGGCCTCAGCCCGCTCACCGCGAAGACCCATGCCGGCCGGATCATCGGCAAGGTCGGCGCCCGCGACCGGGCCCAGCTGGTGATCGTCGCGTACGAATCGGGGCTGGTCGTACCGGCGGCCGGCGGGGCGGACGGAAACTGAGACCGACCGGTTGCGGGAGCGGGCCCGATGAGCCGTCCCCGTACCGGACAATGGACGCATGAGCTTGTTCCGGGACGACGGCGTGGTGCTGCGCACGCAGAAACTGGGCGAGGCCGACCGGATCATCACGATCCTGACCCGCGGCCACGGCCGTGTGCGGGCCGTCGCGCGCGGCGTGCGGCGTACGAAGTCGAAGTTCGGGGCACGGCTGGAACCTTTCTCCCACGTCGATGTGCAGTTCTTCGCCCGGGGCAGCGAACTGATCGGCCGCGGTCTGCCGCTCTGCACCCAGAGCGAGACGATCGCCCCGTACGGCGGCGGCATCGTCACCGACTACGCCCGCTACACCGCGGGCACCGCGATGCTGGAGACCGCCGAGCGGTTCACCGACCACGAGGGCGAGCCCGCGGTCCAGCAGTATCTGCTGCTCGTCGGCGGGCTGCGCACCCTCGCCCGCGGCGAACACGAGCCGCATCTCATCCTCGACGCCTTCCTGCTGCGTTCGCTCGCCGTCAACGGCTACGCACCCAGCTTCGAGGACTGCGCGAAGTGCGGAATGCCCGGACCGAACCGTTTCTTCTCCGTCGCGGCGGGCGGCGTCATATGCGGCGACTGCCGGGTACCCGGCAGCGTCGTACCCTCGGCTGAGGCCGTCACCCTGCTGAGCGCACTGCTCACCGGCGACTGGGAGACGGCGGACGCGTGCGAGGCGCGTCATGTCAGGGAGGGGAGCGGACTGGTGTCCGCCTATCTGCACTGGCATCTGGAGCGCGGACTGCGCTCACTGCGGTATGTAGAGAAGTGACACAGGCAGATCAGGCACAGGGAGCGAGACAGTTCATGGCAGTACGCGGGATTCTCGGCGGCCGTAACCGGCGCGACTACAAGACCCCGGAGCCGCACCCCTCCGGTGCCACGCCCCCGAAGATCCCCGGCGAGCTGGTGCCCAAGCACATCGCCGTCGTGATGGACGGCAACGGCCGCTGGGCCAAGGAACGCGGCCTCCCGCGTACCGAGGGCCACAAGGTCGGCGAGGGCGTCGTGATGGACGTCCTCAAGGGCTGCATCGAGATGGGCGTCAAGAACCTCTCGCTGTACGCGTTCTCCACCGAGAACTGGAAGCGGTCCCCGGAGGAAGTGAAGTTCCTGATGAACTTCAACCGGGACGTCATCCGCCGCCGCCGCGACGAGATGGACGCACTGGGCATCCGCATCCGCTGGGTGGGGCGCATGCCGAAGCTGTGGAAGTCCGTCGTCCAGGAGCTCCAGGTCGCCCAGGAGCAGACGAAGGACAACGACAAGATGACGCTGTACTTCTGCGTCAACTACGGCGGCCGTGCCGAGATCGCCGACGCCGCGCAGCGCATCGCGCAGGACGTCGCGGCCGGGAGGCTGGACCCGTCCAAGGTCAACGAGAAGACGTTCGCGAAGTACATCTACTACCCGGACATGCCGGACGTCGATCTCTTCGTACGCCCCAGCGGCGAGCAGCGCACGTCCAACTACCTGATCTGGCAGAGCGCATATGCCGAGATGGTCTTCCAGGACGTCCTCTGGCCGGACTTCGACCGCCGCGACCTGTGGCGGGCCTGCCTGGAGTACGCCCAGCGGGACCGGCGCTTCGGCGGTGCGGTGGAGGCGGCGGGCACCGGCGAACCGGCTGTCTGACCCTGTCGTTCCCTGTCGTCAGGAACCCGCCCATGACAGCTCATGGGCGGGACGGGCAGGAGGCCGTGGTCGAGCTGGAATACCAGCCGACCACGGCCGACTTCGTGGGGAGGCTGAACGCCCGCGCGAAGGTCAACCGCAACCTGCAAAGGCTCTGACGCAGTTCGGTCAGGTCGGGTCAGGAGTCCGGGGGACAGTGCACCCAGGGTCCGGGGGACAGTGCCCCCGGGCCGTCATCCCTTCGCGCTCGCGCACTCGGCGCACGTACCGAAGATCTCCACCGTGTGGGCCACGTTCACATACCCGTGCTGCGCGGCGATCGTCTCCGCCCACTGCTCCACCGCGGGCCCCTCGACCTCCACGGCCTTGCCGCACATCCGGCACACCAGATGGTGGTGGTGGTCGCCGGTCGAGCAGCGCCGGTACACGGACTCGCCGTCCGTGGTGCGCAGCACATCGACCTCGCCCGCATCGGCGAGGGACTGAAGCGTGCGGTAGACGGTGGTCAGCCCGACCGAGTCGCCGCGGTGCTTGAGCACATCGTGCAGCTCCTGGGCGCTGCGGAACTCGTCCACCTCGTCGAGCGCCGCCGCCACAGCCGTCCGCTGCCGGGTCGACCGGCCGCGTACCGGGGCCGCGTTCGTTCCACTGATCGGCGCCGTCGCCACAGCAGCCTCCTCGTGTCGCCCGTACCTGTGTCGGGCCATTGTGCCAGCCCGTCCGGGCGTCACGGTCAAACCCGGAGTTCGTCCGTGGCCGGGCGGGAGGCCGATACCTCAAGAGTGCACTCCTCGGACGCCGCTTCGCTGCGGCGTGCGCGCCTTCTGGCCAGCGGGGTCGCGAGCAGCGTCAGGCCGATGAAGACCGCGATGGCCAGCAGCACGATCGTCGCGCCGGGCGGGACGTCCTGGTAGTACGAGGTCACGGTGCCGGCCAGGGTCACCGCCGTACCGATGACGACCGACAGCACGAACGTCACCTTGAAGGACCTGGAGATCTGCTGCGCGGCCGCGACCGGCACCACCATCAGCGCGCTGACCAGCAGCAGCCCGACGACCCGCATCGCCACGGTGACCGTCACCGCCGCCGTCACGGCGACCAGCAGATTCAGCGCGCGCACCGGCAGCCCGGTGACCCGGGCGAACTCCTCGTCCTGGCTGACCGCGAACAGCTGCCGGCGCAGCCCCAGCGTCACCAGCAGCACGAAGGCGGCCAGCAGACAGATCGCGGTGATGTCCTCGTTGGAGACCGTGGAGAGGGAGCCGAAGAGATACGAGGTGAGGTTGGCGTTGGAGCCGGTGTCGGAGAGGCTGATCAACAGGACACCGCCCGCCATACCGCCGTAGAACAGCATGGCCAGCGCGATGTCGCCGCGGGTGCGTCCGTACCAGCGGATCAGCTCCATCGCGACGGCGCCGACGACGGCGACCGCCGTGGCCATCCACACCGGGCTGGTGGAGAGCAGGAAGCCGAGGCCGACACCGGTCATCGCGATATGGCCGATGCCGTCGCCCATCAGGGCCTGGCGGCGCTGGACGAGATAGATGCCGACGCCGGGGGCGATGACGCCGACCAGTACGGCGGCGAGCAGTGCCCGCTGCATGAACGGAGGGTCGAGGAATTCCATGATCAGCTCAGCAGTCCCGTCCGGACGGGCTCGGAGGCCGCGTGGGGGTGTACATGGTCGTGTCCGGGCAGGGCGTGCTGGCCCAGCGCCTTCGGGGGCGGCCCGTCGTGCATCACACAGCCGTCGCGCAGCACGATCGCGCGGTCGATCAGCGGCTCCAGCGGGCCGAGCTCATGCAGCACGAGCAGCACCGTGGTGCCGGCCGCGACCTGTTCGCGGAGCGTCGCGGCGAGGATCTCCTGGCTGGCCAGGTCGACGCCGGCCATCGGCTCGTCCATGATCAGCAGCTCCGGTTCGGCGGCCAGTGCCCGGGCGATCAGCACCCGCTGGTGCTGCCCGCCGGAGAGTGCGTTCACCGAGTCCTTGGCCCGGTCGGCGAGGCCGACGAGGTCGATGGCCCGGTCGACGGCGGCCCGGTCGGCCTTGCGGAGCAGGCCCAGCTTCGTACGGGAGAGGCGCCCGGAGGAGACGACCTCACGGATCGTGGCGGGGACGCCGCCGGCCGCCGTGGTGCGCTGGGGTACGTAACCGATGCGCGCCCAGGTGCGGAAACGGCGCAGCGGGGTGCCGAACAGCTCGATGGAGCCGCCGGTGAGCGGGACCTGGCCGATGACGGAGCGTACGGCGGTCGACTTGCCCGAGCCGTTGGCGCCGAGCAGGGCGACGACCTCGCCGCGGTGCACGGTCAGGTCGATGCCGCGCAGCACCGGACGCGCGCCGAGCGTGGCTGTGGCGCCGCGCAGGGCTATCACGGGTTCGGTCGTGGTGCTCCTGGGCTCGGGCATGAGCGCCTCCGATGCAGCTGTGGCGGGTGTTACGTGGGTCACTTCGCGCCGAGCGCCTTCTGCAGGGCGGCGAGATTGGACTGCATGACCTCGAAGTAGTTATCGCCCTTGGACTTGGCTGTGATTCCCTCCAGCGGGTCCAGGACGCCGGTCTTCAGGCCGGTGTCCTGGGCGAGGGTCTTCGCGGTCTTGTCGCTGGCGAGCGTCTCGAAGAATACGGTGGTGACCTTGTTCTTCTTCGCGACGGTGTGGATCTCGCCGATCCGGGCGGGGCTGGGCTCGGCCTCGGGGTCGATGCCGGCGATGCCCTCCTGGGTCAGGCCGTAGCGCTCGGCGAGGTACCCGAACGCGGAGTGGGTGGTGATGAAGGTCTTGGTCGTGGTGTCCTTCAGGCCCGTCTCGTACGCCGTGTTCAGCGCGTCGAGCTTGTTGACCAGCGCGTCCGTGTTCTTGCGGTAGTCCGCGGCGTGGTCCGGGTCGGTCTTCTCCAGGGACTTTCCGACCCCCTTGGCGACCTCGGCGTACTTCACCGGGTCCAGCCAGATGTGGGGGTCGGCTCCGGCCTCGTCGCCGTGGTGCTCATGACCGTGCTCGTCGGCGCCGGTCTCGGTGCCGTGGTCTTCCAGCCTGGTGAGCGTCGAGGCGTCGACGCTGTCCTTCGAGCCGGACTGCTTGATGGCGTCGTCGACGGCGGGCTGGATGCCCTTGAGGTAAAGGATGTAGTCGGCGTCGACGAGTCCGCCGATCTGCCGCGGGGTGAGCTCCAGATCGTGCGGCTCGACGCCCGGCTTGGTCAGCGTGGTCACGGAGACGTGCTTCCCGCCGATCTGCTCGGCCAGGAACTGCATCGGATAGAACGAGGCCACCACGCTCAGCCTGTCGCCGTTCTTGTGGTCGGCGGCGTCCGAGGTGGAGCAGGCCGTGAGGGCGGTGAGGCCGAGGACGACTGCTCCGGCGACGGTGGCGGTGGGTATGAGGCGGCTTACGTTCATGACAGTCATTTTCAACAAAACTGGAAACGATTGTCAACAAGGCTGATGAGATGACCCCTCGGCCGACTGCGCCGGTACCGATTTGATCCAAGGGGCGTGCCCGCCGGTAATCTGAAGCATTCGCCGTTCGTCGTCGTCGTAATGAAGAGAGCACCGTGGCCGCCGACAAGATCGACTCCATCGTCAGCCTGAGCAAGCGCCGTGGCTTCGTCTATCCCTGCAGTGAGATCTACGGTGGTCAGCGTGCCGCCTGGGACTACGGGCCGCTGGGCGTCGAGATGAAGGAGAACCTCAAGCGCCAGTGGTGGCGCTACATGGTCACCTCGCGCGAGGACGTGGTCGGACTCGACTCGTCGGTCATCCTGGCCCCCGAGGTGTGGGTGGCCTCCGGTCACGTCGCCACGTTCACCGACCCACTGACCGAGTGCACCTCCTGCCACAAGCGCTTCCGCGCCGACCACCTGGAGGAGGCGTACGAGGAGAAGCACGGCCACGCGCCCGCGAACGGCCTGACCGAGCTCAACTGCCCCAACTGCGGCAACAAGGGCACCTTCACCGAGCCCAAGCAGTTCTCGGGTCTGCTCTCCACCCACCTCGGCCCGACCCAGGACTCCGGCTCGGTCGCCTACCTGCGTCCCGAGACCGCCCAGGGCATCTTCACCAACTTCGGCCAGGTGCAGCAGACTTCGCGCAAGAAGCCGCCGTTCGGTATCGCCCAGATGGGCAAGTCCTTCCGGAACGAGATCACTCCGGGCAACTTCATCTTCCGCACCCGCGAGTTCGAGCAGATGGAGATGGAGTTCTTCGTCAAGCCGGGCGAGGACGAGCAGTGGCAGGAGTACTGGATGGAGCAGCGCTGGAACTGGTACACGGACCTGGGCCTGCGCGAGGAGAACATGCGGTGGTTCGAGCACCCGAAGGAGAAGCTCTCCCACTACTCCAAGCGCACCGCTGACATCGAGTACCGCTTCCGCTTCGGCGGCAGCGAGTGGGGCGAGCTGGAGGGCGTCGCCAACCGCACGGACTACGACCTCAAGGCCCACTCCGCCGCTTCCGGCACGGACCTGTCGTTCTTCGACCAGGAGGCCGGCGAGCGCTGGACTCCGTACGTCATCGAGCCCGCGGCCGGTGTCGGCCGTTCGATGCTCGCCTTCCTTCTCGACGCCTACATCGAGGACGAGGCGCCCAACGCCAAGGGCGTCATGGAGAAGCGCACCGTGATGCGCCTCGACCCGCGCCTCGCGCCGGTCAAGGTCGCCGTCCTGCCGCTGTCCCGCAACCCGCAGCTGTCGCCGAAGGCCAAGGGCCTCGCGACCGACCTGCGGAAGAACTGGAACATCGAGTTCGACGACGCGGGCGCCATCGGCCGCCGCTACCGTCGTCAGGACGAGATCGGTACGCCGTTCTGTGTCACCGTCGACTTCGACACCCTCGACGACAACGCGGTGACGGTGCGCGAGCGCGACACCATGAAGCAGGAGCGCGTCTCCCTGGACCAGATCCAGGCCTACCTCGGCGCCCGACTGCTGGGCTGCTGACACGCCAAGGTTTCATGGCGAAGCCCCCGGTTCCTCGTACGGAACCGGGGGCTTCGTTGCACACTGGCCACGCTGAGCACGTTGCGTCCACGCGCCCACCGTCCATGCGTCAACCATGCGTCAACAGGAGGCTCGGATGCCGTCCATGACCACGAGCAAGGTCAGCAGATGGGATCAGCACGGCCGTGAACATGTCGTCCATGTGCGGAAGTCGGGGATGCAGCGGCAGTTGAGCTGCGACACCTGCGGCTGGCGCAAGGGCGTGCAGTTCCTGCCCTGGCTCAAGGCCGAGGAACATCTCGCCGAGGCCCACCAGGCGACGGTCGACCCGACCGCCTGAGCGGGTCGCCCGCGCCTGCTCCCTTCGCGCGCAGGGCCGTTACGCGCGCACGGGCGTTGTGCGCGTAGGGGCATGACGCGCACAAGGGCATTACGCGCGCAGGCCGCGCAGCAGCAGGTCCGACACAGCGGTGAACTCGGCCGTGATGGCGGGGCTCTGCCACTCCGCCGCGTATGCCGGGTCGTGGAAGCGTGCCGTCGCGTCGAAGACCGCCTGCGCGGCGACCGCCGGATCGTCCACGGCGAACTGCCCGCTGCGCACGCCCTCCTCGACGATTTCCCGCAGCTGGCCGACCAGTTCGCGGATGTGGTCCTCGACGACCGTGCTCTCGCCTATCAGCACGCTGTACGTGGCGAACAGCTCGGGGTCGTCACCCGCCTTGTGGCGCTTGGCCTCGAACAGCGTCGCCAGCCAGTGCCGCAGCTTCTCCGGGGCGGGCTCCGCCGAGGTGGTGAGGATCTCCGTGAGGGCTGCCTCCGTCCGGGTCAGCCAGCGGCCGGTCACGGCCTCGCGCAGGGCGGCCTTCGTACGGAAGTGGCGGTAGACGCTGCCGTGGCTGACGCCGAGCGCACGGGCCACGTCGACGACCGTCGCCTTGGCGGGGCCGTAGCGGCGCAGCACGTCCTCGGTGGCTTCGAGGATGCGCTCGGGGGTCAGCGGGTCGGGCGGCGTCATGGCGTGGGTACTGCCTTTCGGGGCGCTGTGCGGGGCGCTGTTCGTTGGCGCTGTTCGGGGAGCTGCCCGGCGGAGGCAGGACCCTGATGACCGTACCCGGAGGTCAGCGCTCGCTGTCGAGGCTGCTCATCTGGCCCTCCGGGTATCGCTCACCGGCTGCCGCTCCCGCCGGGACGGCCGCCTCGATCGCGGCGAGGTCCGCCGCGTCCAGCGTGACGTCCAGGGCGCCCAGGGACTCGGTGAGCCGGTCGCGACGGCGGGCGCCGACGAGCGGCACGATGTCCGTGCCCCGGGCGAGGACCCAGGCGATGGCGGTCTGTGCGACCGTGACGCCCTTCTGCTCGGCGATCTTGCGCAGAGCATCGACCAGGTCGAGGTTGTGCTGGAGGTTCCCCTCCTGGAAGCGGGGGCTCATGGCGCGGAAGTCGCCCGGGGCCCACTGCCGGTCCTTGGTGAAGTGGCCGCTGATCAGGCCGCGGGAGAGCACTCCGTACGCCGTGATGCCGATGCCCAGCTCGCGGCAGACGGGCAGGATCTCCGCCTCGATGCCACGGGAGATCAGCGAGTACTCGATCTGCAGATCGGAGATCGGGGCCACGGCCGCCGCCCGCCGGATCGTGGCGGCGCCGACCTCGGAGAGGCCGATGTGGCGGACATGGCCGGCCTCGACCAGCTCGGCGATGGCGCCGATGGTCTCCTCCACGGGGACATCGGGATCGACGCGGGCGATCCGGTAGATGTCGATGTGGTCGGTGCCGAGGCGCTGGAGTGAGTACGCGGCGAAGTTCTTGACCGCGGCCGGGCGGCCGTCGTACCCGCTGAAGGCGCCCTCGACCGTGCGCAGCGCGCCGAACTTCACGCTGGTCAGCGCCTGCTCGCGGGCGGCGGCGGGGGCGGTGCGCAGCGCCTCGTTGATCAGTAGTTCGTTGTGGCCCATGCCGTAGAAATCGCCGGTGTCCAGCAGGGTGATGCCCGCGTCGAGCGCGGCGTGAATGGTGGCGATCGACTCGGTGCGGTCGCTCTCGCCGTACAGCGCGGACATGCCCATGCAGCCGAGGCCCAGTGCGGAGACCTGGGGGCCGGTCGAGCCGAGCGTGCGGGTGGGGGTCGTCATGAAGAGCTCCCGAGGTGGAAGGAATGGCAGGAATGGCAGGAATGGAAGCGCGGGGGAGGGGGTGAAGCCTGCATCGCAACTATGGCATGACGGATGACAGATTTCAATGTCTGTCAGTCCATTGTTGTGGTGCTTGACCCGGCCGGGCAGAAAACCGGGTGCTGAGCCCCGTCCGGCCGGGGTACGGTTCCGGCATGTCTTCGTTCTTCCAGATCTACGAGTGAGCGCGCGGCGGGTCCGACCACCCGCCGCCCATCGGATCGATTCCAGGTCGCTTCAGACCTCAGACCTCACTTCTCACCACGAATGGGAGAACGCCGTGGCCAAGAGCCGCAACAACCTTCTCGGCGTAGGCGGACAGCGCAAGAAGCTGGCCCGCGCCGAGCAGCAGGGCGCGGGCCCTGCCCGCAACGCCGACCGCAAGAGCGCGGCCGACCAGAAGCAGGAGCTGCTGCGCAAGATGCGTGAGCGCGCGCAGTCGGGACCGGCCTCCGCGCAGACCGAGCCGTCGTCGGACGACTCCGCGCAGCCGAGCACGTCCGAGCAGGACACCTCGGCACAGAGCTGACGCCTTCTCATCACCTGCACGACCGTGGGCCCGGATCACCTGGAGTGATCCGGGCCCACGCCCTTGTCCGTGCCCCGTTGCCGCCCCCCGCTCACGCCACCCTGCGCGGCAGCCGCAGACTCAGCAGCACCGTCAGCACCACCGCGGCCAGCTGCACCAGCAGCGTCACGGCCAGCGCGTTCCGCATCCCCGAGCCCGGGACCAGGGACAGGAACAGCGTGCCGAGCGTGGCCACGCCCAGCGCCAGCGCCGCCTGCTGAGTCGTCGTCATCACTCCGCCGCCCACACCGGCACGCGCGGCCGGTACGTCGGAGAGCACGATGCGGAACAGGACGGGCAGCTGCAGCCCCTGCCCGAACCCCGCGATCGCCACCCCCGGCATCAGCCCCAGCAGCCCGAGGCCGGACCACTCGCGCCACACGGTGAACGCGAGCACCAGCACGCCCACCGCCTGGATCAGCCCGCCGGCCGTCACGACCCGGCTGCCGTACCGCAGGATCAGCCGCGGACCCGCCAGCGACGCCACGAAGAAGGCCGCCGCCATCGGAGCCATCGAGAGGCCCGCGGCCGCCGGCCCCAGCTTCAGGCCCTGCTGCAACGCCACCGCGATCACGAACATGAAGCCGCCGAAGCCGATCGAGAACGGCACCACCAGCGCCAGCCCGCGCCGCAGCGAGTCCAGCCGCAGCAGGCTCGGCGGCACCAGCGGGGTCTGCCCGAGCCGGTCGGCCCGCTGTTCGACCCGGTAGAAGGCGTACGCGGCGAACGGGAACAGGGCCAGCGAGACCCAGGTCCACACCGGCCAGCCCGCGGCGCGCCCCTCCGTCAGCGGAGCGAGCAGCGTCACCAGCGACGCGGTCAGCAGCAGCGTGCCGGGTACGTCGATCGGCGCGGGCTTGTCGGAGCGGGTCTCCGGCACGGCGCGGGCGGCCAGGACCAGCCCCACCGCCGCCACCGGAACGTTCACCAGGAACACCGAACGCCAGCCCGCGCTCTCGCCGAACACCGACGACAGCGGCGCGGCGGCGACGAGCACCCCGCCGAGGATCTGGCCCGCGACCATGGAGAGCCCGGCCGTCGCCCCGTACAGGCTCAACGCCTTCGCCCGCCGGTGCCCGGACGTGGCCGCCTGAATGGTGGCGAGCACCTGCGGCAGCATCAGCGCCGCAGCGGCGCCCTGCGCCACCCGTGCCCCGACCAGCGTCCAGGCGTCCGGGGCGAGCCCGCAGGCGAGCGAGGTGATTCCGAAGGCGGCGATGCCCAGCAGGAAGAGCCGGCGCCGACCGGCCATGTCGCCGAGCCGGCCGCCGAGGACGAGCAGTACGGCGTAGGCGAGGCCGTAGCCCGCGACGACCAGTTCGAGCAGCGCCGGGCCCGCGTTCAGATCGTGGTCGATCGTCGGCAGGGCGACATTCACGATGAAGAAGTCGATGAGCGGCAGTGCGGCGCCGAGGAGCACGGTGAACAGTCCGAGTGCGCCGAGCACCGGAGTGGGGTGGTCGTGCCGCACCACTGGGGCGGCGGTGGCGGATGTCTTCGTCCGTACAGTTGATTCACTCACTTCACCGAGGATCGTCGCCATCTCAGCCTGGTACCAGAGTGTCTTTATCCTGGTACAAGCAGCACCTGGCAGAGCGCCGGGCCGTTCGGCACGCTGGAGGTATGACGACGATGGCGAGTGAGTTGCCCGACGTACGCGAGGTGCCCAGGAAACCGGCTCCGACGGGGCCCGAGCCTTCCGAGCCTTCCGAGCCCGACGTCCGGCGGCATGAACTCGCGGACTTCCTGCGCAGCCGCCGCGAGCGGATCACCCCGGAGCAGGTCGGTCTGCCCCGCGGCCGCCGCCGGCGCACCCCCGGCCTGCGCCGCGAGGAGGTCGCCCAGCTCTCCGCCGTCGGCGTCACCTGGTACACCTGGCTGGAACAGGCCCGCGACATCCAGGTCTCGCCCCAGGTGCTCGACGCGCTCGCCCGCGCCCTGCTGCTCGACCGCAGCGAGCGCGGACACCTCTTCTCGCTCGCCGGTGCCGTCGACCCGTCGCCCGGTGCGGACTGCCCGAGCGTCACCCCGGCGCTGCGCGAGATGCTGCGGCAGCTGGACCCGCTCCCGGCCTGTATCCAGAACAGCCGGTACGACATCCTCGCGTACAACCGGACCTACGGGCGGCTGCTCTGCGACCTGGACGCCGTCGACCCCGACGACCGCAACTGCATGATCCTCTCCTACACCAACGCGGACTGGCGCTCCGCCGTCGTCGACCTTCCCGAGATGAACCGGGTGATGGCCGCCAAGTTCCGCCGGGCGATGGCCGAGCATCTGGCCGAGCCCGCCTGGAAGGCACTCCTGGGGCGGCTGGAGGCGGCTTCGCCGGAGTTCCGGGAAATCTGGGCGCGGCACGAGGTGGTGGGCCCCGGTGGCCGGACCAAGATCTTCCGCAACGCCCATGTCGGACTGCTCCGCCTCGACCACACCGACCTGTGGCTCGGCCCGTCGTCCGGGCCGCGCATGGTGACGTACGCCCCCGCCGACGACGAGACCATGCAGCGGCTGCGCCGCCTTCAGACCCTGGAGCTCGCCGACGCCTGATCCCCGGCCGGAGCGCCCGTCGGTGCCTCCAGCCGCTCCGCGGTCCGACGTGCCGTCTCCCGCGCCCAGTGCCCGCTGGTCAGCGCCCCCACCAGCAGGACGCACAGCCCGCACCCGGCGAGGATCCACCAGGCGGGCTTGCTCGCGTCCACGAAGGCGGCCGCGTACGAGGCGCCGCGCGGCGAACCGGTACCGGCCACGCCCGCCGCCAGCACCGCACCGATCACGGCGACCCCGAGCGTCCCGCCGATCTGCCGGCTGGTCGAGGCGACCGCCGCCGCCACACCGGCCTGCGAGCGCGGCATCCCGGAGACGGCCGTGTTGGTGATCGGCGCGTTCACCATGCCGAAGCCGAGGCCGAACAGCACATAGCCGGTGAACAGCAGGACGTCGTCCGTCTCCGCGTCGAACGCGGCGAACAACAGCCCGCACGCCGTTATGGCCACGCCCGCCACCAGCAGCGACAGCCGCGGCCCCCGGCTGCCGACGAGCCGCCCCGACAGCGGTGCGCAGACAAAGGTCAGGGCCGCCATCGGCAGCATGTAGAGACCGGCGTGCAGCGCGCTCAAACCGCGCACGTTCTGCAGATACAGCGTGTTGAGGAAGAGGAACCCGCTCAGTGCGGCGAAGGCGCAGACCGCGATGGCGGTGGCACCGCTGAACGGGGCGCTGCGGAAGAACCGCAGGTCGATGAGGGGCTCGGCGCGCCGGGATTCGTACAGCAGCAGCCCGGCGAGCGAGCACACGGCGAGCACGGCGAACACCAGGATCCGCGGCGAGGTCCAGCCCGCCGAGGGCGCCTCGATGATCGCGTACGTCAGCGAACCGAGCAGCCCGATCACCAGCAGCTGCCCCACGGGATCGGGGCGGCGCGGCTTCGGGGCGCGGGACTCGGGGACGTACCGCCAGGTGAGCAGCAGCGCGGCGAGACCGACCGGCAGATTGATCCAGAAGATCGACCGCCAGCCGACCGAGTCCACCAGCAGGCCGCCGACCACCGGGCCCGCCGCCATGGAGATGCCGACGACACCGCCCCACACCCCGATGGCCCGGGCCCGCTCACGCGGGTCGGTGAAGGTGTTGGTGATGATCGACATCGCGACGGGGTTGAGCATCGATCCGCCCACCGCCTGCACCATCCGGAACGCCACCAGCGACTCCAGGTTCGGCGCCAGGGAGCAGAGCACCGAGCCGAGGGTGAAGAGGACGAGCCCGATCTTGAAGATCTTCCGGCGCCCGATCCGGTCGGCGGTGGAGCCCGCGAGCATCAGTAGCGAGGCGAGGACGAGGGTGTAGGCGTCGATCGTCCACTGCATGCCCGCGACGGTGGCGTGCAGTTCCTTCTGCATGGAGGGCAGGGCGACATTGAGGACGGTGTTGTCAAGACTGACGATCAGCAGACTCATGCAGCAGATCGCCAGCACCAACTGCCGTCGGCGGGGGCTCAGCTCGGACATACATGGATAGTACGGTTAACTAACGAACTCTGCTGACGGGCCGCTCCGCGCCATACGCGACAATGGAGCAATGACCACGCTCGCCCCCTCGCTCCCGCTGCTCCGGATCGGCCCCCACACGGTGCAGCCGCCGGTGGTGCTCGCCCCCATGGCCGGCATCACCAACGCCCCGTTCCGCACCCTGTGCCGGGAGTACTCCGGCGGCAAGGGGCTGTTCGTCAGCGAGATGATCACCACGCGGGCGCTGGTCGAGCGCAATGAGAAGACCATGCAGCTCATCCACTTCGACGCGAGCGAGACCCCGCGCTCGATCCAGCTGTACGGAGTGGACCCGGTCACTGTCGGCAAGGCCGTCCGCATGATCGTCGACGAGAATCTCGCCGACCACATCGACCTGAACTTCGGCTGCCCGGTCCCCAAGGTGACCCGCAAGGGCGGTGGCTCGGCGCTCCCGTACAAGCGGCCGCTACTGCGCGCGATCCTCCACCAGGCGGTCTCCAACGCGGGCGATCTGCCGGTCACCATCAAGATGCGCAAGGGCATCGACGACGACCACACCACCTACCTCGACGCGGGCCGGATCGCGGTCGAGGAGGGCGTCACGGCCGTCGCCCTGCACGGCCGGACGGCCGCCCAGCACTACGGCGGCACCGCCGACTGGGACGCCATCGCCCGCCTCAAGGAGCACGTCCCGGAGATCCCCGTCCTCGGTAACGGCGACATCTGGTGCGCGGACGACGCCCGCCGGATGATGCGCGAGACCGGCTGCGACGGCGTGGTCGTGGGCCGTGGCTGCCTGGGCCGCCCCTGGCTCTTCGGCGACCTGGTGAGCGCGTTCGAGGGTACGGAGGCGAGGCGGGCGCCCGGTCTGCGCGAGGTCGCCGACGTCATGCTGCGGCACGCGACGCTCCTGGGGGAGTGGATCGGCGACGAGACCCGTGGCGTGATCGACTTCCGCAAGCATGTCGCCTGGTACCTCAAGGGCTTCTCGGTCGGCTCCGAGATGCGCAAGAAGCTGGCCATCACCTCGTCGCTGGACGAGCTGGGCGGCCAGCTGCAGGAGCTGGACCTGGACCAGCCGTGGCCGGCCGGCGCGGACGGGCCGCGCGGGCGCACCTCGGGCAACAACCGGGTGGTCCTGCCGGACGGCTGGCTGAAGGACCCGTACGACTGCGCGGGCGTGAGCGCGGACGCGGAGCTGGACACCTCGGGCGGCTGAGAACGCTCCCGAGGGCGCGACGGGGGCCCGACGGGGCCCTCCAGGGCTTTCCCCGGCCCTTCGGGGCCCTCAAGAGGCACACGGCGCCACAGGCACCGCGTGCCTCTTCTTTTGTCTCGCTCATCTGAGCGCTACATCAAGCCGGATTCGGCGATATCTGGCCATGGGTGAGCCTCAATGTGCCCACATTGGGCATCGCGCATCGAATCTGCTCACACTCGGCTGCACCTCGATGGTCAACGGGTGACCAATGACCGCCCTTCGCCCGTCCGGATGGTGACATCTGAGCGCCGATCGTAGAGTGATTCTCGCCACCCTGAGAACCAGGTCGCTCAAATGAGCGCAAATTCGGGAGCTGCATTTCTCAAATGATGGCACTCGGTGCCAAGGTGCTTCACTTTGATCGATCGACGCTTCCGCTGCGCTGCGTGGTCGAGATCGGGGATTTCGGTCGCACTGAGTGCTTATTCGTTCAAGAAGTGAAGGCATGCCTCCATCGAGGGACAAGGCATGCCACTTTCGATCTGCTGGCGGACGGGTGGTTGAGGCCTCATGACGCGCAAGTGGACGTACCCAGACACCTTCGATCTGGGTATGTTCCTCGCCGTCAGGGCAGCCACCGCGTCCTCGAGGAGTCGAGACCCGTGTCGGAAAACAAAGATCCTCAGAAGTTCGTCTACGACTTCACCGAGGGCAACAAGGATCTGAAGGACCTGCTCGGCGGGAAGGGTGCCAACCTCGCCGAGATGACCAATCTCGGGCTCCCCGTCCCTCCGGGCTTCACCATCACCACCGAGGCGTGCAAGGTCTACCTCGACAGTGGCGAGGAGCCGACGGCGCTGCGCGACGAGGTCAGCGCGCATCTCGACGCCCTTGAGGCGCGGATGGGCAAGAAGCTCGGCCAGGCGGACGACCCGCTGCTGGTCTCGGTCCGCTCCGGCGCGAAGTTCTCGATGCCCGGCATGATGGACACGGTCCTCAACATCGGCCTCTCCGACGAGTCCGTGGTCGGTCTCACCGCCCAGGCCGGCGACGAGCGTTTCGCGTGGGACTCCTACCGCCGCCTCATCCAGATGTTCGGCAAGACCGTCCTCGGCGTCGACGGCGACCTCTTCGAGGAGGCGCTGGAGGCGGCGAAGGAGGCCAAGGGTGTCACGGTCGATGTGGATCTCGACGCGGCCGACCTGAAGAAGCTGGTCAAGCAGTTCAAGAAGATCGTCTCGCGGGACGCCGGACGTGACTTCCCGCAGGACCCGCGCGAGCAGATGGACCTGGCCATAAAGGCCGTCTTCGAATCGTGGAACACCGACCGGGCCAAGCTCTACCGCCGCCAGGAGCGCATCCCCGGCGACCTCGGCACGGCCGTCAACGTCTGTTCGATGGTCTTCGGCAACCTCGGTCCCGACTCCGGTACGGGTGTCGCGTTCACCCGCGACCCGGCCAGCGGCCACGCGGGCGTGTACGGCGACTACCTGCAGAACGCGCAGGGCGAGGACGTCGTCGCCGGTATCCGTAACACCGTGCCGCTCGCCGAGCTGGAGTCGATCGACAAGAAGTCGTACGACCAGCTGATGCAGATCATGAAGACGCTCGAGACGCACTACAAGGACTTGTGCGACATCGAGTTCACCATCGAGCGCGGCCAGCTGTGGATGCTCCAGACCCGGGTCGGCAAGCGCACCGCCGGTGCCGCCTTCCGGATCGCCACGCAGCTCGTCGACCAGGGCCTGATCGACGAGGCCGAGGCGCTCCAGCGGGTCAACGGGGCGCAGCTCGCGCAGCTGATGTTCCCGCGCTTCGACGACGAAGCGAAGACGGAGCTGCTCGGCCGTGGCATCGCCGCCTCGCCCGGCGCCGCGGTCGGCAAGGCCGTCTTCGACTCGTACACCGCGGTGAAGTGGTCCCGGTCCGGCGAGAAGGTCATCCTCATCCGCCGCGAGACCAACCCCGACGACCTCGACGGCATGATCGCGGCCGAGGGCATCCTGACCTCGCGAGGCGGCAAGACCTCGCACGCCGCCGTCGTCGCACGCGGCATGGGCAAGACCTGTGTCTGCGGCGCCGAGGACCTCGAAGTCGACACCAAGCGCCGCCGGATGACGGTGGGCGGCCGGGTCATCGAGGAGGGCGACGTCGTCTCCATCGACGGCTCCACCGGCAAGGTGTACCTCGGTGAGGTCCCCGTCGTGCCGTCCCCGGTCGTCGAGTACTTCGAGGGCCGGATGCACGCGGGCGCCGACGACGCCGACGAGCTGGTCGCCGCCGTGCACCGGATCATGGCGTACGCGGACCGGGTGCGCCGGCTGCGGGTGCGGGCCAACGCCGACAACGCCGAGGACGCGCTGCGCGCCCGCCGCTTCGGCGCCCAGGGCATCGGCCTGTGCCGTACCGAGCACATGTTCCTCGGCGAGCGCCGCGAGATGGTCGAGAAGCTGATCCTCGCGGACACCGACACCGAGCGCGAGACCGCGCTGGACGCGCTGCTTCCGCTCCAGAAGGCCGACTTCATCGAGCTGTTCGAGGCGATGGACGGACTGCCCGTCACCGTACGGCTGCTCGACCCGCCGCTGCACGAGTTCCTGCCCGACATCACCGAGCTCTCGGTACGGGTCGCGCTCGCCGAGTCCCGCAAGGACGCCAACGAGAACGACCTGCGCCTGCTCCAGGCCGTGCACAAGCTGCACGAGCAGAACCCGATGCTCGGTCTGCGCGGGGTCCGTCTCGGTCTCGTCATCCCCGGCCTGTTTGCCATGCAGGTACGGGCGATCGCCGAGGCCGCGGCCGAGCGCAAGAACGCCAAGGGCGACCCGCGCGCCGAGATCATGATTCCGCTGGTCGGCACGGTCCAGGAGCTGGAGATCGTCCGCGAGGAGGCCGACCAGGTCATCGCCGAGGTCGAGGCCGCCACCGGCACCCGGCTGAAGCTCTCCATCGGCACGATGATCGAGCTGCCGCGTGCCGCGCTGACCGCCGGTCAGATCGCCGAGGCCGCACAGTTCTTCTCCTTCGGTACGAACGACCTGACCCAGACGGTGTGGGGCTTCTCCCGCGACGACGTGGAGGCCTCGTTCTTCACCGCGTACCTGGAGAAGGGCATCTTCGGGGTGTCGCCGTTCGAGACGATCGACAAGGACGGCGTCGGCGCGCTGGTCCGCAGCGCCGTCGCGGCCGGCCGGGCCACCCGCCCGGACCTGAAGCTCGGCGTCTGCGGCGAGCACGGCGGCGACCCGGAGTCGGTGCACTTCTTCCACGAGGTGGGCCTGGACTACGTGTCCTGCTCCCCGTTCCGCATCCCTGTCGCCCGTCTGGAGGCGGGCCGGGCGGCGGCGGACTCGAAGGGCAGCGACAGCCGCTGACCCGGCATCACACCCCCTGACCCCGGAGCTGTCGTCGGCTCACTCGTACCCTCACCGACCCGACGGCGGCTCCGGAACTCCCAGAGGCGGCGGCACCCTGTGCGGGGGTGCCGCCGTTTCGTTTTGTTCTGGGGAAAATGGTTGTTCGACGTTGTGCCTTTTCTTCGTTCAATACGCAAAGTTCGTTCAATACGCAAAGATATGGATCGGGAACGGACCGGGGTGCGGCCCATGGATCCCCATCCATGGGCCGCACCCGGCTTACCCCCGTCGGGTACGGAGCCGCACCGTCGCCGACCGCCGCCGAACGAGCAAAACCCCCCACGGCCTTCACTCGCTCTTCCGGTGGCTCCGGATTCGTACCCGACGTCGTACAGCTTTTCGGGAGAGGGCATGCGGAGGCGAGACGTTTCACCTCTGGCCGAAACCCCGTGGTGACGTGCTGTTACGGATCACCTACCCTTGCGTGGGGGCAATTGCAGGTGCAACAGATGGGGGTTCGGTGCTGCGTATCCATATGTCCGGAGTGGACCTTTCCAAGGTGCGGATGGCCACCCGGCCGGATGCGCTGTGGGAAACCATTCTGAGTTTCCATCGGCTGAGGGATCGGCGTGGTTCCACGGTGTTCGGGAAATGGCGTACGGAAACCCGGCCCCGGTTGAATGGTGAAGTACGTCTGCTGGCCGCCGTGATTCCACCGCGCGGCTATTTCCCGGACTTCCTGACGCCTTCTCAGGAAAGCGGTGAGCCGTACGGCATCGACGCCGGAATTGAAGCGTTGCGCGACACCCCGCCCCTGCGGATCCGCGCCGAACTCGCCCTGCTGGGCGCCGAACGCCGCGAGGCGCGCCGCACCGCGGACGGGCGCGGCGAGCTGCTCGGCCGGCTCATCGCCGCCCTGCGCGGCTACCATCGCGCCGCGATCGAGCCGTACTGGCCGCACATCCAGGCCAGCGTCGAGGCCGACCGCGCCGTCCGCGGCCGCGCCCTCCTGGACGGCGGGGCGGAAGAGCTGCTCGCCTCCCTCCCGCCCATGATCCGCTGGCGGGCCCCCGTGCTGGAGGCGGACTACCCCGTCGACCGCGAACTCCATCTGGACGGGAGGGGGTTACTGCTCCAGCCGTCGTACTTCTGCCGCGTCACCCCGGTCGTCTACCGCGACCCGCAGCTTCCGCCGGTCCTCGTCTACCCGGTCACCCACTCCCGCGCCCCGGTCTTCGCCGAACCGGGGCCCTGGCTCGGCCGGCTCCTCGGCAATACCCGCTCGACGATCCTGAGAGCCATCGGCAACGGCTGCACGACCAGCGAACTCGCCCGCCGGGCAGGAGTCTCCCTCGCCTCGGCGAGCCAGCACGCCTGTGTGCTGCGCGAGGCCGGCCTGATCCACACCCTGAGGCACGGCAGCTCGGTCCTGCACACGCTGACCCCGCTGGGCGGATCACTGCTCCGCGGCGGCGCGCCGCTCGCCATGTCCTGACGCCGGAGGGCCAGAGTTTTCTTCGCGGGACCGATGAGTTCTGCGCAGCCCGGCCGTCTACCTGTCGTAAATCGTTCGAACAGCAGAGTTCGAACAACGCAGAGTTCGGACAACAGAGAGAGCGGAACGACCATGCCTCAGATGATCTTCGTGAACCTGCCGGTCAAGGACCTCGAGACGACCAAGGCCTTCTTCGGCAAGCTCGGCTTCTCGTTCAACCCGCAGTTCACCGACGAGAACACCGCATGTCTCGTCATCAGCGACACCATCTTCGCCATGCTCCTCACGGAGCCCCGCTTCAAGGAGTTCACCAAGAAGGAGATCGTCGACGCCTCGAAGTCCACCGAGGTGATCCTCGCCCTGAGCGCCGAGAGCCGCGAGAAGGTGGACGAGCTGGTCGACACCGCCCTCGCCTCCGGGGGATCGCCCGCCAACGAGCCGATCGACTACGGCTTCATGTACGGCCGTTCCTTCCAGGACCCGAACCACCACATCTGGGAGGTCATGTGGATGGACCCCTCCGCCGTCGAGGGCCAGCAGGGCTGAGCCCGTCGACGAGGGGCGGGGGAGCGGTCCTCAGTGTGTGAAGCCCGGATATGCCACCCCCGTGAGCTGCTCGGACGCCACCCAGAGCCGTTCGCTCGCCACATCGTTCAGCGTCCAGCCTGCCCGCCAGGACGGGGCGGGCGCACCGCGCCAGCCCAGCAGCCTCGGCCCGGTGAACGAGTCGGGGCGTACGCCGGGCGCGGTGGCCGCGTACAGGGTGGGCAGCGCACCGGACGACGCGGGCTGGGCGATGATCCGGTTGCCGAGCTCCACCACCCGTTCCGCCGCCTTGCGGTTCTCCATCCGGACGCCCGCCGTCTGCAGATTGGTCGCCGCGTAACCGGGGTGCGCCGCGGCGGCCACCACCTCGCAACCGGCCGCCGACAGCCGCCGCGCCAGCTCGTGGATGAAGAGCAGATTGGCGGTCTTGGAGCGGCCGTAGGCGATCCAACGGCGGTAGTTCCGCTCGCTGTTGAGATCCCCGATGTCGATGTTGGACAGGGCGTGCATACCGCTGGAGACGCTCACCACGCGCGCCCCGGGGGTGTCGAGGAGCTTTGTGAGCAGCAGTCCGGTGAGGGCGAAGTGCCCGAGGTGGTTGACGCCGAACTGCCTCTCGAAGCCGTCGGCCGTCTTCCCGTACGGAAGGGCCATCACACCCGCGTTGTTGATCAGCAGATCGAGCCGGTCGGGCGTGTGGGCCGCGGCGAACTTGCGTACGGAATCCAGATCGGCCAGATCGAGCGGTACGAACTCCACGTCCGCGCCGGGCACGGCCGTCCGGATGCGGGACTCGGCCTCCTTGCCGCGTGTCTCGTCGCGGCAGGCGAGCAGCACTCGCGCGCCGTGCCGGGCCAGTTCCCGTGCCGTGATCAGTCCGATGCCGCTGTTGGCTCCGGTGACCACGGCGGTACGGCCGCTCTGATCGGGGATGTCGCTCGCGTTCCAGCCCTGGCTCATGGGCCAAGCGTACGACCGCGGCGCGCCGGCCGGACGGGCCGGGCGGATCCGGATTCCGCCGGGCTCGCGAGGGCCTGAAGCCCGTGAACCTCGGAGTTGGCTCGGCGATCCGGCCGAAAGCGGTTGGACGGAGCACGTATCGCCTCCTTATGGTCGCGACCATGCCCGACATAACACTCACCACTCTGGTCGTCCTCTGCCTCGCCGCAGCCGCGGCCGGCTGGATCGACGCGGTGGTCGGCGGCGGCGGACTGCTGCTGCTGCCCGCCCTGCTGCTGGGCCTGCCGCACGTCCCGGCCGCGCACGTCCTCGGCACGAACAAGGCGGTCGCGATCGTCGGTACGTCGGGCGCCGCCGTGACGTACGTACGCAAGGCACCGGTGAAGGTCGGGACGGCCCTGCGGATCGGGCTCGCGGCGCTGGCCGGATCGATGACCGGGGCGTTCTTCGCCGCCGGGATCAGCAGCGAGGTGCTGCGCCCGGTCATCATGGTTGTGCTGCTGGCGGTCGCGGCGTTCGTGATGCTGCGGCCCTCGTTCGGCAGGGCGGCGGACGACGGTACGCGGCACAAGGTCACCCGGGCCCGCACCGTCACCGCGATCGTGCTGGTCGGCGGCGGCATCGGCTTCTACGACGGGCTGTTCGGCCCCGGCACCGGAACGTTCCTGGTGCTGGCGCTGACCGCGGTGCTCCACCTCGACCTGGTGACGGCGTCCGCCACCGCCAAGATCGTCAACGTCTGCACCAACGGCGGGGCGCTGGCGATGTTCGCCTACCAGGGCAGCGTGATGTGGCAACTGGCCGCGCTGATGGCGGTGTTCAACCTGGCGGGCGGTCTGATCGGGGCGCGGATGGCGCTCAGGAAGGGCAGCGAGTTCGTCCGCGGGGTACTGCTGGTCGTGGTGTTCTCGCTGGTCGCGAAGTTGGCGTTCGACCAGTGGACGGCATGAACGACGGGCGGCGGGCGGCCGGGTTCACCGCACCTCGGTGAGATGCGCGTACGCCACCACATTGCCCTGGTAACCCGTCGTCTTCGAGAACCCGCCGCCGCAGGTGATCAGCCGCAGCGAGGCGTAGGGCGAGGCGCCGTACACCCGCTTGTCGGGGAAGTTCTTGCTCTCGTAGACCTCGACCGCGTCGAGTGAGAAGACGGCGGTACGCCCGTCCTGGCGGACCACCTCGACCGTGCTGCCCTTCTGCAGGGTGCCCAGGTTGTAGAAGACCGATGGCCCTTGTGCGTTGTCGACATGACCGGCGACGATCGCGCTGCCCTTGGAGCCGGGCGGAGTGCCGTCCCGGTACCAGCCGACGACATCACGGTTCCCGGCCGGCGGCACATCGAGACTGCCGTCGGCCCCGAGCCCCAGTCGCATCATCGGGGCGTCCACCCGGATGCTCGGGATCCGGATGCGCACGGGCGCCGAGGGCTTCAGTGGTTCGGCGACCGGAGACCCCGGCTGCAGCTCGGGGCCGCCCGCGAAGGCCTGGGCGGCGGTCGGCTGGGGCGGGATCAGCTCGGTGCCGGCGCCGTGACGGATCAGCCAGATACCGGCCAGCGCTGCGATGGCCAGCAGCCAGCTCTTGGCCTTCTGGGGCACGGTCGTCCTCCGGGTGACGAGATGGGGACGGTACGGGGACAGTCCCGTCCCGGTGGCGCGCGGCCACCGGGACGGAAACCAGGCGGTACGGAGACGTGAATCCGTCGCCGTCAGCCGGCTCCCTGCGTGCCGCTCGCCCGGCGACGCAGGAGCCAGGCTCCGCCGACGGCGGTCGCGGCGAGTACGCCGGCGCCCGCCGCGATCTGGGTGGTGTCGGGCCGGACGCTGCCGCCGACACCTGTTTTGACGTGCCCGCTGGGGGCGTCGGGTACGGATGAGTCGTCACGCCCGGATGACGAGTTGTCCCGTCCGGACTGGCTGTCGCGTCCGGACGATGAGTTGTCGCGTTCGGATGATGAGTTGTCGCGTCCGGATGAGTTGTCGCGCTCGGATGACGAGTTGTCGCGTCCGGACTGGTCGTTCTGTCCGGATGAGTTGTCGCGTCCGGACTGGCTGTCGCGTCCGGATGAGTTGTCGCGTCCGGACGACGAGCTGTCCTGCTTTGCCGAGCCCTCGTCCCCGGAGGGAATGTTGAGCCCGGACAGGGCGTCGAGCCCGCCGACGGAGTCGAGCAGCGAGGGGACATTGAGGCCGGAGGGATTGTTGAGGCTGAAGGGAGTGTCGCGCCCGGACCCGGCGGGGTTGTCCGCCCCGCCCTCGTCGCCGTTGTCCCGTGGCGCGGCCGCCGAGCTGACCCGCAGCGCGCCGACATCACCTGCGTACGCGTACGGCCCGGCGGTGAAGAGGCCGAGCGTGGCTATGGTGACCGCGGAAACGGCGGTACCGGTCACTAGGCGGGCAGGACGCATGGGGGGTTCCTCCGGCAACTGCGCGAGTGGGTGTGTCGGCGTGTCCTGACCACGAGCTAACGGGCGGTCCGCCACCCATGCCTGCTGACACCGAGTCAGCTTTCACCCGAACGGCCCGGCGCGGCATCCTTGCCAAGCTGCATGCGTGCAGGTCACAGCGGTGATCGAAGCGAGGGCTGCCGGTCCCGTACCGCCCGGTGCCGATTGGGTGATGTCGCCCCGGAAGAGAGTGGCGCACATCACACGCATGACCTTGCGAGTGTCGGGCACACGTCTGACACCCCCCCACGGGACGGTGCACCAGGCCGCCCCCGGCCGCCGCCCTCACCGGACCCTTCCCCCCCCTGGGTCCGGTGAGGGCGGTTCCATGCCCGGGGCGTCCCGCGATGCGGCATTCTCAGGCCGGTGCTGTGGCGGACCATTCGACAGCCGGCGGTCGCACCCGGGCGCAGAGCGGCTGCCCCTTGGCGTCGGAGAGAGTCAGCCGCGCGGTGAGATGCCCGGAGCGCACGGCGGCTTCGACCACGGCCGGATCGATGTCGCCCAGCATCAGCTTGGCCCGCCGGAACATGGCGAAGACGCCGTTCTCGTCGACCGTGCCCCAGGACAGATAGACGAAGCGCCCGCCCAGCCGGTTCTGCACGTAAGGCCCCTTGATCTCGACACCGTCCCCGGCCGGGGCGACGGTGCAGTCCAAGGTCCACGAGGCCGACGGGGCGTCGCCCGGGTGCAGGCCGAGCAGTTCGCCGGGCCTGTCCTTGCGCTGCACGCCCACGTGGATGTTGTGGGCGCCGGGGAAGTCACTGTCGGGCCCACAGGTGAGGCCGGGGAGATGTGAGCCTTCGATATGGATCTGCATGCCCCCATGCTCCCTCCCTCCGGACGCCGACCCTGCCCGTGTGCCTTCAGGCCGCCGTCCGCAGCAGGGCGTGGAGTTCGCCGTGCAGGAGGCGGGGCGCGGCGAGAAAGCCTTCGGCTCCCGCGGTCCACCCGTGGTCCGCGGCCCCGGTCGGGTCCGTGACGGACACGCCGGCCTCGGGCGCCGGCAGCGCACCGGCGAGGAGGTTCGAGTCGTCCCGGCCGTACTCCCAGAACGCGTCGAGCCGCCCCGAGTCCACCGTCCGCCGCCGCATCGCGGCACTGCGCGAGCGCGGTCTGCTGCGCACCCATGTCCATGTGGACGTGCGCCGCCTCGGTCTCGCCGTCGACGCCAATCTGCTGATGCAGGTGGAGCCCGGCCGGCTCGACGCGGTGGGCCGGGAACTGGCCGCTCATCCGGCGGTGCACGGCGCCATGGCCACCGCCGGTGCCGCCAACCTCCATCTCGCGGTGTGGCTGCCCGACCTGGCAGCCCTCTATCGCTTTCTGACACAGGACATCGGCGCCCACGGTGTCACGGCCGTCGAGACCGTCCTGGTCGGCCGGGCGGTGAAGCGCCCGGGCAGCCATGGGGGTCCGGCGTGACGCCAGGAGGCTTCAGATCGTGTCCCACGGCGCGCCGTCGTACGCCTGCCCGATCCGCTTCATCAGCTCCTCGTCCATCGTGAACTCGGTGTCGTCGATGCGCCGGACCGGCGCGATGCCCTGCGAGTTGGTGATGAACGCCGACCGGAACGCGGCCAGCCCGTCCAGTGTCACCGGGCGCCGTACGGACTCCAGCCCCGCGCCCGGCAGCTCCTGCTCCAGCAGCGCCATGGTGATGCCGAGCAGGGAAGGGGCGTCGGGCCAGACGACCGAAGTGCCGTCCCAGAAAGCGATGTTGGTGATCGAACCCTCCGTCACCGCACCGTCCGGCGTGGTCAGCAGGGCCTCGTCGAAACCGGCGCGTGCCGCGAGCCTTGCGTAGTACGTCTGGCCGAACTCGCCGGGGCGCTTGATGTGCGGCACGGTCCGGGCGTACGGAACGGACATCAGGTCGTGCGGTTCGGCGGACTTCCGCGCCGGCTCGCGCACCGTGACCATGACGGTCGTCTCCGTGCCGCCCGGTGACGGAAAGCCGTACACCCGGGTCGAGGCGTCCCGTACCCCGGCACTGTCCAGCGCGTGCCGGATCAGCTCGCGGACCCGCTCCCCGTCGAGACCGTGCTCGAACAGCTCCTGGTTGGCGGAGTCCAGCCGGGCCAGATGCAGGGCGAGGCCGCGCACCTTTCCGTCCCTGACCTGCATGGCCGTGAAATGGCCGTAGTTGAGGAAGGCGGGAATCCGCAGATCCGCCTCGGTGGCCGGACGCCCGTCGAACTCGGCGTACGGGAAGGGCGTGGGAGGGGGAGTCGTCATGCGATCCACCGTATGCCGCGGCGCGCGACGGCGGCCCCCGACGGACAGGACTTGACCTCAACCATGGTTGACATATGAGCCTCTCCGCATGGACCTCACCGCAACACCCTCATCCATCGCATCCACGACCGCCTCCACCGCGCCCCTGAAGGTTGCGGTCATCCTCGCCAGCAATCGCGAGGGACGGTTCGCACCCGTCGTCTCCGACTGGTTCCTCTCGCGCGCCGCCGGTCACTCCGGCATCGGGACCGACCTGATCGACATCGCGGAACTCGACCTCCCGATCGCCCTCTCCCACCGGCCCGACGCCGATGCGCAGGCCCAACTGGCGCCCGTGTCGCCCAGGTTGGCCAAGGCCGATGCCTTCGTCGTCATCACCCCCGAGTACAACCACTCGTACCCGGCCCCGCTGAAGAACCTCATCGACTGGCACCACGCCGAGTGGCAGGCCAAGCCCGTCGCCTTCGTCTCGTACGGCGGAGTCTCCGGAGGCCTGCGCGCCGTCGAGCACCTGAGGCAGGTCTTCGCGGAGCTGCACGCCGTCGGCATCCGCGAAACCGTGTCGTTCCACAATGCGGGCGCCCTGTTCGACGACGAGGGCAGGCACAAGGACCCCTCGGGCTGCGACGCGGCGGCCAGGACACTGCTCGACCAGCTGGTCTGGTGGGGGCGCGCGCTGCGCGACGCCAAGGCCGTCCGTCCGTACGGCGTCTGACCGCGGGACACTGCGCCGCGCCGCAACGCCCCCGACAATCGACGAAGAAGGCAAGGACGCCCCGAAACCGACCCGAGGAGCCCGAAGGTGACGACGCCGGCATTGCTGATGCTGACCGTGCTGACCACGACGGACAGCGAGGAGAAGGCCCATTCCCTGGCGCAGGGCGCGGTGGAGGCGCGGCTCGCCGCCTGCGTACAGATCTCCGCGCCCGTCACCTCGGTCTACCGCTGGCGGAACGCCATCGATACCACCGAGGAGTGGCAGCTGCTGTTCAAGACGACGGCCGAGCGGTACGAGGAACTGGAGGCGCATCTCCTGGCGGCGCACGACTACGAAACACCGGAGATCATTGCGATCCCGGTGGTGCGGGGCAGCGCCCGCTACCTCGACTGGGTCTCGGCCGAGACCGCCCCGGTCATCTCTCTGTAGCCGGCACCAGCCCGGGGTCGCCCGCCCTCAATGCCCGTCCGCCGCCAGGGCCTCCTCGACCCCGGGCTCCTGTGGCCCCAGAAACTGCGGGTCGGGCCTGAACACGGCATCCAGCGCCGCCTTTCCCGCCGCGAACACCTCCCGCGTCCCGCCGTAGTACCAGGTCGCATCGTGTACGGCGTCGACGCCGACGCCGTACGCATCGATCCCCGCGGTCCGGCACAACGCGATCGCCCGCCGGATGTGGAACCCCTGGCTCACCAGCACTGCGCGGTCGACCCCGAAGATCTTCTTGGCCCGGACGCACGAGTCCCAGGTGTCGAACCCGGCGAAGTCGCTCACGATCCGCTTGTCCGGCACCCCGTGCGCCCTGAGATACGTGCGCATGGCGTCCGGTTCGTCGTACTCCTTCCGGCTGTTGTCACCGGTCACGAGCACGACTTTCACCTTCCCGTCCCGGTACAGCTCGGCGGCGGCGTTCAGCCGGTTCGCGAGATACGGCGTCGGCTTGCCCTGCCAGAGGCCGGCCCCGAACACCATGGCGACCTGCTGCGCGGGCGCGTCCGCGGGCGTCCTGACGCGGGCGTCGGCGAGGGAGTACATCCAGGTCGAGGGTGCCAGCGCCGCCACACAGGCGACCATCACCCCCTGCACGAGCCGCCGCTGCCCGCGCCGCGTCCGCGGCCACCGCGGCCACCGCGGCCGCAGCCGCCCGAGCCGCCCCAGCCGTCCCGGCTGCTTCTCCCGCATGAGTGTGTCCCCCTGTTCGGTGCTGTTCGCGCCCTGTGCCGTGCTGTCCCACATGATCGGACGAGTGACGGGGAGGAAGGGTTCTCCATCTCCCGATTTCGTTGATTTCATTACCGTTTCCGATCGTGCCGCAGACACTTCGGGCATGATGGCCGCCATGAACCGAACTGGAACCGGGACGGACGACTGGGTGACCGTCGCCGCGTACGAGAACCTGAAGGGCCGACCGCATCCCGCGGCTGCCGTCCGCGCTTGACTGCGGGACCGGGGCATCGACTGGATGCCGTTCGCCGTCGACGACCTGCACATCGACCTGGCCTGCGGCCCCGGCCCGGACGGCCGCTGGCACGGCTGGATCACCGTCCGCGTCCGGGCTGCGGCGCTGATTCCGCTCGGCCTCCATCCCGACCAGCCCACCTCGCAGCCAGGATTCCCGCCTGCCCCGGCGTGGTGGCACGCGGCAGCGGAACGGGCGGCCCGGAAAACCCATTGAGTACGCGACCCCGGCCCACGACGCCGACCCCATGTCTTTCCCGCGATATGTGTTCCTCGACCCGGACGGTGTGGCCGTCGACCGGCTCTACGTGGTGGTGGCGGCCCCCACCGGGGTGATCTATCAACAGCAGTACGGCGGTACGGCCTGCCGGCAGGGCGAGGCCGAGGGGGTTTCTCGTCCCGGTGCGCTCACCCGATGAACTCGGCGCGCTGCGGCGGCTGTTCGAGCGGTACTTCCGCGGTGCGGGCACCTGGAACCGCCCCTGGGCACCGGACGAGCGGGACGCCTTGCGCGGCGCGGTCGGGGAAATCCGCTACTGGTCCAGCGACGGCGTGGACGACCAGCCCCACGAACTGCGCTGGGACGAGAGCCGGTTGGACGAGACGGACGAGGCATGGGTGCCGGTCTCACCCCCGACGGGCCGGGTGTGCTGCTCCGGTGCAACTCGGACTGAGCCCGGCTGCCGTCCGGCGGCCGCCCAGTAGCATCGGGCAATGTTGCTTCCACGGCTGATCGCCTCCGATCTCGACGGCACGCTCCTGCGCAACGACGGCACTCTCTCGCCCCGCACCCTGCGCGCTCTGCGCACGGCCGAGAGTGCCGGTGCCGAGGTCGTCCTCGTCACCGCCCGGCCGCCCAGATTCGTCGACCGGCTCGCCGAGGCCGCCGGTCTCGCGGGGACGGCCGTGTGCAGCAACGGGGCGCTGGTGTACGACATCGGGACGCGCACCGTCGTCTCCTCCCGCGCCCTGCCCCTCGCCACCGCCCGGCGCGTCGCCACCGCGCTGGCCGCCGCCGTGCCCGAGATCGGCTTCGCCCTGGAGACCGGCGACCAGGTCCTGTACGAACCCGCCTACCGCTTGCGGCTCTCCGAGGACATCGACGCCGAGCTGCCCGTACCGTCGCTGGCGGATCTGTGGCTGACCGACGTCCCCGTCACCAAGCTGCTCGCCTGGTCGGACCGGCTCGACGCGGACGCCCTGCTGGCCGCGGCCGAGGAAGGGGCGGGCGACGAGGTGCAGCTCACCCACTCCGGCGGGCGCGGGCTGCTGGAGATCAGTGCGTCCGGTGTCACCAAGGCCGGCACCCTCTCGATGCTGTGCGCCGGGCGGGGCATCGACGCCACGGAGGTCATCGCCTTCGGCGACATGCCCAACGACCTGACCGTCCTCGACTGGGCCGGCACCGGCTACGCGATGGGCAACGCCCACCCGAGCGTGCTGGCCGCCATACGGACGCACACGCTCTCCAACGAGGAGGACGGGGTCGCGTACGTCATCGAGCGGCTCTTCGGCGGCGCGGCCTGATATTGAGACCCGGCCCGCATCGATTCCCCGCCCGGCGCCGAGACCTGGCCTCGCGCCGAGACCTGGCCTCGCGCCGAGACCCCGCCTGAACCGATGCTCCGCCCGATCCGGCCCAGACCGCTCGACGCGCCCGCGGAAAGCACCCGTCACTCTCACGCAACGGTGCGGCAACCTCGGCCCTGCACCATCGGTCCATGACGGAGTCGGCACCGGCACATCCCGATGAGTCCCTGCCCCTCGACAGCACGGCGCAACTGTTGACCCGCATCACCGCACAGCTCGGCACCCAGCTCAGCCTCATCTCCCTGAACGGAACCCGACGGCCCGCGCGGGCCCCCGCCCCAGGGCCTGTGCGACGGTTCGTGGCCGGGGTCGCGACGGCCGAATAGCGTCTTGTGGCCCCTTGCCCCGAGCCGCCCGCCGCGCAGCCGCATGAGCCCTCTTGTCGGCCCGGCCGTTTACTGTCGGAACCATGGACGGCATGGACGGTACGCACGGCACACAGGGAACGCAGGACCACGGCACGGCCCCCTACGGCGCGACCGACGCCGAGCGCTGGGACACCGAGCCGGACAAACGGCCCGGTCGTACCGCGTTCCAGCGTGACCGCGCCCGAGTGCTGCACTCCGCCGCGCTGCGCCGGCTCGCAGGGAAGACCCAGGTCGTCACCCCAGGCACCCGCAGCCACGCCTGGGACGCCAGCCCGCGGACCCGGCTCACCCACTCCCTGGAATGCGCCCAGGTCGGCCGCGAACTCGGGGCGGCGCTCGGCTGCGACCCCGATCTGGTCGAGACGGCCTGCCTCGCCCATGACCTGGGCCACCCGCCGTTCGGACACAACGGGGAGCAGGCGCTGAACGACTTCGCGTCGGACTGCGGGGGCTTCGAGGGCAACGCCCAGTCGCTGCGCCTGCTGACCAGGCTCGAGCCGAAGCGGTTCGTGCCCGACACCCGGACCGGCGAGCTGGTCAGCGTAGGTCTCAACCTGACCCGTGCCTCACTGGACGCGGCCACCAAGTACCCGTGGCCGCGCGGTGGGCACCCCTTCGACCCCGGCTCGCCGAAATTCGGGGTGTACGAGGACGACCTGCCGGTCTTCGAGTGGGCCCGCCACGGCGCCCCGAAGGACCGTAAATGCTTCGAGGCCCAGGTCATGGACTGGTCCGACGACGTCGCGTACTCGGTGCACGACTTCGAGGACGGGCTGCACGCCGGGCACATCGACCCCAACTGCCTCTACGCCGAGCCCGAGCGGAACGAGATCTGGGCGGTCGCCATCGGCCGTTACGTCCCGGCGGACACCGATCCCGAGGAGCTGGCCGACGCCCTGGACCGGCTCATCGGCCAGGACTGGTGGCCACACGGCTACGACGGATCCGCTGTCGCCCAGGCCCGGCTGAAGGACGCGACGAGCCAGCTGATCGGCCGGTTCTGTCTCGCCGCCGAAAGCAGCACCCGGCTGGCGTACGGGACGGGCCGCCTCGGCCGGTACGCCGCCGAGCTCGTCGTCCCCCGCGAGGCACGCAACGAATGCGCCGTGCTCAAGGCGGTCGCCGACCGGTACGTCATGCAGCGCGCCGAGCAGGAGGCGATCCGCGCCGACCAGCGGATCGTCATCGCGGAACTGGCCGCCGCGCTGACCGCGCGTGCCCCGGAGGGGCTGGAGCCGCAGTTCCGGGCGCTGTTCTACGCCGCCCACGACGACAGGGCCCGCAAGCGGGTCCTGGTCGACCAGATCGCCGCCCTCACCGACGCCTCCGCACGCTCCCTGCACGCATCGCTCACCGACCGCCGCCGCTGACCGGAGCCCCGTCATTCCACCCCGGCCGGTACCCCACCCCGGCCGGTACCCCACCCCGGCCGGTACCCCACCCCGGCCGGTACCTCACACCGCCGCCACCGCCCCGGAAACGCCCGTCCACCGGCGCGTCGCCCAGCCGCGTCCGCCGATGGGCCACCGCGGGCCCCCGCCGCTCCGAGCTGATCAGTCCCGCCTCCCGCAAAGCCGCCGCATGCCGGCTCGCCGTCGACAGGGCCGGCCGCAGCACCGCGCCCAGCGGTGTCGTCGTCATCGGGAGTTCCAGCACTTCCGGCGCGGCCGCCGTGGAGTGACCGATGAGCCGGTCGACGGCAGGCGCTCTCCCCCATCGGATCCGGCCCCGATGCGATCCGTAATCGGTTCAGATCGTTGCTGGTGAAGTGGGTACGTACCATGCGTTCCTGCGCGTTCCGTCTACCGCACCGCCCCACCGGGCCCATCCGACCGGCCCTGTCGGAGCTGAATTCCCACAGTGACCGTTACCCGGACCGGGCAACGGGGATCCGCCCCGTTTCTGCCACGGCCGCGTGCTTGGCCGCAGGCCTGCCTGTGGAGCCGCGCGGCGCGGTATCGGGCGAGCCGCGCCAGACTGGCCTGTGACCACTGGGTGTGACCTGATCGGTGTACACCCTCTTTCGCCATCACGCTGCGTGCGGGACGCTCGCAGTCGGGCCCCGCGCAGCAAGCACCGAGGAGGCATCAAGTGGTCGACGCACATCGGACGTTCGTCATCGTCGGCGGAGGACTGGCAGGAGCGAAGGCAGCCGAGACACTCCGGGCGGAGGGTTTCAGCGGCCGGGTGATCCTTCTCGGCGACGAACGCGACCATCCGTACGAACGGCCTCCGCTCTCCAAGGGCTATCTGTCCGGCAAGGAGGAGCGGGACAGCGTCTTCGTCCACGAGACCGCCTGGTACGCGGGTGCCGACATCGAGCTCCACCTGGGCCAGCCCGTCACCGCCCTCGACCGGGAGGCCCGCTCCGTACAGCTCGGCGACGGCACCGTCGTCCACTACGACAAGCTGCTGCTCGCCACCGGGGCCGAGCCGCGCCGCCTCCCCATTCCGGGGACGGACCTGGCCGGCGTCCACCATCTGCGCCGCCTGGCCCACGCCGACCGGCTGCGCAACGTACTGGCCGCCCTCGGCCGCGACAACGGTCATCTGGTGATCGCCGGGGCCGGCTGGATCGGCCTGGAGGTCGCGGCGGCGGCGCGCGGGTACGGCGCCGAGGTCACCGTCGTCGAACCGGAGCCGACCCCACTGCATCAGGTCGTCGGCCCCGAACTCGGCCAGATCTTCACCGATCTGCACAGCGACCACGGTGTCCGCTTCCACTTCGGCGTCCGCCTCACCGAGATCATCGGCCAGGACGGCCTGGTCCTCGCGGTCCGCACCGACGACGGCGAGGAGCACCCCGCCCACGACGTGCTCGCCGCGATCGGTGCCGCCCCCCGCACCGGCCTCGCCGAAGCCGCAGGGCTCGACATCGCCGCGCGCGAGGACGGCGGCGGCATCGCCGTCGACGCCTCCCTGCGCACGTCCGACCCGCACATCTTCGCGGCCGGTGACGTCGCCAACATGGCCCATCCGCTGCTCGGCGCCCGGCTGCGCGTGGAGCACTGGGCGAACGCGCTGAACAGCGGCCCGGCCGCGGCCCGCGCCATGCTCGGCAAGGACGTCAGCTACGACCGGGTGCCGTACTTCTTCTCCGACCAGTACGACCTCGGCCTCGAATACTCGGGCTGGGCGCCGCCCGGCAGCTACGACCAGGTGGTCATCCGCGGCGATGCGGGGAAGCGCGAGTTCATCGCCTTCTGGCTGAAGGACCGCCGGGTGCTGGCCGGGATGAACGTCAACGTGTGGGACGTCACCGAGCCCGTGCAGGAGCTGATCCGGTCCGGCAAGCAGGTCGACCCGGACGCGCTGGCGGACCCGTCGGTACCGCTGGACTCCCTGAACTGAGCCGAGACGACCCGAGCCGAGCCGAGACGACCCGACCCGAGCCGAGACGACCCGGGCCGGCCGTTCCGCCCGGTGGCCCCGGACGGGACGGCTCAGTCGTACGGCACCCGGCAGGCGCCGTCGCACCCCCCGGGTTCCACGGATCACATCGGCGCGCGGCACAGCTGTCGTACCCCACCCGTAGACTTCACCCGTGGCAGGCAGGATCAATGACGACGATGTGAAGGCGGTACGGGACGCGGTCCCGATCGACGCCGTCGTTTCCGAGTACCTCCAGCTGCGCAATGCCGGCGGTGGCAACCTCAAGGGCCTCTGCCCGTTCCACGACGAGAAGTCCCCCTCCTTCCAGGTCAGCCCGAGCAAGGGTCTCTTCCACTGCTTCGGCTGCCAGGAGGGCGGCGACACGATCGCCTTCGTGATGAAGATCGACCATCTCTCGTTCTCCGAGACGGTCGAGCGGCTCGCCGCCAAGGCGGGCATCACCCTGCGGTACGAGGAGGGCGGGTACAACCCCTCCCACCAGCGCGGTGAGCGCATCCGGCTGGTCGAGGCGCACAAGGTGGCCGCCCAGTTCTATGTCGAGCAGCTGGACGGCCCCGAGGCCGAGATCGGCCGGAAGTTCCTCGCCGAGCGCGGCTTCGACCAGGCGGCGGCCGCCCATTTCGGCGTCGGCTACAGCCCGGCGGGCTGGGACCACCTCACCCGCTATCTGCGCGGCAAGGGCTTCAGTGACAAGGAGCTGATCACCTCCGGCCTCTCCCAGGACGGCAGGCGCGGCCCCATCGACCGCTTCCGCGGCCGGCTGATGTGGCCGATCAGCGATACCTCCGGCGATGTCGTCGGCTTCGGCGCCCGCAAGCTGCGCGACGACGACAACGGACCGAAGTACCTCAACACCCCCGAGACCCCGATCTACAAGAAGTCCCAGGTGCTGTACGGCATCGACCTGGCGAAGAAGGACATCGCGAAGGCCAGCCGGGCCGTGGTCGTCGAGGGCTACACCGACGTCATGGCCTGTCATCTCGCCGGGATCACCACCGCCATCGCCACCTGCGGTACGGCCTTCGGCGGCGACCACATCAAGATCCTGCGCCGCCTCCTGATGGACAACGGCAGCGCCCGGGTGATCTTCACCTTCGACGGTGACGCGGCCGGGCAGAAGGCCGCCCTGCGCGCCTTCGAGGACGACCAGAAGTTTGCCGCCGAGACGTACATCGCGATCGCCCCGGACAACATGGACCCGTGCGATCTGCGCCTGGCCAAGGGCGACGAGGCCGTCCGCGACCTGGTCGAACCCCGCACCCCGCTCTTCGAGTTCGCGCTCCGCCAGATTGTCGGCCGGTACGACCTGGAGACCCCGGCGGGCCGCGGCGCCGCGCTCGACGAGGCGGCACCGGTCGTCGCCAAGATCAAGACGGGCAGCGTGCAGCGCGAGGTCGCCGTCCAGCTGGCCGGCTTCGTCGGCATCCTGGACCAGGAGTACGTCGTGCACCGGGTCAACCAGCTCGCCCAGTGGGCCCGCGGGCGGGGCGACCGGGGACCCGCACCGGCCTCCGCCCGCGGCGGCTCCCGGCACCAGGAGGTCCAGGCACCCGCCGCCCCTTCCGGCCCCGCCCTCAACCTCCGCAGCCCCGCCCACCGCACCGAGCGCGAGCTGCTCAAGCTCGCCCTGCAGAAACCCGCCCTCGTCTCACCGGCCTTCGACGCCTACGGAGCCGACGAGTTCACCGCCCCGCCGTACGCCGCGGTCCGGCAGTGCATCGCGGCGGCGGGCGGCGCCGAAATGGGTGTCCCGGAGACCCGCGAGTACCTGGTCCAGGTGCTCGACGCGACCCCCAACGACACGGTGCGCAAGCTGGTCACCGAGCTGGCGGTCGAGGTCTTCCACGGCAAGTCCATCGACGAGGCGTACGCGGGCGAGCATCTGGTCAAGGTCCGCCTGCGAGCCGTCGACCGCCGGATCAACGACGTACAGGGCAGCCTCACCCGCCTCGGCAGCAATGTTGCCCCGGACCATCTCGCGGCCGCGCAGAACGAGGTCTGGGTCCTCCAGCAGTACGCCCAGGCCCTGCGCAACAACGGCGCCGACGCGCTCTGACGCGAAGTTTCGGCACCGTGAGGGTTTCCCCGTAACCGCTCGGTCACGGACCGGACTCAGAAAGTCCCCGCACGCCCCTCGTGGCAGTGATGTGTCTTCCCCCACACTGGGGGGCGGTGCCTGAGTCATCGGAGCGCGGCCGGTCCACCGAACGGTGGTCCTCCATCCCCGCGATCCGGCAGCGATCACCTGGAGGTCGCCCCCGTGCAGACCCGGACCCTGACCGAAACCGAGCATGTCTCGGCAATCCCCGCGCAGAACCGGGCCGTGCATCATCCGGAGGCCGCGACGGAGCCGCCGACATCATCCGACCCACCCGACCCACCCGAGGCACTCATGGAGGAGCTGCCCCAGGCGCCCGAACCGCCGGAGCCGCGGGGCCGTCCGGAGACCGCGGGCCCGTCCTCCGATCTCTTCCGCCAGTATCTGCGGGAGATCGGCCGGATTCCGCTGCTCACCGCCGCCGACGAGGTGGAGCTCGCCCGCCGCGTCGAGGCCGGTCTCTTCGCCGAGGAACGGCTCGCGAGCACCCCGGACCCGGACACGCAACTGGCCGTCGATCTCGACCGGTTGGTGGTCATGGGGCGGATGGCGAAGCGGCGCCTCATCGAGGCCAACCTCCGCCTCGTCGTCTCCGTCGCCAAACGCTATGTCGGCCGCGGGCTGACCATGCTCGATCTGGTCCAGGAGGGAAACCTCGGACTGATCAGGGCGGTCGAGAAGTTCGACTACGCCCGGGGCTACAAGTTCTCGACGTACGCGACCTGGTGGATCCGGCAGGCCATGTCCCGCGCCCTCGCCGACCAGGCGCGGACCATACGGGTCCCGGTCCATGTCGTCGAGCTGATCAACCGCGTCGTGCGGGTCCAGCGCCGGATGCTCCAGGAGCGCGGCTACGAGCCGACGGCCGAGGAGGTCGCCGACCAGCTCGACCTCACCCCGGAGCGGGTCGGCGAAGTCCTGCGGCTCGCTCAGGAACCCGTCTCGCTGCACGCCCCGGTCGGCGAGGAGGAGGACGTCGCCCTCGGTGACCTGATCGAGGACGGTGACGCCGCGTCCCCGGTCGAGTCCGCCGCGTTCCTGCTGCTGCGCGAGCATCTGGAAGCGGTGCTCTCCACGCTCAACGAGCGCGAGCGGAAGGTGGTCCAGCTGCGCTACGGGCTGGCCGACGGGCGGCCCCGCACACTTGAGGAGATAGGCAGGATCTTCGGTGTGACACGCGAACGTATCCGCCAGATCGAGTCCAAGACCCTCAACAAGCTGCGGGACCACGCCTTCGCCGACCAGCTCCGCGGCTACCTCGACTGACCCCGCAGGGACGCCGGGCGGTACGGGCACCGCCGGCGGGACGGGCCGGGTCGGCTCACGTCCGAGTCGGTGGAGATCTGTTCGGCCGATGTGCCAGGCGCGAAGAGCAGACGGCCGACGGCCGGAGCCGCGCCCGCGGCAATGGGCAACGACCGCCGGGCAACAGCCGTCCGGCGGTCGTCCCAGGGCAGTTCGAGATCCGGCGAAACTCTCGCGGTAGCCGTCGGCGGTTGTACAACTCCTGTGGCATTGCCGGGCTCTCACCTGCTTCCGGACAACCGTTGCGTCCGTGGTGCAAAGGCCTGAGGGCCGTACGCGCGATGGGTGAGGCTGGAGACGGCCCGCCGCCGCCCGCGACCAAGGGCGCCGCGCCGGCCCACGGGCGGCCTGGTCACGCCCGGACAAGGAGGGCCCGTCCGCCGGCCGGCGGACGGGCCCCCATCATGCGCTGACTGCTTCTTCTAGTCGACCTCGGCGACCGCCTGCGCGAACTGCGCCGAATACAGCCGGGCGTACGCGCCCTCGGCATCCAGCAGCTCGTCGTGCGTGCCCTGTTCGACGATCGAGCCGTTCTCCATCACCAGGATGATGTCGGCATCCCGGATGGTGGAGAGCCGGTGCGCGATCACAAAGCTCGTACGACCGTGCGCCAGGCGCGCCATCGCCTTCTGGATCAGTACTTCGGTACGGGTGTCGACGGAGCTCGTCGCCTCGTCGAGCACCAGGATCACCGGGTCGGACAGGAAGGCCCGCGCGATGGTGATCAGCTGCTTCTCGCCCGCGCTGACGCCGGAGCCCTCGTCGTCGATCACCGTGTCGTAGCCGTCCGGCAGGGTACGGATGAAGCGGTCGGCGTGGGCCGCCTTCGCCGCCTCCTCGATCTCCTCCCGGGTGACCTCGCGCGAAGCGCCGTACGCGATGTTCTCCGCTATCGACCCGCCGAACAGCCAGGTGTCCTGGAGGACCATGCCGATCCCCGACCGCAGGTCGTCGCGCGACATCTTCGCCACGTCGACCCCGTCGAGGGTGATCCGACCGCCCGTCACCTCGTAGAACCGCATCAGCAGATTGACGAGCGTGGTCTTGCCGGCGCCGGTCGGGCCTACGATCGCGACCGTGTGACCCGGCTCGACGTTCAGCGACAGATCCTCGATGAGCGGCTTCTCCGGGTCGTAACGGAACGACACCTTCTCCAGCGAGACGCTGCCCCGCAGCTCCTCGGGGTGCTCGCCCGTACCCGGCGCGGGGTCGGCGCCCTGCTCCTCGGCGTCCAGCAGCTCGAAGATCCGCTCGGCCGACGCGACACCCGACTGCACCAGGTTCGCCATCGAGGCGACCTGGGTCAGCGGAATCGAGAACTGCCGCGAGTACTGGATGAACGCCTGCACATCACCGATCGACAGCGAACCCGAAGCGACCCGCAGACCACCGACGACGGCGATCAGCACGTAGTTCAGGTTGGAGACGAACATCATCAGCGGCTGCATGATCCCGCTGTTGAACTGCGCCTTGAAGCCCGCCTCGTACAGCGCCTCGTTCTGTTCGGCGAAGTCCCGCGCGGACTCCTCCTGCCGGCCGAAGACCTTCACCAGGGTGTGCCCGGTGTACATCTCCTCGATATGGGCGTTGAGCTTGCCCGTCACCTTCCACTGCTGCACGAACTGCGGCTGCGACCGCTTGCCGACCTTCGCGGCCACGACCACCGAGAGCGGCACCGTCACCAGTGCGACCAGCGCCAGCAGCGGCGAGACCCAGAACATCATGATCAGCACGCCGAGGATGGTGAGCAGGGAGTTGATGAGCTGGCCCATCGTCTGCTGCATCGTCTGCGAGATGTTGTCGATGTCGTTCGTCGCCCGACTGAGGACCTCGCCGCGCTTGGCCCGGTCGAAGTACGACAGCGGCAGCCGCGACAGCTTGGTCTGGATGTCCTCACGCAGCTGGAACACGACCCGGTTGATGATCCGGATCGACAGCCGTGTCGACACCAGCATCAGCAGCCCGGCACCGACATAGACCGCCAGCGCCGCCAGCAGTACGTTGCCCACCGCGCCGAAGTCGATGCCGTGACCGGGGACGAAGTCCACCCCGGAGAGCATGTCGGCGAGGCCGCTGCTGCTTTTGCGCAGGCCCTCGATGGCCTGTTCCTTGGTCGTTCCCTCCGGCATCCGCCGGCCGATGACCCCGGCGAACACCAGGTCGGTCGCCTTGCCGAGGATCTTCGGCCCGACCACCGAGAGGCCGACGCTCAGCACACCGGCCGCGAGCATCACGTACAGCGAGGTCTTCTCCGTGGCGAAGCGCTTCAGCAGCCGCTTCGATGACCCCTTGAAGTCCATGGACCGCTCGGTCGGCGCCCCGGCCGCCATCATGCGTCCGCCAGGCCCGGCCATTACGCGGCCTCCGCTTCCGTCAGCTGGGAGAGCACGATCTCCCGGTACGTTTCATTACCGTCCATCAGCTCGTGATGGGTGCCGGAGCCGACGACCCGGCCCTCGTCCAGCACCAGGATCCGGTCGGCGTCACGGATGGTGGACACCCGCTGCGCCACGATCACCACGGTCGCCTCGGCCGTCTCCCGCGAGAGTGCCCCGCGCAGCGCGGCGTCGGTCGCGTAGTCGAGTGCGGAGAACGAGTCGTCGAAGAGATAGATCTCCGGCCGCTGCACCAGCGTCCTGGCGATCGACAGACGCTGCCGCTGCCCGCCGGAGACATTGGTACCGCCCTGTGCGATCGGCGCGTGCAGGCCGTGCTCCAGCGCCTCGACGAACTCCTTGGCCTGCGCGACCTCCAGCGCGTGCCACAGCTCCTCGTCGGTGGCGTCCGGGTTCCCGTACCGTAGATTCGTCGCGACCGTCCCGGAGAACAGATACGGCTTCTGCGGAACGAGACTCACCGTCTTCGCCAGCAGCGTCGGCTCCAGCGTCCGTACGTCCGTGCCGTCGACCAGCACCTGGCCGTCCGTCACGTCGAACAGCCGCGGTACGAGTCCGAGCAGCGTCGACTTCCCGCTGCCCGTCGACCCGATGATCGCGGTGGTCTCGCCGGGACGGGCCACCAGATGCACCGACCGCAGCACCGGCTCCTCGGCGCCCGGGTAGCGGAAGTCCGCGCCGCGGACCTCCAGATGACCGTGGGCGCGCAGCTCGCGGACCGGCTTGACCGGCGGAACCACGCTCGACTCGGTCTCCAGGACTTCCTGGATGCGCTCGGCACAGACCTCGGCGCGCGGCACCATCATGAACATGAAGGTGGCCATCATCACCGACATGACGATCTGCATCAGATAGGCGAGGAACGCGGTCAGCGCGCCGATCTCCATGCCGCCGCTGTCGATGCGGTGGGCACCGAACCAGACCACGGCGATCGAGGACACGTTCACGACCGTCATCACGGTCGGGAACATCAGCGCCATCAGCCGGCCCGTGGACAGCGCCACATCGGTCAGCTCGTTGTTGGCGCCGCGGAAACGCTCCTCCTCGTAACCGTCGCGGACGAAGGCCCGGATGACGCGGTTGCCGGTGATCTGCTCGCGCAGCACCCGGTTCACCGTGTCGACCCGCTCCTGCATGGTGCGGAACAGCGGCCGCATACGCTTGACGATCAGGCTCACCGCGATGCCGAGCACCGGCACGACCGCGAGCAGCACCGCCGACAGCGGGACGTCCTGGCCGAGCGCCATGATGATGCCGCCGACGCACATGATCGGCGCCGAGACCATCAGGGTGAACGTCATCAGCACCAGCATCTGGACCTGCTGGACGTCATTGGTCGTACGCGTGATCAGCGAGGGTGCGCCGAACCGCCCGACCTCACGCGCCGAGAACGACTGCACCCGGTCGAAGATCGACGCCCGGACATCACGGCCGAGCGCGGACGCGGTGCGGGCGCCGTAGTAGACGGCCCCCATGTTGCAGACCACCTGGGCGATGCTGACGGCGATCATGATGCCGCCGAACTCCAGGATGTAGCCCGTGTCCCCTTTGACGACACCGTTGTCGATGATGTCGGCGTTCAGGGTGGGCAGATAGAGGCTGGCGCAGGTCTGCAGGAGTTGGAGGAGGACCAGCAGCAGGATGGGTTTCTTGTACGGACCGAGATAGGCCCGCAGTAGTTTTATGAGCACGCGTGTCTCTCGGAGTCGGCAGAGGTCGGGAGTCGACCCATCTTCCGGCACCCCCGACGGGGACCGCGAACGATTATATTCAAGACCAGGTCAAAAAAAAGACCGAGTACACATGCGGAAGATCGATCTCCGTCAGGTGTACCCGGTCATGTCACGCAGGGTGGGCGGCTCAGAGCGCGGAGTCGAACGCCCCCGGATGGATCTGGTCGCGCGTGGCCACGTACTGCTGGCGCACCGCCTGGCCGACCGCCAGCTCCTCGCCCGGCTCCAGCACCTGCGCCGCGGCACCCTGCCAGGCCGGGGGAGTGAGCGGATCGGCCGTCCCCTGCGAGACGCCCAGCGCCCAGGCCGCCTGCCGGGCCGCACCCAGCGCCGCGTACTCGGCGGGCTGCGGCACGACCACCTGCGTACCGAACAGTGCGGGGGCGAGCCCCTGCACGGCGGGCAGCTCGGCCGCCGCCCCCAGCAGGAACACCCGCCGCACCTCGACACCGCGGCCGCGCAGCACATCGAGCGCGTCGGCCAGCGAGCACAGCATCCCCTCGAACGCCGCCCGTGCCAGATGCTCCGGCTTCATCGACTCGCGCCGCAGCCCGCACAGCGTCCCCGCCGTGTGTGGCAGATGCGGGGTCCGCTCGCCCTCCAGATACGGCAGGAGTACGAGTCCGGAGGCGCCCGGCGTCGACTTCAGCGCCAGCGCGGACAGCTCCTCCAGCCCCTCGACCCCGAGCATCTCGACGGTCCCGCGCAGCGCACGTACCGCATTCGATGTGTACACCACCGGCAGATGCATCCCGGTCGCGTCCGCGAACGAAGTGATCATCCCGTTCGGATCGGACAGCGCCTCGTGGTGCACCGCCATGACCGAACCCGACGCGCCCAGCGACACCACCGCATCGCCGACCCCGACCCCGAGCCCGAAAGCCGCCGCCATCGTCTCGCCGGTCCCCGCGGAGATCAGCAGCCCCTCGGGCGTCTTCCCGGCCGCATCGGAGGGGCCGAGCACCTCGGGCAGCGCGGCCTGGTGCCCGAGCGCGAGCTCCACCAGATCGGGCCGGTAGGAACCACTGCCCGCCGACCAGTAACCGGTGCCGGACGCCGCACCCCGGTCGGTGGTCCGCCGGGCCGGCCGCCCCAGCAGCTGCCACACCAGCCAGTCGTGCGGCTGCAGCACCGAGGCCACGCGCTGGGCCGCCTCCGGCTCGGTCCGCGCCAGCCAGCGCAGTTTCGACACCGGCTGGGCGGCCTGCGGCACCGACCCGACTGCCTCGGCCCAGGGCTGCCGCCCGCCGAGCCCGTCGATCAGATCGGCCGCGGCGACCTGCGCCCGCTTGTCATTGCCGAGCAGTGCCGGGCGTACGAGATTGCCCTGGTGGTCCAGCGGCACCAGACCGTGCTGCTGCGCGGAGACACCGATGGCCTGCACGCCTTCGAGCAGCCCGCCGGTGGCGGCCTCACCGAGCGAGAGCAGCCACGCCTGCGGATCGACCTCGGTGGCCTTGGCCTCGACGGGGTGTGCGGCGTACCCCCGGCGCAGCACGGCGCCCGTGTCCGTATCGCAGACGACGATGTGTGTGAAGGCGGAAGAACTGTCCAAGCCGGCGACTATGCCCATGCCCAAGATTCTGCCGCACCGCCGGAGCGTTTCCGTACCGATGGCGCGGCAGCGGGCGGGCGGCCCCGCTATGTGTTGGTGGTGCCCCAGTCGTCCTCGCCGTTCCGGCCGCGGTCCCGCAGCGAGCGCACCCGGTCGGCCACCGAGGCGGGCACCTTCTCGCCGACCTTGTCGCTGACCGCGTGGTACGCCTTGCCGGCCAGATCGCGGCCGCTCTGCGCCGCGGACTCGGCGGTATTGCGCACGGCCGGATTCTGGGCGAACTGACGTGCGGACTTCTTCAGCTGCTCGTAACGCTCGCGCCCGGCCCGTGTGCCGATCACGTATCCGAGGGCCAGTCCGGCGATGAACGTGAGCCGGTACCGCATGGCTGCCACCCTTCCTTGCTCAGTGCGACGCTCAGTGCGACGTGTTCTGCCCGCCTACCCGCGGGCACCCGAGATCACCCCGGGCGATACCGATTGGCAAAGCACCCCCCTGCTTGCGCTAATGTATGTGTCGCAGCGAACGCGCGCCGCCCGGCAGGAGCCAGGTAGGCAGGGTTCGGTGCAAACGCAGCAATCCCCTGTAGCTCAATTGGCAGAGCAGCCGGCTGTTAACCGGCAGGTTACTGGTTCGAGTCCAGTCGGGGGAGCGCGATCCCCTGTAGCTCAATTGGCAGAGCATTCGGCTGTTAACCGGAGGGTTACTGGTTCGAGTCCAGTCGGGGGAGCGGAACGGAAGAGGACCCTGCGGGGTCCTTTTTCGTGTGCCCGTCGCCGGCCCTTCGCCGTGGTGCGTGTGGGGTGCACGTGACTCTTTCGCGTCTACTTCGCTCCGTTCGGAACCGGGCAGGAGGCAGCGCGGTCTTCATGGTCATGCGAAGCCGACCATCCGAAGCGAGAGATCGTATGACCGGCTATGCTGCGGCAGACGGCGCGCACACTTGTACGCGCCACGCCGAAAAGGGGCGGTAGCTCAGCCGGTTAGAGCAGCGGACTCATAATCCGTCGGCCGTGGGTTCGAGTCCCACCCGCCCCACTGTTGCTGTCCCCGGCAGAAACGTTATGACCTGCGTGTATGCAGGTGGCAGGGCCCTCATGGATTCCGTGAGGGCCCTCACCATAGCCCCGGATGAAGATCTGGTGGCCGTGCCACGGCCCGGCGGGTCGCCCTCCGGACCTCTCGTGCCGTCAGGGGCCGTACGGGCAGGCTCCATTGTGCGCGGCGCGGTGCGGCCGCAAAGGGCCCGTCAGGTCCGTGCCGTCTGCGCCGTCTGTGCGATCGGCTTGTTCAGGTTCTGGTCGTGAGCGTTGCCATGGGCAAAGGTGTCCAGTCGCAGTAAGGACTGCCGGTGTCCTCGCCTCCTGGAGGGTGTGCCAGAGAGTCACATAGGACAACACTCTGAAGGTTTGCGGTATTTCATAACTTTTATCCGGATTGCGGCTTGTACGACTTGTTGGTCGTAGGGGGTAGTCGTAGTGTCGGTAGTGCCGCAGCAAGAACAAGGAGCGGCGCAGCTACCCTCCAAAGGAGACGAAGATGAACGTACGCAGCATCTTCGACCACAGGGACAGGGACCACGGCGGCTACGGACGCGGCGGCTACGGACGCGGCGGTTACGGACGCGGCGGCTACGGACGCGGCGGCTACGGACGCGGCGGTTACGGACGCGGCGGATACGGCCGTGGACGCGGCGGTTACGGCCGTGGACGCGGCGGATGGGGTTACTGACCCGACATCCCCCGACATCATCCCCAGATCGAGGCAGGCTCGCGCTCCGGCGCGGGTCGGCCTCGCGGTTTTGGGGTCCACGCCTATGGAGATGGTCCATAGTCCGAGCACCTCTGTGACGTGACGCCCATGCGCCTCCGCAGCTCACCCCGGCGCCCAGCGCCCTCCGAAGAGACTCCTCAGGACTCGGTGACGGATGATGTACCGATCCGCACCGATCCCATCAGCATCGCGGTTTCGTTCCGGCGCTTCTGGCCACTGACCAGAGGCGACCGGCGCTGGCTCATCCTCATCTTCCTGTGTGCCATCCTGGCCGCCATCGCCGAGACCATCACGGTTCTGCTCTTCGCCAAACTCACCGACACCGCTCTGCAGACCGGCTCCGTCAGTGCCTTCTGGAAGCCGGCCGGTCAGTGGCTCGCCGTGGCTGTCGCCGGTGCGGTGGTGGGATATCTGGGCAACTCGATCGCGGCCTGGGTCGCCGAACGCTTCGTGATGCGGCTGCGGGCCCGTGTCTTCAGTCATCTCCAGACGCTCCCGCCGCACTTTTACCAACGCAATCGCCGCGGTGACCTGGTGGAGCGGCTGACGGGTGACGTGGAAGCCATCGAAGCGCTCGTGGTCTCCGGCATCGTCGGGGCGGCCTCGGCCGTGTTCAGTACGCTCTTCTACGCGGCCGCCGCCCTGTGGCTGCGCTGGGATCTGGCCCTCGCCACCTTTGTCATGGTGCCGCTCTTCTGGTTCACGACCACCCGTTTCGCCAGGCCCCTGCGCGCCGTGTCCCGGCGTGGCCGCGCGGCGGACGGTGCCATCACGGCAGTGGTCGAGGAGACGTTGGTCAACGTCGTCATGACCCAGGCGTACAACAGGCAGCACGACGAGGAGGAGCGGCTCCTCAGCAAGGCACGTATCCGGCTGAGGACAGCGGTGAAGGCCGTCCGCCTCACCGAGTTCTACGAGCAACTCGTCGAGGTCCTCGAAACGTTGTGCGTCCTGGCGATCATCGGTCTGGGGGCGTGGGAGATCTCCCGGCAGCGGATGACGCTCGGACAGCTGCTGGCCTTCGCCGCCTTCATCGGCTACCTCTACCCGCCGATCCGTTCCCTGGGCCAGCTCGGCCTGACGGCCACCGCCGCGACCGCGGGAGCCGAACGGCTGCTGGAGATCCTCGATGCCGAGCCCGCCGTCACCGACCCGGCCTCCTCCGTGCCCGCCCCGCCCCGGAGCCGCGCGCTCGGCGAGGTGGAGGCGAGTCATGTCCTCTTCCACTACCCCGGCAGCAGCGAGCCGGTTCTCCGGGATCTCTCGTTCACCGCGAGCCCCGGGGAGCTGCTGGTCATCACCGGCCCCAGTGGCGCGGGCAAGTCGACCCTGGCGGCTCTGCTGCTGAGGTTCTACGACCCGGATGCCGGCAGTATCCGGCTGGACGGCGTGTCCGTGGACCAGCTGCCGCTGACCCACCTCCGCCGGAACATCACGCTGCTGCCCCAGGACACGCTCGTCCTGCACGACACCATCGAGGAGAACATCGGCTGCGGGCGCACGGATGTGAGCCACCGTGACGTCGTGGAAGCCGCGAAGGCGGCCGACGCCCACGGGTTCATCCGCACCCTGCCGGAGGGATATGCCACCGTCATTTCCACTGGCACTTCTCGGCTCTCCGGAGGCCAGCTGCAGCGCATCGCGATCGCCCGCGCCATGCTGCGCGACGCGCCCGTCCTCCTCCTCGACGAGCCCACCAGTGGACTGGACAGACTGGCCGCACAGCGCATCATCGCGCCGCTGCGGCGCCTCGCCGAGGGACGCACCACCATCGTGATCACGCACGACCTGGCCCTTGCCGCGGACGCCGACCGCATCCTGGTTCTGGACGAGGGACGTCTGGTGGAGTCGGGCACGCATACCCAACTCCTGGGCCGGAGAGGTCTGTACGCCACCCTGTTCGAGCGCCGTGCCCAACCGCACAACGGCACTGTGTACCCGTCTGCCCGCCCGTCAGGAATCCACTGGCGGTAGGGCCACGGGGATGTGGCCGGTCGTGCCTCCTGACACGGAGACATGGCCGGGAACATGCTGTGCCCGATGGGGACCGGACCACCGGACCCACACCGGTCGTTACCATCCGCTGTGACCGAAACAGCCGAAGAACCTGTACACCGCACACGGATACTCGCCGACCTGACGCCGCTGCGGACCTCCCCCGACTACCGGCGGCTCTGGTTCGGGAACACGGTCTCCTGGATCGGGCAGGGAATGACGGCGCTCGCCGTCTCGCTCCAGGTCTACGACATCACCGGGTCCGCCTTCTCGGTCGGGCTCATCGGCTTCTGCTCGTTCCTCCCGCTGGTCGTCTTCGGGCTGTACGGCGGGGCCGTCGCGGACACCATCGACCGGCGCAAGCTGGGTCTTGCCAGCTCCGCGGGGTCGTTCGTCCTCTCCGTCGGGCTGGTCGCCGCCACCGTCGCCGGGGTGGAGCAGGTGGGGCTGCTGTACGCGATCGTCGCCCTGCAGGCGGCCTGCTTCGCGGTCAACTCACCGGCCCGCAGCTCGATGATCGCCCGGCTGCTGCCGGCCGAGCAGCTGCCCGCCGCCAATGCGCTCAATTCCATGACAGGCACCACCGGCACGCTGGTCGGACCGATGCTCGGCGGGATCTTCGTCGGCTGGTGGGGGTACCGCGCCGCGTACACCGTCGACGCCGTCACCTTCACCGCCTCGCTGTACGCGATGTGGCGGCTGCCCTCGATGCTGCCGGAGCGGGAGAAGGGCGCGGGCGACAAAAGGGCATCCGTCGCGGACGGGCTGCGTTTCCTCGGGACCAGGCCCAATCTGCGGATGACCTTCTTCACCGACCTGTGTGCCATGGTGCTGGCCCATCCCCGGGCGCTGTTCCCCGTCGTCGCCGTGGTCTGGTACGGAGGTGACGCGAAGACCACCGGGCTGCTGGTCGCCGCTCCCGCGCTGGGGGCGCTGCTCGGCGGGGTGTTCTCCGGATGGCTGGGACGCATCCGCCGCCACGGCCTCGCCGTGCTCCTCTCCGTCGCCTCCTGGGGCACCGCCATCGCACTCTTCGGGCTGACCCGTCAGCTCTGGCTCGGGCTGATCTTCCTGGCGCTCGCCGGGTGCGCGGACACCACGTCGATGGTCTTCCGGAACACCATGCTCCAGGCGGCCGTGCCGGACGAGATGCGAGGACGGCTGCAGGGCGTGTTCATCGTCGTCGTGGCGGGCGGACCGAGGCTCGGCGACTTCCTGGCCGGATCGGTCGGCGATCTGACCTCGCCCGGCCTGGCGGTGACCGGCGGCGGGATCGCCTGTGTCGTCGCCGTATCGCTGCTGGCGCTGCGGTGGCGCAAGTTCGCGCGGTACGACGCGAAGGACCCGCAGCCGTGACGGCTCAGCCCTCGGGCGGCTCCGGGCGCACCACGGCGCGGGCGATGCCCAGTTCCACCAGGTCCTGGGGGCGCAGCCGCAGCTGGTCGGCCGTGGCGTGCACCTCGTCCGGGGCGCGCTTCAGGATCGCCGCCGCCGATTCCGGTGCGATCACCGAGAAATAGCTGTCCTGGGTGACATAGGTGTTCCCCGGTGCCGCCAGGGCCAGCGCGCCGCCCGAACCGCCCTCGCCGATCACCAGCGTCGTGACGGGGACCGTGGCCCCGGCTATCGCCGCGAAGGTGTCGGCGATGGCCGCGCCCGCGCCCGCCCGTTCCGCCTCGGCGTCGTTCGCCGCGCCCGGGGTGTCGATCAGGGTGAGCACGGGGACACCGAGCCGGCCGGCCAGCCGGATCACCCGGGCCGCCGTGCGGTAGCCGGCCGGGAGTGTCGCGGTGCCGCACTGGGCGACGTACGCGATCGTCCGGCCGCCGCGCCGCCCGAAACCGCAGCGCAGCCCCGGATCCGTGCCACCGCAGCGGTCGCCGCTGAGCGGGAGCCGGTGGTCGAAATACGCGTCCAGATACGCCTCGGCGCGCGGCCGGGAAGGGGAGCGGGCCTGCCGGACCGCGTCCCAGCCGGTCACGGGGAGGCCGGTGGCGGAGAGGGAGTCCGGCACGGGGGCGGGGCCGGGGGCCGGGGAACCGGGGGCATGGAGCGCCTGCAGCCAGCGGGCCACTGTGCCCGGGAGCTCGTCCGGCGGGACGACGGCGTCGATCTGGCCCGCGGCCAGCTGGCCCTCGGCGGTGTACGCGTGGGGGTCCGCATCCACGGGCCGCACCCGGGAGCCGGCGAACCCCACCTGGGCGCCCGGCAGCGCCAGGATCACATCGGCGCCCGCCCCCAGCGTGGCCCAGCCGCCGCCCGTCGTCGGGTCGCGCAGGACCGCGAGCTGTGCGGGGCCGGCCGCCCGCAGCCGTGCCGAAGCGCGGGCGACACGTTGCAGCTGGGTCAGGGCGACCATGCCCTCCTGCATCCGGCTGCCGCCCGTCGCGATGAGCGAGACCAGCGGAAGCCCCCGGGCCCGGGCGGCCTCGTACGCGGCCTCCAGCCGGTCCCCGGTGCGCTGCCCCAGCGAGCCGCCCAGAAATCCGAACTCGAACGAGACCAGGACACAGCTCCGGCCGCCGACGGAGGCGAGGCCGTGGACGACGGACTCCTCCTCGCCGGTAAGGGCGGCGGCGCGGGCCCGGGAGTCCGCGTACCCGGCCCAGGAAAGGGGCCCGTCCCCGTCGGTCTCGCCGCCGGCCGCACCGGATTCGGTGAACTCCTCGAACTCGGTGGTGACGGCCGCGATCGCCGCCCTCGCCGTCAGCCGGTCAGGCATGGAGCGACCGCTTCATGATCTTGCCCAGGTCGTTGCGGGGCAGCGCCTCCAGGTAGCGGACCGTGCGCGGGCGCTTGTGCGGGGACAGCTGGGCGGCCACATGGTCCGCCAGCTCGTCCTGCGTCGGAGGCGCGGCGGGGTCGGCCGGCACCACCCAGGCGACGATCCGCTCGCCCAGATCCGGGTCCGGTTCACCGGTGACGGCGGCCTCGCGGACGCCGGGGTGGTCGAGGAGCGCGTTCTCGATCTCACCGGCGCCGATCTTGTACCCGCCGCTCTTGATCAGATCGGTGGCTTTGCGGCCGACGATCCGTACATAGCCGTCGGTGTCACGGGTGGCCATGTCTCCCGTGCGGAACCAGCCGTCCTCGGTGAGTGCGGCGGCCGTGGCGTCGGGGCGGTTCAGATAGCCGGTGAAGAGGTTCGGGCCGCGCACCTGGATCTCGCCGATGGCTTCGGGGTCGGTGAGCACGGTGCCGTCCTCCTCGACCAGGCGGAGCTCGACGCCGCGCAGGGGTGCGCCGACCGTGCCGGGGCGCGGTTCGCCGTCGGCCCGGACGCCGGTGTTCATCAGCGTCTCCGTCATGCCGTACCGCTCGATGACCCGGCGGCCGGTCGCCGCCGCGATCCGCTCGTGGTCGTGGACCGGCAGCGCGGCCGACCCGGACACCAGCAGCCGGGCCCCGGCCAGCGCCTTCGCCAGCTCGGCGGCACCGGGGGCAGAGCCGTCGAGGACCTCGGCCAGCCGGTGGTACATCGTCGGTACGCCGAAGAGCATCGTGCCGCCGGACGACAGCTCCCGGGCCACCGCGTCGGCGGAGAACCTGCCCAGGTGCCGCACCGATCCGCCCCGGCGCAGCGGACCGAGCACGCCCAGGATCAGACCGTGCACATGGAACAGCGGCAGGGCGTGGACGAGCACGTCGTCGCCGGTCCACTGCCAGGCGTCCTCCAGCGCGTCCAGCGACGCGGCGATCGCCCGCCGCGGCAGGATCGCGCCCTTGGGCGGGCCCGTGGTGCCGGAGGTGTAGACGATCAGCGCGGGCGACTCGGGGGAGGGTTCGGGGAGCGCGGCGCCGTCTTCCCCGCCCGGGGCCGTGTCGACATCGATACGGCCCAGCGCGTCCAGCGCCGACGGGAGTACGTCGCCCGCCCCGGCCAGCACCGCGGTCGGTTCGCTGTCGGCCACGATGTGCGCGAGTTCGCGCGCCCCCGTCTTCGGGTTGAGCGGCACCGCGGGCACCCCGGCCCGCAGCGCGGCCACGACGGCGACCACGGTCTCGGGCGTGGGCGTGGCCCAGACGGCGACCCGTCCGGCGCCGGCGAGACGCGCGGCGAGTGCGGTGGAGGCGGTGGCCAACTGGGTGTACGTCATGGTGTGTTCGCCGAACCGGGTGGCTTCCCGGGTGGAACCGTCATCCGGCACAAACAGAAGAGGAGTCACCCACCGCACCCTAGGGCCTGCCCAGGCCCGTCCACCGACCGGTTCGCCCTCAATCGCCGGGCGGGCTGAAAAGATGTCCTCAATCGCCGGACGGGCTTGAAGTGGCCGGGCCCTACTCCCGCTGAAGCCCCCGCATGCGCCCGTACGCGTACACGCACCCCGCCGGCGCCAGATCCGACAGCAGCATGAAGCCGATCGAGTACGACCCCTTCGCGCTGTAGATCGCCCCCATCACCAGCGGCGGTACGAAGCCCCCCGGCCCCCATCGCACCGACGATCCCGGTCACGCTGCCCACCTTCGCCTGTGGTGTCACCCGGGAGACCAGGGCGAAGATGCTGCCGCTCGCGGTGCCCAGGCCGGCCGCCATACAGAGCAGGGCGATCGTGCCGCCGGGGGCCGGCTCCGGGTCGAAGGCCTGGACGATCGCCGTCAGGGCGGCCGGTAGCGAGTGCCGCCGCCGTGACCAGGGCCGGGTGGATGCGGTCCGAGAGGCGGCCGCGGACGGTGCGCCGACCGGGACGGGAGGCTGCTTGACGGCTGTATCCACCCCTTCAGTCACGGCTGTATCCACCCCTTCAGTCAAGGGCGGGCGGGGAGCGTGGGCCCGTCGGGATGCGCCATGGGGGGCAACGCGGCCGGGAACCGCGCACGGGAGCGGGGGATGCCCCGGCCACGCCCCGGATGCGGCTTGCGAAGTCGCAAACCCGACAAAGCTGCGACAATCGCGGTATGGACCGTCTGGACAGGGAAATCCTCGGCATCCTGCAGGAGGATGCCCGGATCTCGTACCGCGATCTGGGCGTACGGGTCGGACTCAGCGCCAACGCCGCGGCCGACCGGGTGCGCCGACTGCGGCGCGACGGTGTCATCCGCGGCTTCACCGTGATCATCGACCCCGCCGCCGACACCCGTACCGGCCTCGTCGTCTTCATCGATGTGTCGCTGCGGATGGACACGACGAACGAGGTGTTCGAGCGGGCGGTGCTCGCCCTGCCCGGCATCACCGAAGTGGTGCATGTGACCGGCGGCCACGACTATCTCGTACGGGCCACCGTCGCCGACACCGCGGCCCTGGACGGACTGCTGCGCAGGCTCAAGCGGGAGGCCGGGGTCGCCCACTCCAACACTCGCGTCGCGCTCAGAGCGGCGCCTGCCAGATGACGGTCGACGAGCGCGAGCCGTCCTCGTCGCGGCCGTCGTCGGCGACCGCCAGCCGGACCGCGGCCCGCCCGTCCGGCAGCACGGCCGCCGCATCCACCTCCACCTCGATCGCCGACACCCCGGCCCGCCGGTGCGCGGCCGCGAGGGCGCTCCGCAGCGCGGCGAGCAGCCGCTGGTCCACGGGGTCCCGGACCAATGTGTCGACCGCCCCGTTGAAGTGCACCGACGGCTGGAAGCCCAGGACGGCGGCGGCGCCCCCGGTCTCCCGCAGTACCCGGCCGCGGAATGTGGCGGGGGCCTCGGCGGGTGGCTGCTGGAGGGCGAAGATCGCCGTCCGTACCTCCTGAATGGTGGAGTCCAGCTCGTCGACGGCCTTGCCGAGCAGCTCGTCCGTCTCCGGGACGGCGACCCTGCGGCGGGTCGACTCCAGCATCATCTCGGTCGCGAACAGCCGCTGGACGACGAGGTCGTGCAGATCGCGGGCGATCCTGTCCCGGTCCTCGTACACCGCGAGCTGCTCCCGGTTGTGCTGGGCGTCCGCCAGGACCAGGGCGAGCGCGGCCTGCGAGGCGAACTGGGAGGCCAGCAGCCGGTCCACGGCCGTGTACGGGCGGTCGCCGCGCCGCCGGGGCAGGGCGAGGGTGCCGATCAGCCGCCCGCCGCTCTGCAGCGGCAGCATCATGCTGGGGCCGAACCGCGACCGCACATGCGTCGTCATCCGTGGATCGGTCGCCGAGTCCTCGATGAACACCGGTTCCCCGACCAGCAGTTGGGCCAGCACGGCGGAGCCGGGCTCGATGCTCGTACCGACGATCCCGGCCGGGTCGTCGAGTGTGGACGCGGTGACGATCTCCATCCCGCCCTCCTCGTTCGGCTGGAGGATCACCCCGGCACAGGCATCGGCGAGGGCCCTGGCCCCTTCGGCGACGGTCATCAGCGCGTCGGCCGCGTTCTTGCCGGTCAGCAGGGTGGTGGTGACGGCGGCCGCCCCCTCGATCCAGCGCTCCCGCTGCCGGGCCGCCTCGTACAGCCGGGCATTGCCGATCGCGATTCCGGCCTGCGAGGCCAGCACCCGCAGCAGCGCCATGTCCGTATCGGTGAAGCGGCCGGTGCGTTTCTCGGTGAGGTAGAGATTGCCGAACACCTGGTTCTGCACCCGGATCGGCGCCCCGAGGAAGGAGTGCATCGGCGGGTGGCCGGGCGGCACGCCGCAGGAGCGCGGGTCGGTGGTCAGATCGTCGGAGCGCAGCGGCTGCGGTTCGTCGATGAGGACGCCGAGCATCCCCGAGTGCCCGCCCGGGAAGTGGCCGATGCGCTGCCGCTCGGTGTCGTCGAGGCCCGAGGTGAACAGCTCGCTGATGGTGCCGAGCTCGGGGTCGAGCACGCCGAGCGCGCCGTACCGGGCCCCGGTCAGTGCTGCGGCGGCGTCCACGACCTGCTGGAGGGTGGCCCGCAGTTCGAGATCGGTGCCGACGCTCAGCACCGCTTCCAGGAGCATCGGCAGCCGGGGCGCCTGCGGAGTGCCGGCCGCGGCGGCCGTCTCCTCGTCCGGGGGCCCCGCGGTCGTGTCCGCTGCCGCCGCGTTCGCTGTCTCTTCGGTCATACGCCACCCCCGCGGCGCTCAGCAGGCGAGCGGGTCGAGAACCAACGGCTCGATCTTCCCGTCCAGCATCGCACCGAGCCCCAGTACGGAACACACGTCGGGCCGCTCGGCGATGTGCACAGGCACACCTGTGGCATTCCGCAGCATCTGTTCGAGACCGGGCAGCTGCGCGCTGCCGCCGACCATCATGATCCCGCAGTCGGCGATGTCGGCCACCAGGTCGGGCGGACAGGCGCGCAGGATCTTGCCGAGGCCGTCGAGCACCGCGGTCAGCGGCGCGTGGATCGCCTGACGCATCGCGGCGGTGTCGACCTGCACCGAGCGGGCCAGGCCGGTCGCCACGTCCCGGCCGTGGATCTCGGTCATGGTCGGCCCGTGTGCGCTCAGGCCGCCGCCGCTGAGCGCCACCTGGAGCGGGCGTACGGCCTGGCTCGGCAGCATCAGCTCGTGGTGCTGGCGCAGATGCTGGATCACCGCGTGATCGATGGCGTCGCCGCCGACCGGGATGCGCGCGGCGGTCACGATCGAACCGAGCGAGAGCACCGCGATCTGGGTGGTCGCCGCCCCGCACACCATGATCATGGAGGCGGTCGGCTGCTCGACGGGCAGCCCGCAGCCGACGGCCGCCGCGATCAGGGTGTCGACCAGTTCGACCCGCCGGGCGCCCAGCCCGACCAGTGTCTCGACGGTGGCCCGCTGGGCGAGCGGATCGCTGTCGTGCGGGGTGCAGGCGGCGGCCCGCAGCCGTGGCTTGCGGCGCAGCTGGCGGCGGAGCTTGTCGCCGAGCAACTGGCGGAGCATGCGTTGGGCCATCTCGATGTCGATGACGGTTCCGCCGGTGACCGGGTGGACCACCCGGATGTAGTCGGGGGTGCGGCCCGTCATCTGTTCGGCGAGCGTGCCGACGGCGATGAGCGAGCCGGTACGGGCGTTCATGGCGGCGGCACTCGGCTCGTCGACGACGAGTCCGAGCCCCTTGACGTACACACGGGTCCGGGCGGCCCCGAGGTCGACGGCGACATGGCAACGGCGCAACTGCTCAAGGCTGACGGTCACGGCAGGTTCTCCCGAGAGCGCTGATTGGGGTACCGGCGGCAGCCGGCTCTCTTCGCATCGTGCGCCGTTCGGAGTCATTGCGCGCGTCGGGATGGGCCGTAGGAGGTACATAGCTGACGAACCGACAGAAAAATGCGGTACGGGGAAGTCAGCCGGGCAGCAGCCGCTGGAACAGCCCCCAGGTGAATTCGGCGACATACGGCTCACCCGTCCCGGGCGCGGTGATTGCGAGCGCCCACCGGGTCGGCGCGCTGCCCTCCATGGGGCGGGCCGGCGCGAAGGCCCGTGCGACCTCGTCCACCGTGCCCGACCAGGGACGCAGATCCTCGACCGTACGCAGCTCGGGGCCCGGCGCTCCCGGCGCCCGGACCAGCCATTCGTTCCATACGGCCCCGCCCGGCGCGACCATCACCTCGAACCGCAGATCCGGCCAGAGAGGCACCGGCCACAGCAGCGCGTCGCACTCCAGGTCGCCGATCGTGCGGTGTGCGGACGACTCGGGCTCGCCGAGCACCGAACGGTAGCGGCGCAGCGCGCCGCGCCCGCGCGGCGCCCGCACCATGGCCTGCCAACGGCGGTTGGCCTCCCGCATCTCGGCGAGCGAGGCGCTCAGCTCCTGCCGGGCGTCGTCGACGAGGGCGGGCTGGTGGTCGGCCATCCGGCGCAACAGGACAAGCTGGAACTCACGAGGGCCAAAAGGCGTGGGAGCGGTCATGGATTCAACGGTTCCACACAGAATCCTCACCTGAGCGGCTTTCTACGTTGTCCCACAGGCATCTAATCTGCGGGCGCCATGGATTACTGCCACCCGTGTCAGCGGCATCTCAACGGTGCCCTGGCCTGTGCCGGATGCGGAACCCCCGCCGAGGCGCTGAGCCACTACGCCACGCCTGTGTTCTCCGGTCACGAACCGGATGCGGAGGCCGAGACGCCTGCACCGCCCCGGCCCGGGGGCCGACGCCGCCGGGGACGCGGTGCTGCCCAGCCCGCGCGCGGCGCACAGGGTTCCCGCAGGTCGGCCCGGAGGGCGGGGGCGCAGGGGCGTGGCCGGCGTGCGCACCGCCGTCGCGGCCGGACGGCCCTGCTCGTCGTGCTCGGCGTGGTGCTCGCGGCCGGGGCGCTGAGCCTGGCCGAGCTGGCCATCGAGCCGAAGGGCGACGACGGCGCCTCGGACTACGTACGCGAATCGACCTCGGTCACGACCGAGCCGGCCCCGGACCCCTCGGCGAGCGACGCGGCCGAGCCGCCCGGTCCGGTGGACGGTCCCTCCGTGCTCCCGGCCACCGATTCCCATCCCGCCGATGCCACAGGTGCGGGCGGGGCGACCGGCAGCGCCCGCCCCGAGAGTTCCGGCGCCGCGTCGGTACCGGCCTCCGCGCCGCCCCCCGCCTCCACGGACCCGTCGTCAGGCCCCGGCGCCACCGAGGGGACGCCCGGCGATCCGTCGGGCTCCGCCCGGCCCAGCGACACCCCGACGAAGTCGGCGCCCCCGGCCTCGCCCGCCCCCGCCCCCACACCCACGCCGACTCCGTCCGATACGTGCTGGTTGTGGCTCTGTTGGTGAGCGGTTCGCCCGGTCGCGTGGCCCCCGGCCGCACCGTGTTCTCAGTCGTGGCGCGGGCCTGACTCGCCCAGCATCCGCCGCAGCAGGTCCCGCAGCATCGCCCGGTCCCCGTCCGACAGCTCGGCCAGCGGCTCCCGGGCGAAAGTGAGCGCATCGCGCAGCTGCTCCGCCGTCCGCGCACCCTTCTCCGTCGGGGCGGCCAGCTTCACCCGCCGGTCGGCCGGATCCGGCCTGCGCTCCACCAGGCCGCGCGTCTCCAGCCGGTCGACGATGCCGGTGACATTCGACGGCTCGCACTTCAGCTTCTGGGCGATCTTGCGCATGGGCATCGGCTCAAGGGAGAGCAGCCCGAGAACGCGCGCCTGGGCGCCGGTGAGGGAGTGAGCTGCCGCGGCCTCGTCGTACTCCTCGTAGTAGCGCGCCACGACGGTACCGATGAGCTCGACGACTTCGAGGGTCAGAGGGTCTGTACGGGTGGTGGCCATGACGCCCAGGATAGCCGGTTACTTGACAAGGTGAAATATTCAGGAGCATGGTTGTTTCACGTCATGAAGCATTTCTGCTTCCCCCGTCGGCCCAGGCCGGCCCGGGCGAAGCTTCCCCCACCCCGTAAGGCATTGAGGAGACCCCGAGCCCATGTCTGCAGCACTTCCCACGTCCAGCCGTGAATGGCACCTCGTCGCCCGCCCCCACGGCTGGCCGAAGGCCGAGGATTTCGCGCTGCGTGAGGCCCCGGTCGCCGCTCCCGGCGAGGGCCGCGTCCTCGTCCGCAATCTGCACTTCTCGGTCGACCCGTACATGCGGGGCCGGATGAACGACGTGAAGTCGTACGCCCCGCCCTTCAAGCTCGACCACCCCATGGAAGGCGGAGCGGTCGGCGAGGTCATCGCCTCGAACGCGGAGGGCATCGCAGTCGGCGACCACGTCCTGCACGGCCTCGGCTGGCGCGAGTACGCCGATGTCCCGGCCAAGCACGCCGTGAAGGTCGACGCGTCGCTCGCCCCGCTCTCCGCCTATCTCGGCGTGCTCGGCATGACCGGGCTCACCGCCTACGCGGGCCTCTTCGAGGTCGCCTCGTTCAAGGAGGGCGACGCCGTCTTCGTCTCCGGCGCGGCCGGCGCGGTCGGCAGCCAGGTCGGCCAGATGGCGAAGCTCAAGGGCGCATCGCGGGTCATCGGCTCGGCCGGTTCCGACGAGAAGGTCAAGCTCCTCGTCGAGGAGTACGGCTTCGACGCAGCCTTCAACTACAAGAACGGCCCGGTCGGCGAGCAGCTGCGCGCAGCCGCCCCCGACGGCATCGACGTCTACTTCGACAACGTCGGCGGCGAGCACCTCGAAGCGGCGATCTCCTCGCTCAACTTGCACGGCCGCGTCACCGTCTGCGGAATGATCGCCCAGTACAACGCCACCGAGCCGACCCCCGGCCCGCGCAACCTCGCCCTGGTCATCGGCAAGCGGCTGCGCATCCAGGGCATGCTCGTCGGCGATCACGCCGCGCTCCAGCCGCAGTTCGTCCAGGAGGTCGCCGGCTGGCTGGCCTCGGGCGAGCTGAAGTACGGGGAGACCTTCGTCGAAGGCATCGAGAACGGCTTCGACGCATTCACGGGTCTGCTGCGCGGTGAGAACACCGGAAAGATGATCGTCTCCCTCGCCTGACAGGCGCCCCGGTGCACCCGTTAGGCTCATCCGCAGGCCGTCGCGATCGTGGGCGCGAGTCGCGGCGCACAGCAGAAGGAATTTCCCGCATGGCCATTCAGGACATCACTGTTGCCTACACCGCTGTCGCCACCGCCGAGAACGGCCGTGACGGCCGCGTCTCGTCCGACGACGGCAACCTCGACGTCATCGTCAACCCGCCCAAGGCCATGGGCGGAAGCGGCTCGGGCACCAACCCGGAGCAGCTCTTCGCGGCCGGCTACAGCGCCTGCTTCCAGGGCGCCCTCGGCGTCGTGGCCCGTCAGGAGAAGGCCGACATCTCCGGCTCCACGGTGACCGCCGCGGTCGGCATCGGCAAGACCGCCGAGGGCGGCTTCGGTCTGGAGGTCGCGATCACCGCCACCATTCCGAACGTCGACACCGCCACCGCGCAGTCGCTCATCGAGAAGGCCCACCAGGTGTGCCCGTACTCGAACGCCACGCGCGGAAACATCAAGGTCGAGCTGTCGGTCGCCTGACCGCTCGAAACCGACTGAGGGCCGTACCCCGCGGGGGTGCGGCCCTCGGCCGTACACCGGGCACACCGCGACGGGACCGGCCCGTCCCCACCAGTACGCTGACGCCATGCGTGATCTAGGGGTGGGCTTCGGCTACTTGATAAAGGGACAGCGTTGGGTCGGCAGACACGGACGCTGGTTCGGCTTCGGGCTGCTGCCCGGACTCATCACCCTCGTCCTGTACGCGGCGGCGCTCGTCGGCCTCGGCTACGGCGCCGACAACCTGGTGACCTGGGCGACCCCCTTCGCCGACGACTGGTCATCGCCCTGGCTCGGCCTGCTCCGTACCACCCTGACCGTGCTGGTCTTCGCCCTCGGGCTCTTCCTCGCCGTGATCACGTTCACCGCCGTGACCCTGCTGGTCGGCCAGCCCTTCTACGAGTCGCTCTCCGAGCAGGTCGACCGTACGGAAGGCGGCGAGGTCCCCGAGTCCGGGCTGCCGCTCTGGCGGGAGCTGTGGATCTCCGCCCGTGACAGCATCCGCATCCTGCTGCGGGTGGGGCTGTACGCGGTACTGCTCTTCGCCCTCGGATTCATTCCGGTCGTCGGCCAGACCGTCGTCCCCGTGATCGGCTTCTGCGTCACCGGCTACTTCCTCGCCGAGGAGCTCACCGCCGTCGCACTCCAGCGCCGCGGCATGGCCCTGAAGGACCGGCTCGTCCTGCTGCGCGGCCGCCGCATGCTGACCCTCGGCTTCGGCGTACCGCTGGGGCTCGCCTTCCTCGTCCCGTTCGTCGCCGTGTTCCTGATGCCGGGAGCCGTCGCCGGGGCCACCCTGCTGGCGCGGGATCTGGTGGCGCCCGACGAGGACGTGGCCCCGACCCCGTACACCCTCCACAAGGGCTGAGGAGGTCCCGCACCCATGACCGAGATCATCGCTGTCGCCGTCATCACCGTCCTCGCCGTGATCAGCCCGGGCGCGGACTTCGCGATGGTCGTTCGCAACAGCTGTCTCCACGGCCGTACGACGGGGCTGCTGGCCGCCGTCGGAGTCGCCGCCGGTGTGCTCGTCCATGTCACCTACACGATGCTCGGCGTCGGGCTGCTGATCGCGTCCTCGACCGCCCTGTTCACCGCGATCAAACTGGTCGGCGCGGCCTATCTCGTCTACATCGGGGTGCGGACCTTCCTCGCCCGCAGCGATCTCGGCGTCGACCTGGACTCGAAGCCGCAGCTGACCCGGCTCGGGGCCCTGCGCACCGGCTTCCTCACCAATGCGCTGAACCCCAAGACCACACTCTTCGTCGTGTCGACCTTCACCCAGGTCGTCGGGCCCACAACCGGCCTGTGGCAGCAGGCCGGTTACGGGTTGTTCATGGCCGTCGCCCATCTCGGCTGGTTCGGCCTGGTCGCGCTGTTCTTCTCGAACTCGCGTCTGCGCACCGCGATGCTGAGGTGGCAGAAGGTCCTCAACCGGGGCATCGGATCGGTGCTCGTCGGACTGGGCGTCACCCTGGGCCTGGGAGGGCACTGAGCGACGCCCGCCGGACACGGGTCAGCTGCTGTGCACCTCCAGCGCGGACCTGACCGCCGACTCCAGGGCCCCCTCGATCCAGGCCGGCTTGATCGAGGTGTGGCAGCCGGCGAAGTGCAGCGGCCCCTCGACCGAGCGCACATCGGCGAACAGCTCGGTGTGCTGGCCCGGCAGCAGCACCGAGGCCTCGCCGTACGCGTACGGGTCGCGCATCCACGACTGGGTGGCGCCGACGCCCGTGTAGAAGACCTCGACGCGCTGTCCGTACACGTCCTGCACCCCGCCCAGGGCGTGCGGGTAGCGCTCGTTGTCGTCCAGCGAGTCCCACTTCAGCGCGTCGTCGGCCCAGCTGTACGAGGCGAGGACGACGCCGCCCGGGCTCCCCTCGACCGGGTGGGACGGCTGGAACATGAAGCGGTTGGGGTTGTCGGTGACCGATCCGCCGCCGATGACATGCGCCGCCTCGGGCTGGTTGCGGGCGGTGGCCCGGTACGCCGCATAGTGCACGCGCTGGTTGGGCGGGATGTGACCGGGCGGTACGGAGGGGTGGGCGCCCAGCAGTGAACCGTCGGCCGGCGCCCTGCCCAGGCGGTAGGCGTCGTACAGACCGGGCTTGATCTTCTCCAGCTCGGTCTTCCAGTCCTTCTCCTCGAACTCCCACCAGCGGAGGCTGAATTCGAGCAGCACCTTGGTCGCCGCGTCGTAGTGGATCTCGGTGATCGCGCGCCGTTTGCCGTATGAGAGCGCGGGAGCGACCGGGATGTGGCGCAGCCCGGAGAACGGCACGGTGATGATCGCCCGGTCGCCGGTGAACGTCTCGCGCACGAGCGGCTTGCCGTCGCGGCCCTCGGACACCGTCTCGACCCGGACGCGGTCCTCGCCGTAGCTGATCCTGGTGGCCCGGCGGTCCAGCCGCACGATGTCCTTGACCCGCTTGTACATCGCGTCGGCCAGGGTGGCCGTGCCGTCCGGCAGCTCGAAGAACGCGGTGTCCGGGCTGATCAGGGAGGCCCCGATGAAGCTGTGCACAAAGGCGAGATGGAGCCGCGAGGTGAGGTTCTCGACCGTGCCGATGAGGTCGACGGTGCGCTCGTCGAGCTTGGCAGCCTCGGTCAGGAAGCGGAACATCGACCAGTGTCCGTACTGCTGGATGACCCGCGCCCAGCCCTTGACGAGCTCGCTGCCCTCCTTGCCCTCGAACTCCTTGCGCACGGGCGCGAAGGCCTCCCGCACGATCGTCGCGGCGGTCTTGTTCTCGAACTCCGCGGGGACCCCGAACGAGCGGTTGATCGCCTGCGGCTTCTGCGCGTAGTCGGCCTTGCGCATCCGGATGCCGTTGACGTGGATCCAGGTGTGGTTCGCCGGCCGGCCCTCGGTGTCGACATCGACCAGGTAGAAGCGGCGGCGCTTCAGGTCGAAGCCGTCCATGAGCCCGGTGACGAGCGGGTGGCTGTCGGGGATCCGCATGGCGCCGGCCTCGGCGTACTGCTTCGGGTCGGCGAACGGCGCCTTCGCGTTCTCGTGGCCGCCCTTGCGGAAGGTCTTGATCCGGCCGCCGACGCGGTTGCCGTTGGCCTCGATCACGGTGACGGTGTGCCCGGCGTTGCGGAGCAGATGGGCGGCGGTGAGCCCGGCCGGGCCCGCGCCGACGACCAGGACCTTCTTGGGGTCCTTGCGGCTGCGCGGCAGACCCTTGGACAGCAGGATGTCGCGGTAGTGGGGGACCAGCGGCTGGTCCTGTTCGTCGCGTACGAGGATGGCGCGGGCGATGGTCAGGCAGGCGTCCCAGTCCGAGCCGGGGGCGGCCGTGGGCGCGAGCGCGGTTCCGGATGCGGCGGGTGCGTCAAGGGCGCCCGGCGCGGCGGCACTTGCGGAGCCTACGGCGGTCGTGGCGAGGGCGGCGGCACCGGCGGCGGCGCCCGTGATCATGGTGCGGCGGGAGGGCAGGCCGGAGGAAGGTCCGGCGGGCTTGGAAGTCATGCGGCCCACCCTGGGGCGCCCGGGGCGGTGCCCTGTGCCCGGACGCGCGTAGAACGCCCGGAAATCACCCGCAGGTGGGGCCTATCGGTCTTGTCGTACTGGCGACGCCGCAGGTCATGTCATGATCGAGGGTTCTCCGGAGCATCCGATTCCGGCGACCGCAACAGCGCCAGAAAATCCTGGAACGCCGCGGGCATGTCCACCGAATCCGGATCCAGCAGCCACTGGTACTGAAGCCCGTCCATCATCGCCACCAGCAGCGGCGCCGCGCGCTCCGGAGTCAGACCGCCCGGCAGCCGCTCGCCGTACTCCGCGCGCAGCATCGCCGCCATGCTCGACCGGACCTGGGTGTAGCGGCGGGTGAAGAACTCCCGCGCGGGATGACCCTCCGTCACGCTCTCGCCGAGCAGCGCCGAGAACGTCTGGACGATGCCGGGCCGCATCGCGTTGTACTCGACGAGCGAGGCCAGCAGATCGATCCGCCAGGTGCCGTCGCTCCGGGTGCCGCCGCCGGTGTCCCACTGGTCGCGGTCTTTGAGCACGGCGACGAGCAGCGCCTCCTTGGTCGGGAAGTAGTGCAGGAGCCCCTGCTGGCTGAGGCCGACGCGTTCGGCGACAGCACTCAGTGAAGCGCCGCGATAGCCGCGCTCGGCGATCACTTCGAGAGTGGCCCGGAGGATCTCCGCCCGCCGCTCCGCGCTTCTGGCCCGCACCATCTCCCCGGCCCCTTTCGGCGCTTCATCGGTCCCGACCCGAGGACCGTACGCCATCCTCGTAAATTACAGACTGATAACAAATCCTACTGCTCTACCGGCTATGGAGTCACTATGGAGACATTCAGTGCAGGAATCCGACGAGGAGGTACGGCCGTGGCAGACGCGTCCACATCCACCAACCCCGATGCGGCCCGCGAGGCCGCGGTCGATGCGGCGCTGGCCGCGCTGGGGCTCGACGACAAGGCGCGGCTGCTGGCCGGCCAGGACATGTGGTCGCTGCCCGGACTCCCCGCCGTCGGTCTGCGCTCCCTGGTGATGTCCGACGGGCCGATCGGTGTCCGCGGGGTCGCCTGGACCGCCGACGACCCGTCCGTCGCCCTGCCCTCGCCCACCGCGCTCGCCGCGACCTGGGACCCGGCCCTGGCCCGCCGGGCCGGCCGGCTGCTGGCCCAGGAGGCCCGCCGCAAGGGGGTGCACGTCCTCCTCGCCCCGACCGTGAACCTCCACCGGTCCCCGCTCGGCGGGCGCCACTTCGAGACGTACAGCGAGGACCCGTACCTCACCGGCGAGATCGGCACCGGCTATGTGCGGGGTGTGCAGGACGGCGGGGTCGGCACGACCGTCAAGCATTTCGTCGCCAACGACGCCGAGACCGACCGCTTCACCGTCGACAACATCGTCGCCCCGCGCACCCTGCGCGAGATCTACCTCGCCCCGTTCGAACGGATCGTCAAGAACGCCCACCCGTGGGGCATCATGGCCGCGTACAACCAGGTCAACGGTTCCACCATGACCGAGCACCGCTATCTGCAGAACGCGGTGCTGCGCGGCGAATGGGGCTTCGACGGCTACATCGTCTCCGACTGGCTGGCCGCCCGCTCCACCGTCGCCGCCGTCAACGGCGGCCTCGACGTCGCCATGCCGGGCCCGAAGACCGTGTACGGGAAGGCGCTCGCCGACGCCGTGCGGGCCGGTGAGGTCGAGGAGTCCGTCGTCGACGGGGCCGTACGCAATGTGCTGCGGCTGGCCGCCCGCGTCGGCATCCTGGACGGCGCCCCGCCCGTCGTCGACGAGGCCGCCCTCCCCGAGCCCGTCGACGGCGACGCACTGGCCCGCGAGATCGCCCGCCGCTCCTTCGTCCTCGTACGCAATGAACGCGCCGCGCTTCCCATCGACCCGGCCGCCGTCCGCAAGGTCGCGCTCAGCGGGGCGCTCGCCCGGGACGCCCGGGTCCTCGGCGGCGGCTCCGTCCAGGTCTTCCCGCACCACATCGTCTCGCCGCTGGACGGCCTCACCGCCGCCCTCCCCGAGGGCGTCCTCGACTACCGCGTCGGCGCCGACCCGAACAACGAACTCGCCCCCGCCGAGAAGGGCTTCGAGCTCAGGGCCGTCTGTTACGACGCCTCCGGCACCGTCATCGGGTCGGTCCCGCTGCACAGCGGCACCGTCCAGTGGATCGGCACCGACCTCCCCGAGGGCGTGACCCGCGAGACGCTGCACAGCGTCGAGATCACCGGCACCTTCGTCCCGCGCGACGGCGGCGAGCACATCTTCGGCACCCGCGGCACCGGAGCGCTCGCCCTCACCGTCGGCGGCGAGACCCTGTACGACGAGGTCCACCGGGTCACCGGCTCCACCGACCCCGGCGAGGCGTTCTTCGGCAACCCCCTGGAGCGCGGCCGGATCTCCCTCACCGCGGGTGAACCCGTCGAAGTCTCCCTGCGGCAGGTCCCCGACACCCTGGGCGACGACGCACCGATCCCCGGCGTCTCGTTCTCCTTCTGTCACCTCGGCCCGCGCCGCGACCCCCAGGAGCTGATCGCCGAGGCCGTCGAGGCGGCCCGCGCCGCGGACACCGCGATCGTCGTCGTCGGCACCACCGAACGCGTCGAGTCCGAAGGCTTCGACCGCACCGACCTGAAGCTCCCCGGCCACCAGGACGACCTGGTCAGGGCCGTCGCCGCTGCCAACCCGAACACCGTCGTGATCGTCAACTCCGGCTCCCCGGTGGAGCTTGTGTGGCGCGACGAGGTCGCCGCGGTCCTGCTCAGCTGGTTCCCCGGCCAGGAGGCCGGCCACGCGCTTGCCGACGTCCTGCTCGGCGCCGAGGAACCGGGCGGCCGCCTCCCCACCACCTGGCCGGTCGCGCTCGCCGACGTCCCGGTCTCCTCCACCACCCCGACCGGCGGCGAACTCCACTACGAGGAGGGCGTCTTCGTCGGCTACCGGGCCTGGGAGAAGGCCGGCACCGCGCCCGCATACCCCTTCGGCCACGGCCTCGGCTACACCACCTGGGAGTACGAGAGCCTGGTGGCAGGCCCCGACACCGCCACCGTCCGGCTCCGCAACACCGGCACCCGGCCCGGCGCCGAGACCGTCCAGCTCTACCTCGCGCCCCGGGACGACACCGCCGAACGCCCGGTCCGCTGGCTGGCCGGCTTCGCACGGATCGAGGCGGCGCCCGGCGAGAGTGCCGAGGCAGTGATTGCGCTGGAGCGGCGCGCGTACGAGATCTGGGACGAGACGGCGTACGACTGGACCCTCGTCCCCGGCACGTACGAGGTGCAGGCGGCCCGCTCGCTCGGTGACGTACGCCTGACGACGGCCGTGGACATCAAGGAGTAGCGGCCCCCGGTACGGGAGAGCCCCGGCGCGGTACCTGACCCCGCTCCGGGGCTCTCCTCATGCCGTGATGCCGGTGTCGGCGCACATCAGCGCACATCAGCGCACCTCAGCGCACCTCAGCGCACCGCGAATCCGTACACCGTCGTCGAGACGTACTCCTCGCCCGGCCGCAGCACCGTGCTCGGGAACTCGGGCCGGTTCGGGGAGTCCGGGAAGTGCTGGGTCTCCAGCGCGATCCCGGCGCACGGCCCGAACGGCCGTCCGTCGAAGTGATCCGCCGTGTACAGCTGCATCCCCGGTTCCGTGGTGGTGACGGTCAGCACGCGTCCCGACGCCGCGTCGTACAGCTCGGCCGCCGGGCCCGGCCCGGCCCCGTCCAGCACGAAGTTGTGGTCGTAGCCCACGCCGACCGGCTTCGGCTCACGGAAGTCGAACCTGGTCCCGTCCACCGGGAGAAACTCGCCCGTCGGCAGCGACTCGGCGTCCGCCGGGGTGATCCGCCCGGCCACGATCCGCAGCACCTGCCCGAGCGCGCTGCCGCTGTCGTCGCCCGCGAGATTCCAGTACGTGTGATTCGTCAGGTTCAGCACCGTCGGGGCGTCCGTCGTCGCCCGGTACGCAATCCGCAGCGCCCCGCCCTCGTCCAGGGTGTACGCCGCCGATATTGTCAGGCGCCCGGGGAAGCCCTCCTCGCCGTCCTCGGAGACCAGGGACAGCTCGACACCGTCCGTCACCTCCCGCGCCTGCCACACGCGCTTGTCGAAGCCCCGGGCCCCGCCGTGCACATGGTTGCGCCCCTCGTTGCGCGTCACCCGGTGCGTCTGCCCGTCCAGTTCGAAGCAGGCACCGCCGATCCGGTTCGCGTACCGCCCGACCAGCGCGCCGAAATACGGACCCGAATACGTCTCGTACCCGGCGAGATCCGGCAGCCCGAGCGCGACACCCGCCCGCACCCCGTCCCGGCCGGGCGCCTCGACCGACTGCACGATGCCGCCGTACGTCAGGACACGCACCCGCGTACCGTCCCGCTCCAGCGTCCAGCGGTGCACGACGGCGCCGTCCGCGAGAGTGCCGAACTCTTCCGCATGCATCACCGTGCTCGAACCTGTGTCCATGATCACAAACCCTACGCCGGGGGCCGGGCCGAGATGACATTGCGGTACGCGATCTCCGCCAGCCGCGCCTGCCCGTTCCGCCCCGGATGGAACCAGTCCCACTGGCTGAGCTGCTTGCCGGTGAACCGGTAGTCGAAGACCGCCCCGCCGTCGTAACGGCAGCGCAGATCCTTCGCACAGACCTTCCGCAGCACATCGTTGTACGCCACGACCCGCTCCTGCACCGAGGTGCGCCGGGCCACGGCGCGCGCACCCATGTCGTCCGCGTCACCCAGCATCGACCGACAGATCCCCAGCTTCCAGATCTGCTTGCCCAGCGCATTGCCGCGCCCCGTCGACCAGAGCCGCTTGAGGTCCGGCACGCTCGACACATACACCTGTGCCTTCGGTGCCCCGGCACGCAACTGACGCATCGAAGCCTCGAACGACGCCCGGAAATCCGCCACCGGCGTCATGAACCGCGCCGAGTCCCGGCAGGCGTCATTGGCGCCGATCATCACCGTCACCAGATCCGGCTTCTCCTTCGCGGCCAGTGCCATCTGCTCCGGCAACTGCGCGATCCTGGCCCCCGTCTCGGCATGGTTCCAGCTGCGTTCGGCGGCCCGCGACGCACCGAGCAGCCGCACGGCGAGGCTGCGCACCTCGCTGTCCGTGCCGGTCGACCAGGACACCTCCGGGCAGTCCGCCAGCACCGAACAGGCGTCGAAACCGCGGGTGATGGAGTCACCGACGGCGGCCACCGACCCGGGGCTGCGGTCCCAGACCGGGCCGGGCCTGGCGGGCGGCCGCCGCTTTTCGGCCGCCGCCCCCTTCGTCGTCCCGTCCCGGCCGGCGTCGCAGCCGGTCAGAGCGGCCGTGCCGAGCAACGAGACGACCGTCAGGACGGCGGCCGCGGCACGCGAACGGTGGCGGGCGGAACGATCCTGCATCCCTTGGTTCCCCTCGGTTATGCCCCCGGCAACCCCTCGTGGCACCGGTCGGAAGGCCCGGGCGCTCTGCAGGGTGAAAGCTGAGCGAATGATGGGCCCAGGACCGACGGTACGTCACACCTCGGACGCCGCCGCGCGGTAGCTTTTCCTCGTCGAACCAGCGGCGCTTCCCCTCACCCGGCTCCACTCGGGTGGCTTTCCGTAAATCACATCACGTCACATACTGTCCCTTTTCAGGAGATTCACCCCGATGCTGTTTACTGATGACAACCTCGGGAACCGGCCGAGAAGAGACGGTACGGGCGCGAGGCCGCTGGGGAAGGCGAACTTCGTCCCACACTGGAGGTCCCGGTGACGACACGTGGAGTTCTGTACGTTCACTCCGCACCGCGCGCGCTCTGCCCCCATGTCGAATGGGCGGTGGCAGGTGTCCTCGGTGTGCGGGTCCAGCTGGACTGGATCAGACAGCCGGCCGCGCCCGGCACTTGGCGCTCCGAGTTCTCCTGGCAGGCCCGGCCCGGCACGGCGTCGAAGCTGGCATCCGCGCTGCGTGGCTGGGATCTGCTGCGCTTCGAGGTGACGGCGGAGCCGAGTCCCACGTCGGAGGGCGAGCGCTACAGCTCCACGCCCGAGCTGGGAATCTTCCACGCAGTCACCGGCATGCACGGCGACATCCTGGTCCCCGAGGACCGGCTGCGGGCGGCGCTGGCACGGTCCGTGCGGGGCGAGACGGACCTGGAGGCCGAGATCGCCAAGCTGCTCGGCAAGCCGTGGGACGACGAACTGGAGTCCTTCCGCCACGCGGGAGAGGGCGCGCCGGTGCGGTGGCTGCACCAGGTGGTGTGAGCCCGTGACCGGGGGCGCTGCCCCCCCGGACCCCCGCTCCTCAATCGCCGGAGGGGCTTGATGCAACCGGGGCTCGAGCGCCGACAAGGCGGGATTTCACGGACGAAGCCCGCCTCCCCACTCGGGGGAAGCGGGCTTCGGCGCAGATACCGGGCCGTGGGCCGTGGGTCAGACGCTGCGGAACGCCAGGACCACGTTGTGCCCGCCGAACCCGAACGAGTTGTTGATCGCGGCGATCGACCCCTCCGGCAGCGGCCGCGGCTCATCGCGCACGATGTCCGCCTCCACCGCCTCGTCGAGGTGCTCCACGTTGATCGTCGGCGGAGCCATCCGGTGGTGCAGCGCCAGGACCGTCGCGACGGTCTCGATGCCGCCCGCGCCACCGAGCAGGTGGCCGGTCATCGACTTCGTCGCGGAGATCGCGACATGGTCGAGGTCGTCGCCCAGAACCTTGCGCAGAGCCTTGAGCTCCGCGACATCGCCCTGCGGCGTCGACGTGGCATGCGCGTTGAGGTGCACGACCTCGGACGGCTTGAGATCCGTCTGGTCCAGCAGGTTCTGCATCGCGGCGGCGATGCCGCGACCGGTCGGCTCAGGCTGCGCGATGTGGTGGGCGTCCGCGGACAGACCCTGGCCCAGCACCTCGCAGTAGACCTTGGCGCCACGCGCGGCGGCGTGCTCCGCGGACTCCAGGACGACGACCCCGGCACCCTCGCCGAGGACGAAGCCGTCACGGCCCGTGTCGTACGGACGCGACGCCTTCTCGGGCTCGTCGTTGTGCTTGGACATCGCCATCATGTTGGCGAACGCGGCGATCGGCAGCGGGTGGATCGCCGCCTCGGTGCCACCGGCGAGGACCACATCGGCACGGCCGGTGCGGATCATCTCGACGGCGTACCCGATCGCCTCGGCGCCCGAGGCGCAGGCCGAGACCGGAGTGTGCACACCGGCCTGGGCGTTGACCTCCAGGCCGACGTTGGCGGCCGGGCCGTTGGGCATGAGCATGGGCACGGTGTGCGGGGAGACGCGGCGTACGCCCTTCTCCTTGAGCACGTCGTACTGGTCGAGCAGGGTGATCACGCCGCCGATACCGGAGGCGATGACCGAGCCCAGCCGCTCGGGCCGGATCGTGTCGTCCTCACCGGCCTTGCCGGTGAAGCCGGCGTCCGCCCACGCCTCGCGGGCCGCGATCAGCGCGAACTGCGCCGAGCGGTCCAGCTTGCGGGCGAGCGGGCGGGGCAGTACGTCGCCCGGGTCGACGGCCGCGAGTGCGGCGATCCGGACGGGCAATTCGGCGAAACGTTCGCCCTCGAGAGGCTTGACGCCGGAACGACCGGCCATCAGACCTTCCCAGGTCGACGCCGAGTCGCCACCCAGCGGAGTGGTTGCGCCGATACCGGTGACGACCACGGTGCGATTGGTCGAGTTCACTGGAAAATCTTCTCCACGTGTAGAGGGTCGTGAATCAGCGGCGCCACCGCCGGGTGGCGACACAGGAGCCGGCCTGATCAGGCCTGGTGCTTGAGGATGTAGTCGGCAGCGTCGCCGACCGTCTTGAGGTTCTTGACGTCCTCGTCGGGGATCTTGACGTCGAAGCGCTCCTCGGCGGCGACGACGACCTCGACCATGGACAGCGAGTCGACGTCCAGGTCGTCGGTGAAGGACTTGTCCAGCTGGACGTCCTCGACCGGGATACCGGCGATCTCGTTGACGATCTCGGCGAGACCGGTGACGATCTCTTCCTGAGTGGCGGCCATGTGGCGCTCCTTCGGTGTTTATCTGCAGGGTTCGGGCGTCCGGGCCGAAAAGGCCTGGTGTGCCTAGGGGAGGGTAACGACCGTCGCGGCGTAGACGAGACCCGCCCCGAAGCCGATGACGAGCGCGGTGTCGCCGCTCTTCGCCTGACCGGTCGCCAGAAGCCGCTCCATAGCGAGCGGAATCGAGGCGGCGGAGGTGTTGCCGGTGGTCTCGACGTCACGGGCGACCGTGACGTTCTCCGGCAGCTTCAGGGTCTTCACCATCGAGTCGATGATCCGCATGTTGGCCTGGTGCGGAATGAAGACGTCCAGGTCTTCCGGGGCGATCCCGGCCGCGTCCAGCGCCTGCTGGGCGACCTTCGCCATCTCGAAGACGGCCCAGCGGAAGACCGCCTGGCCCTCCTGCGTGATGGCCGGGAACTTCTCCGGGCGCTCGGCGTGGAACTCGTCCCACGCCACGGTCTGCTTGATCGTCTCGGACTTGTCGCCCTCGGAGCCCCAGACGGTCGGGCCTATGGCCGGCACCTTGGAGGGGCCGACGATGACCGCACCGGCGCCGTCGCCGAACAGGAAGGCCGTCGCGCGGTCCTCCTTGTCGGTGAGGTCGCTGAGCCGCTCCACGCCGATGACGAGCACGTACTCCGCCGAACCCTCGACGATCATGCCCTTGGCGAGGGTCAGTCCGTAGCCGAAGCCCGCGCAGCCGGCCGAGATGTCGAAGGCGGCGGGCTTGCCGGCGCCGACCTTGTGGGCGATCTCGGTCGCGATGGCCGGGGTCTGCTTGAAGTGCGAGACGGTGGAGACGATCACAGCGCCGATCTGCTCGGGCGTGATCCCGGCATCGGCGATGGCCTTTCCGGACGCCTCCACGGACATGGCGGCCACGGTCTCCTCCTCGGAGGCCCAGTGGCGGGTGGCGATGCCGGAGCGCGAACGGATCCACTCGTCGGACGAGTCGATCGTCTCGAGGATCACCTCGTTGGGCACGACACGGGTCGGGCGGTAGCCGCCGACACCCATGATGCGTGCGTACGGGGCGCCCTGGCTGGGCTTGATCTTCGACATGCTCTCGGGCTCCTTAGGCGCCTGCGTGCTCGGAGATGAGCACGCGGGCCGCGTCGAGGTCGTCGGGGGTCTTGAGCGCGAGAGTCTGCACACCGGGCAGCGCGCGCTTGGCGAGACCCGTGAGGGTGCCGCCGGGGCACGCCTCGATGAGAGCCGTGACGCCCAGCTTCTTGAAGGTCTCCATGCACAGGTCCCAGCGGACCGGGTTGGCCACCTGGCCGACCAGCCGGGAGATGACCTCGTCGCCGATGGCGACCGTCTCTCCGTCGGCGTTCGAGACATATGTCACGGTCGGATCGGCGATCTTCAGCGCCAGGGCGGCCTCGCGCAGCCGGTCGACGGCGGGTGCCATGTGGTGCGTGTGGAAGGCACCGGCGACCTTGAGGGGCACCACCCGGCGTACGCCCTCGGGCTTGTCCTCGGTCAGCGCGGCGATCTGCGCGGCGGTGCCGGCGGCGACGATCTGGCCGGCCCCGTTGACGTTCGCCGGGGTCAGTCCGAGCTTCTCCAGGTGCGGGACCGTCACCTCGGGGTCGCCGCCGAGCAGCGCCGCCATGCCGGTCTCGGTGACCGCCGCGGCGTCGGCCATGGCGAGCCCACGGGTACGTACGAGACGGAGTGCGGCCTCGTCGCCGATGACTCCGGCGAGGGCGGCTGCGGTGATCTCACCCACGCTGTGACCTGCGACGATGTCGGGCGACGCGTCGAGCGCGGCGGCAGACAGCAGACCGGCGGCGACCAGCAGCGGCTGCGCCACCGCGGTGTCACGGATCGCCTCCGCGTCGGCCTCGGTGCCGTAGTGGGCGAGGTCGAGGCCGATGGCGTCCGACCAGGCCGCGATGCGGTCGGTGGCACCGGGGAGGTCGAGCCAGGGAGTCAGGAAGCCGGGCGTCTGAGCGCCTTGGCCGGGAGCGACGAGTACGAGCACCCTCACACTCTCTCTTGTGAACGGTCCGGAACGCCCGTGGGGACAGGGACGAAGAACCGTATGGGGAATTGTTGATGTCCGACAAAAGTCTAGGACTGAGGATCTCTGGCGGCCAAGCGCCCCAGGATGAGGGCGATTCGGAGCGTGAACGCCGAGCGGACATCGGAAGGTGACCATCCGGTGACGTCAGTCACACGTCGGAGCCGGTAGCGCACGGTGTTGGGGTGGACGAAGAGCATCCTGGCCGCGCCTTCCAGGCTGCTCGCCTGCTCCAGATACACACTCAGCGTCTCCAGGAGTGCAGAACCCGCTTCTTCCAGCGGTCTGTAGATCTCCTCCACCAACTGGTCCCGTGCGGCAGGGTCGCCCGCCATCGCGCGCTCCGGCAGCAGATCGTCGGCCAGCACCGGTCGCGGGGCGTCCTGCCAGGCGCTGCACGCCTTGAGCCCGGCGGCCGCCGCCTGCGCGGACCGGGTGGCCGCCAGCAGGTCGGGCACCACGGGTCCGGCGACGACGGGACCTGCCGCGTACGGGCCGATCAGCGCCTTCGCGACGTGCAGCGGGTTGTCGCTGCCGCCCGCGATGACGACCAGCCGGTTGCCGAGCACCCCGGTCAGGACCTGGAGCTTCGCGTGCCGGGCGGCCCGCCGGATCGCTTCCACCGTCAGTTCGCTGTCGCCGTCCGGGGCCGTACCGAGCAGCACGCAGACGTGCTCGGGGGAGTTCCAGCCGAGCGCCGCGGCGCGTGACACGGCGCCCTCGTCGGCCTCACCGGACAGCACCGCGTTCACCACGAGCGATTCCAGCCTGGCGTCCCAGGCGCCGCGGGCCTCGGCGGCCTGCGCGTACACCTGGGCGGTCGCGAAGGCGATCTCCCGCGCGTAGACGAGCAGCGCCTCCCGCAGCACCGACTCGTCGCCGGGCGCGGCGACCTCCTCGATCGCGGCCTCCATGACCTCGATCGTCGTACGCACCATCTCGACGGTCTGCCGCAGGGTGATCGCCCGGGTCAGCTCGCGCGGAGCCGTACCGAACACATCGGTGGAGATGGCCTGCGGTGTCTCCGGATGCCGGAACCACTCGGTGAACGCCGCGATCCCGGCCTGGGCCACCAGGCCGATCCAGGACCGGTTCTCCGGTGGCATCGCCCGGTACCACGGCAGTGACTCGTCCATGCGGGCGATCGCATTGGCGGCCAGCCGGCCGGAGGACTGCTCCAGCCGTTTCAGGGTCGCGGCATGCAGGTGGGCGGCGTTCGCAGCGGGCTGCTCAGGATCGGGTCGGGGCACGGACACAAGACTGCCTTATCCGGCCACGTGCTCGGTGGGCCGGGGCGGTGGCGGGTCGTACTGCCGGGTAGCGGCCGGGGGGTCCGGGCGTGCCCCGGCAGGGCTACCGTGGGCGGGTGATTTCCGTACACCGCGCCGAAGACCGCTTCACGGGCGGGGACCGGGCCGCCGGCATCCTGTCCCGGCACGCCTTCTCCTTCGGCAGCTTCTACGACCCGGACAATCTGCGCTTCGGCGCGGTCCTGGCGTGCAACGCGGAACGGCTGGCGCCCGGCGCGGGCTTCGACGAACACCCCCACAGCCACACGGAGATCGTCACCTGGGTCGTCGAGGGTGAGCTGACCCACCGCGATTCGACCGGTCACGCCACGGTCGTACGGGCCGGGGACCTCCAGCACCTCAGCGCGGCGGCCGGGGTGCGTCACGCCGAGCGCAACGACGGTGACGGCCCGCTGACGTTCCTTCAGATGTGGCTGGCACCGCTCGAACCGGGCGGCGAACCCTCGTACACGATTGTTCCCGGCATCGCCGACTCCACGCCGTACGCCCTCCCGGAAGCGGGCGCCATGCTGCACGTACGCAGACTGGCTCCCGGGGAGCGCACGGCGGTGCCGGACGCGGCGCGGGCGTACGTCCATGTGGTGGCGGGCGGCGTGCGGATCGGCGACGAGGACCTGGTACCCGGCGACGCGGCGCGGATCACGGGGGAACAGGGCCTGGAACTGGTGGCGGCCGAGGCGGCCGAGGTGCTGATCTGGGAGCTGTCGGCCTGAGTCGGCAGGACCACGAGCAGCCCGAATTCAGGTCGGTCACGGCGCGGCGATGAGTTTTGCCGGCCCGAAGAGTCTGATCACTGTTACCGACGACGCAGGAGGAACGCGTGGCCCAGTTATTGAGAGTCCAGAACTTCAATGTTTCCAGTGACGGAATCGGGGCCGGTGAAGACCAGAGCTTCGAGAGTCCGTTCGGTCACGTCGATCCCGAGAGGCTGTTCGCCTGGGCCGGTGCCACGGCGAGCTGGCCCATGCGCACCGACCCCGGGGGGAGCCGGGGCCTCGACGACTACTTCACGCGGGACTACGCACGCAACATCGGGGCCGAAATCATGGGCCGCAACAAGTTCGGGCCCCAGCGCGGGCCCTGGAGCGACCACGAGTGGCGCGGCTGGTGGGGCGACGAGCCCCCGTTTCGCACCCCGGTGTTCGTCATGACCCACCACACACGTCCTTCGTACACACTGTCCGACACCACGTTCCACTTCGTCGACGGGGATCCGGCCACGGTCCTCCAACAGGCGCGGGAGGCGGCGCAGGGCAAGGACGTCCGACTCGGCGGCGGAGCCACCACCATCAGGCAGTTCCTCGACGCGGGCCTCGTCGACACCCTGCATGTGGCGGTCTCGCCGGTGAAGCTCGGATCCGGAGTGCGGCTCTGGGAGTCCCCCGACGAGCTGCTCGACCGGTACCACCTGGAGGTCGTGCCCAGCCCGAGCGGCGTGACGCACCACCTGTTCTGGCGGAGGTGACACGAGGGCGCGCTCGGGGACGCCGGGCGCGCCCGACGCCGGCGTTCCGGTGAAATGACCGCGTGGTTGCGGGCGGGACGCCGGCACGGGCCGCGGTACTCGTCCGCGACCGCCGCACAGCCGTGGGCGGCGGGCCCGCTCGTCGGCGAAGAGCTACTGGTCCGTGTCCCGGCGCCACATCGACCACATCGGCGGCCCTGCCCGGAACGTCATCTCCTCCCGCACGGTGAAGTCGTGCCGCTGGTAGAAGGTCAGGTTGCGGCGGTTGCTCGACTCCAGGAACACCGGCCGCCCGTCCGCGTCCGCCTGCTCCAGCAGCCCGCCCAGCACCTGCGATCCGCGCCCCGTGCCGCGCGCGTCCGCGTGGGTGCCGATGTACTCGACGTACCAGTGCGCGGGGTCGGCCGGGTGGCGGTGCTCCAGTGCGAGCAACCGCATTCCGGTTTTGGGCAGCTGGGCCCGCCCCGCCCGCAGGAGCGTGCCCGCGTTGCGCAGCAGATAGCTCACCGGCAGCTTCCACTTCCCGGGCTCCGCCCACACCGCCGCCACCGTGCGGTCCGGATCCGTCCACACCCGGCCCGCCGGGACCTGCTGCGCCAGATGTGCGGTGAAAAGCAGCCGCAGCCGCCGGTCCCGGTCGTGCGGCATCAGCCAGGACCAGACGGGGTCCTCGGCGTAGGCGCTGGCGAGTACGGAGGCGAGCGCCGGGACGTCGGAGGCGGCAGCGCGGACTATGTCGGCCATGGCCGAGGAGAGTAGCGGTTCCTCAGGCCGTGAGCTCCGCGAGCACCGCATCGGTGAACGGCGGCCACACCTCGGCCGCCCACGGCCCGAAGGCCCGGTCGGTGAGCGCCACGCAGGCCGCTCCCGCGGCCGGGTCGATCCACAGGAACGTCCCCGACTGCCCGAAGTGCCCGAACGTCGAAGGCGACGAGGAAGCACCCGTCCAGTGCGGCGACTTGGAGTCCCGGATCTCGAAGCCGAGCCCCCAGTCGTTGGGGTTCTGGTGGCCGTAGCCCGGCAGCACACCCTTCAGACCGGGGTGTACGACGGTCTGCGCGGCCAGCACCGTACGCGGGTCGAGCAGCCGCGGCGCCTGCACCTCGGCCACGAACCGCATGAGATCGTCGACGGTCGAGACACCGTCCTTGGCGGGCGAGCCGTCCACCGTGGTCGACGTCATGCCCAGCGGTTCCAGTACCGCCTGGCGCACATACTCCGGGAACGGGATGTCGGTGGCCTTGGCGATATGGTCGCCGAGCACCTCGAAGCCCGCGTTGGAGTAGAGCCGCCGGGTGCCCGGCGCGGCCGTCACCCGGTGCTCGTCGAAGGCGAGCCCGCTGGTGTGCGCGAGCAGATGCCGGACGGTGGAGCCTTCGGGCCCGGCCGGCTCGTCGAGCTCGACCGCGCCCTCCTCGTACGCCACGAGCGCCGCATAGGCCGCGATCGGCTTGGTGACGGAGGCGAGCGGGAAACGGTGCGCGGTCGGGCCGTGCGTACCGACGACGGTGCCGTCCGCTCGTACGACGGCCGCCGCCGCGGTGGGGACGGGCCAGTTGTCGATCATCGCCAGGCTCTGCATGCGTACGAGCGTAAAGGGCCGCCCGGCGCGGCAAGGAGGGGGTGGCCGCGCCATCGCCGAAACCCGTCACGGTTTGCGCTTGCTTAGAGTGCACTCCAAGGTTCTAGCGTGGAGGGCATGACGGTGATGGAGAGCACTTCCGTGAAGGTGGACGCCTGTGCCACGGCGCCCCGGGCGCATCCGCGCCCCGAGGGCCAGGACCGCTACACCATCAGTGAGGTCGCCGCCTTCACCGGGCTCACCGCGCACACCTTGCGCTGGTACGAGCGGATCGGGCTGATGCCGCACGTCGACCGTTCGCACACCGGTCAGCGCCGCTTCACCAACCGTGACCTGGACTGGCTGGCCTTCGTCGGCAAGCTGCGGCTGACCGGAATGCCGGTCGCCGACATGGTCCGGTACGCGGAGTTGTTGCGTGAGGGCGAGCACACCTTCGAGGAACGGCAGGAGCTGCTGGAGTCGACCCGCCGCGACGTGAAGACGCGGATCGCGGAGCTCCAGGACACCCTCGCCGTCCTCGACCACAAGATCGACTTCTATGCGAGTGCCCGACGGGCGCCGGAAAGGCCTTGTGCCTGATGACTGATGACAAGATCACCACCGTGGAGCTCGGAAACGGCGGCCCGCAGGTCGGCGTGCAGGGACTCGGCTGCATGGGCATCAGCGAGTTCTACGGGGACACCGATGAGTCCTCCGCCCGCGAGACGCTGGAGACGGCGCTGGCGGCGGGCGTCACGCTCTTCGACACCGCAGATGTGTACGGCCGCGGCGCCAACGAGAAGTTCCTGGCGCCGTTCGTCGGGGCGCACCGGGGCGAGATCACCCTCGCCACGAAGTTCGCCATAGAGCGGACCGATGACCCGCAGTACCGGGGTGTGCGCAACGACCCCGCGTACATCCGCCAGGCCGTCGAGGACAGTCTTCGTCGCCTGAACACCGACGTCATCGACCTCTACTACATGCACCGCCGCGACCCGGCCGTCCCGCTGGCCGAGTCCGTCGGCGCGATGGCCGAGCTGGTGCAGCAGGGCAAGGTCAAGCAGCTCGGGCTGAGCGAGGTGACCGGCGCGGAGCTGCGCGAGGCGTACGCCGTGCACCCGATCGCCGCCCTGCAGTCCGAGTGGTCGCTCTTCAGCCGGGACGTCGAGCGCAGCGCCGTGCCCGCCGCGGTCGAGCTCGGGGTGACCTTCGTGCCGTACTCGCCGCTCGGCCGGGGCTTTTTGACCGGGGCGTTCACGGACGCGGCCAAGGACCTGTCGGAGGGCGACTTCCGCAAGTACCAGCCGCGCTTCACGGGCGACAACGCGAAGACGAACGCAGCCCTGCTGGAGCCCGTCCACAAGATCGCGGCGGCGCACGGGGCGTCGGCCGCGCAGGTGGCACTCGCCTGGGTGCAGCAGCGGGCCCAGGCGCACGGCCTGACCGTGGTGCCGATCCCGGGCACCCGCAAGAGCAGCCGGCTGCTGGAGAACGTGGCCGCCACCCGACTCACGCTGACGGCGGAGGAACTGGCACTGCTGGAGCCGATCGCGGGGCAGGTGGCGGGTGACCGGTACCCGGACATGAGCTCGACTTCCGCGGCGCGCGAGTAACCGGCCGCCCGGGGCTCACCACGCTTCCGTCCCGGGCTCACCGCGCCTTCCGTCCGGAGCTCACCGCGCTTTCCCCTCGGTGATCGCGGCGAAGGCGCGGAGCGAGTCCGTGCCCGGGACGAAGTAGCCGGTGTGCCCGCGGGCGTCGTCGGCCGGGACGCGGCGTGCGCCGAACTCCGGGGCGGCCGGATCGGGGCCGTGGCCGATCCCCACCACCTCGACGTTCGGCACGTCGTCGATCCAGTCCGTGGCGTTCTCGCAACTCGACGGGGGCGCCGTCCAGATTGCCGACGACGAGTGGATGGCGTACGACCAGGGCCTGTTGCTGTGCTGCGGTCAACCCCCGGAAGAATTCGGCCGCTTCGGCCGGTGCGCTCCGCCCGGGATCGGGTAGCTCCCGCCCCAGCACGTGATCCGCGCGCCAGGACGCGGTGCCCGACGGCGGCCCGGTGAGGGCCTGCTGCGCATTCCCGGACGCCCATCCGGCCGTCCCCGCCACCAGGGTGGTGGCCAGTGCGAACGCGACCAAAGTCCTCGCGTAACGGCGCATCCCGTCCTCCCTCTCCGGTTGATCCGGCTCCCGTGCGCCGTCCGGCGCGACGGAGAGGGCGAGTGCGGGGGCGTCGCACCGGGGGCCAACTACGGGGTGATACCGGGGTAGGGGGTGTACGGGAATCGGCCAGGACGTTGCCCGCGCCCCAACCCGGTGATGACTGGCCCCACGACGAACGGGTACCAAGAGATCCGAAACGCTTACGAGTTCAGCCCTTGGGGCGGCACAGGAGGAATCCGAGCATGACGGACCCCAAGGCACTTCGGCCCGCCGAGCGGCTCGACGAGTTCCTGTCCCTGGTCGGGCAGACGGCCTGGAATCCGGATGCCGATCTCCAGGCGATCGCCGAATGGCTTCCCCGTGAGCTCGGCGCGGAAATGGCGATCGTCAACGGCTCTCTGAAGTCGGTGGAGTTGTCGACGTCCGGATTCTCCGGGCGCGTTCTGGGACACCTCGAACCGATGCTCACCCGGCTGGCCACCGGGCGGGTGGCCTCGGCGGCCATGGACGTCGGGACGGCGCACGTACGGCTCGAAGCGGTCGGCGCGGAGCTGCCGCGCCGGGTGCTCGTGCTGGTCAGCCCCATCCCGCTGACACGCCAGGCCGCAGCCCTGGCTTCCCACACGGGCGGCATCATCGCGGTCCTGCGCCGCGCCCGGGAATCCGACCGGGTGATCCGCAGCTACCAGCAGAAGGCACACCAGCTGCGGGTGGGCGTCATCATGGCCCTTCAGGCGGGGGATCCCCTTCTGGCCCGCCGCATGACGACCGGCGCCGTCCCCGAGCTGCTGGACCACGACCGTCTGCGCGTCCATATCCTGCGGTGCGGGAAGGGCGACCGTGAGCGGATCGCCCAGGCCTACCAGGATCCGTCGGGATACCACGGCGACGGTCTGATGGTGCGATGTCCTGTGTACGACGACCACCTCGTCTGCATGATCGCCGACCGGGAGGGGGGTGGCGCCGAAGCCGCCGACGGCCTGGCCGCGGTGCTCCGTGACCTCGTCGCGGACAACCCCGGTTACACGCTGGGCATCAGCGGCACCCACCCGCTCCCCGCGACGGCCGAGGCATACGGGCAGGCCCGGCACGCTCTGGCCGTGGCGTCCAACACCACCGGGCGGGTGGCCGGTTACCATGGCCAGGAGCCCCTGGAGCGGCTGCTGCCCCGGACGGAGGCCATCGAGTGGGCCGGCTCCGTCCTCGGACCGTTGAACGGCTTACCGGAGCTCACCGCCGAGATCACCCGTTTCGCGTTGCACTTTCACCGCACGGGTGTGGCACGCATGCTGAACGTCAGCCGCAATACGGTCGCCGCCCACCTCGACCGTGCACAGTCGGCACTCGGCCTCGACCTCCGCGATGTCCGCTGCCGGGCAACTCTGGCCCTGGCCCTGGGTGTTGCGGGCCTCCACCGGGAAGTCTGGCTCACTCCCGCACAGGCGGACCCACCCGCTCTGGAAGAGCTGCTGCGCACGCGCCCCGCGGCGGAGTGGGGCAGTACCTTCCTGGAGCCTCTTCGGGACTCCCGGTACGACCCTGTGCGTCACACCCTGCGTACCTGGATCGACACCAACGCCGACGCCCAGCAGGCCGCACGCCGCCTGGGGTGCAGCCGGACCACTGTTGCGGCACATCTCCGCACCGCCGAACGCCGGCTGACGCGGGATCTGCTGAGCTCGGGCTCGGGGGTCCATGACCTCGTCTACGCACTCCATCTCTCGGGCGATACCCCGCTCTGACCGTGCACCGTGCGCAGTCGGCCGGGACCCGGGGTGTGCATCGCGCCCTGCCTGGGCCCCGGGTTGCGCAGCGTGCACAGCGCACGTGCGGAAATTGGGCAGCGTGCACACAAATCGGGCCTTCTGGCCTCCTGGGAGGCGTGCTCCACTCGTTCTGAACAGCCCGTACTGCACAGCATCGGCCCACGGGGGCAGATGCAGAACGGAGAGAAATGATGTTCAGGACGAAGACCACACTCATCGCCATGGGGGCCGCCGCACTGCTCGCCGCAGGCGGCGTCACGGCCACGGCCGCTCAGGCGGATGCGGATGCCGCGTCGAACGCGCAGATCCTCAGCACCAGCGGCTCGTCGAAGGCCAACGCGGACTTCGGCTATGCACACGCCACGTGGAAGTGGACGGGCGCCGGCAAGACCGGAAAGGTCAAGGTCTACGTCAACGACCAGAGGTGTAGCGGTAAAGACGTGTTCGCGTTCATGCAGTTCAAGGGGGGCATGTGGGGCAACTCGATCACCACCGGGAAAAGCCGGGCCTGGAACTACAACTCGGACTGCGTCGGTAAGGGCAAGACCTTCACGTTCCCCGGCTACACGGACACATTCAATGTGAAGAAGGCCCGCGTAGTGGTCTGCAAGGACGACGTCGTGTTCGGGGACGACACCTGCGTCGAGGGCAAGTGGCACACCAACCCCAAGGGGTAGACGCATTCCGGTAGCGGAGTGCCCCGGTAGTCCGGGGTGAACGGGTCCGCTGCCCGGTGGCGGCGGACCCTTCGGTCTCCGGGAGGGGGGCAGGCAGGGGAAGGGCCGACCTCACCCCTCGCCCGGCACCACCACCCCCGCCTCGTACGCGAAGATCACTGCCTGTGCCCGGTCCCGCAGGTCCAGCTTGGCCAGTACCCGGCCTATGTGTGTCTTCACCGTCTGCTCGGCCAGCACCAGCTTCCCCGCGATCTCCTGGTTGGACAGGCCCCGCGCGATCAGCTCAAGCACCTCCGTCTCGCGCGGAGTCAGCCCGTTCAGCCGCAGCGACTGGCCGCTCCGGGTGGCCCCGGTCGGGCCCTGCCGGGCGAAGTCCGCGATCAGGCGGCGCGTCACGGACGGCGCGAGCAGCGCCTCGCCCGCCGCGACCACCCGTACCGCCGAGATCAGATCCGCCGGCGGCGCGTCCTTCAGCAGGAAGCCGGACGCCCCGGCGCGCAGCGCCTCGTACACGTAGTCGTCCACGTCGAATGTGGTGAGCATCAGCACCTTGGGCCGGTGCGCCACCCCCGTCGGCGGGTTCAGCAGCTCGCGGGCCGCCGCCAGACCGTCCATCTCGGGCATCCGGACATCCATCAGGACCACGTCAGGGTGGACACTCCGGCTGACGTCGATGCCCTGGCGCCCGTCCGGTGCCTCACCGACCACGTCGATGTCGCTCTGCGCCGCCAGCAGCGCCGCGAACCCCGCCCGCACCATGGCCTGGTCGTCGACGATGATCACGCGGATGGTCAAGAGTCCTCCGAGGTCGGGGGCGGAACGGGGGCGAGGGGCAGCCGCGCGGCCACCCGGAAGCCGCCGTCGGGCAGCGGACCGGTGTCCAGCGTGCCGCCGGTCAACCGTACGCGTTCCCGCATACCGACCAGGCCGTGCCCGGTGCCGGTCGTCTCCAGCGGTGAACCGGGCTGCTCCGCCCGGTCGTTGACCACCAGCACGGTCAGGTGCTCGCCGTCGGACGTGACCGAAACCCGGGTCCGCGCTCCGGGCGCGTGCCGGACCACGTTCGCCAGGGCCTCCTGCACGATCCGGTACGCCGACAGATCCACCGCCTGCGGTACGTCCGGCAGACCGGCGGTCAGTGACAGTTCGGCAGGCAGCCCCGTCCGTACCGTCGCCTCCACCAGCTGCTGCACCCGGTCGAGCCCCGGCTGCGGCGCCCGTTCGCCCTCCGTGCCCTCGCTGCGCAGCACCGTCAGCAGCCGTCGCATCTCCGCGAGGGACTCCCGCGCGCTCGCCGCGATCGCACCGAACTCCTCGCGCGCCTGCTCGGGAAGCCCGCTGATCCGGTAGGGCGCGGAGTCGGCCTGGACCGTGATCACGGACATGTGGTGCGCGACCACGTCGTGCAGCTCACGGGCGATCCTGGTGCGCTCCTCCAGCAGCGTCCGCTGCGCCCGCTCGGCCTCGCTGATGGTCTCCTGCTCGGCGAGCCGGCGCTGTGCGTCGCCCCGTTCCCGTATCACCGCACCGATCACCATGACCACTGCGCCGAATGCCGGGAGCAGCCCCGCGGTGCTGCGGTCCGTGGCGATCAGGTGCAGGACCAGGCTGGCGGCGGCCGTCAGCGCCCAGACGGAGACCGCGGTCCGCCGGGTCTCGCGCAGGGCCACCGCCAGCATCAGGACGAGGTAGCAGAGCAGCGTGGGCGGCGGCCACGGCCAGACACCCATCGGCTGGGACGGGTACCCGAGCAGTACCAGCGCCCCCAGGATGTCGGAGGGAAAGATGATCCACCACGCCTGCAACGGGCGGTGCGCCAGCATCAGCAGCGGCACCGTCTGGGCGACGGCCAGCAAGCCCGCGAGCCCGTCGACCACACCGTATTCGTTGGTCAGCGCATTGATCGTGACCGGGAGGAAGATCGCCGCGAGGGCCAGGACGACCGCGTACGGCAGCAGCCGCCGCCACCGCTTGGGCGCGTCCGCGAGCGGCGGCACCGGGGGATGGGACGGGTGGGAGAGCCCGTGAGCGATCTCGCGCAGATTGCGCCGGGCGGCGCTCACCAGGCCGTCGGCGGCGGGCGGTGCGGGCGGCGGCCCGTTCGGCGGGGAAGTGGACATGGCCTGATCAGCGTAGGGAGTGGACCGGCCCGGTGGCGTCATACCGGGGTTTCGGTTCGCTGCCGTGCTTCTCGTACGGGAGTACTACAGGCGGGCCGGACACCGGCCCGCCGCACACCTACAGCTCGGCGAGCAGCTGGGTCTTCTTCGCGCGGAACTCGTCGTCCGTCACCAGACCCGCCTGGTGCAGTTCCCCGAGGTGCCGGATCCGCTCCGCGATGTCCGCGGGATCGCGCCGCCCCGCGCCTGCCAGTACGGCGGCCGGCGCGGCGGGAGCCGAGTGCTTCCTGCGTACGGATTCCAGTACGGCCGCGGCGAACGGCAGCGACTCGTGCACCGGTCCGTAGCCCAGGCCGAAGACCACCGCAGCCGGGTCCTGATCGGCCCGGGTGGGGCGAGGCGCCATCGGCGGCGCGCCCTGCACCGCGCCCGTACCGAGCCTCGTGACCATGCCGGGGCCGGTGTCCGGGCCCGGCCCAGGAACCGCACCCTCCAGGCCCCTTGGCACCAGCCGTAGATAGCCGTCGAAGGCCTCCGGCGAGCGCCACTCGACGCCGCTCAGCTCCGTCACCGGGAACGTCTGGTCGCCGGCCTTCCACTTCGCCGTGGAGGCGCCCGTCCAGAACCAGCGGAAGGAGATCCGGTCCCCGTCGAAGCCGGCCCGGCCGTCGTACGCCTTGAACTGCATCGGCGCCTCGGGGGCCGCGACCAGGAACCGGTCGGCGGGCTCCGCGGCGTCGGGACCGAGCAGGGCGCGCAGTTCGTCCGCGTAGTACTCGGCGAGCGTCTCGCGCTCGGCGGGGAGCACCAGCCGGTACGGATCGCAGCCGTCCTTCAGCTGCCCGGCCGCAGCCTCCAGCAGCGGGTCGGCACCGGGTCTCGGCACCGCATGCAGGACCACCGTGCCCCGCTTGCCCGGGGTCAGCGTCACCGACGACAGCGCCGCGTGCGGGACGCGGCGCTCACGCAGGCTCTGGAAGAGCTTCGGCGTGCGTATTCCCCGTTCGAAGCGGATGAGCACGGAGTCGGTGTCGAACTCCCAGGTGGCATGAATTCCGGCCAGCACATCACCCATGTGCCTCATCGTATGCGGCACTTGCCCGCACGTCCCCCTTCGGCGTAAGTCCCGATATGCGGCCGGCTGCGGCCCGCCGCCCCCGTCAGATCCCCTGGCTGCCGGTGACTCCGTCGTGGCAGGCGCTGTCGGAGCTCGCACAGTTCACCGAGCCGTAGGCCCCCACACCGATCGCGGCGAAGTTGCTGAGGCTCTCGGTGCCCGGCTCGAAATAGCCACTGTGTCCGACCGCGCCGCCCGCCGAGACGATGCGTGCGCCGAAGCCCGGGTCGACCGGATCGGCCCCGTGCCCGAGGCCGCCGAGCTCCAGGTTCGGTACGTCCTCGATCCAGTCGTCGTGGTCCCGCATCGCCCACACCCTGGCCCCGGTGTGCAGCTGCCCGGCGTTCTCCACCCGCATGCCGGGGCTGCCCGCGACCGCGATGTCGGCGACCTTGGAGGGCAGTTCATGGGCGGCGACACCGCACAGCACCGAACCGTAGCTGTGGCAGAACAGCGAGACCGGGGCGTTCCCGGGCAGCGCGCCCACCAGGGCGTTCAGCCGCACCGCCCCGCGCTCGGCGAGGTTCCCCAGGGCCGCGTCCATGCCGATTCCGGCGGGCGTGGTGTAGTCGGCCCAGGCGATGACGGCGGTACGGGTGCCGGGGTGCGCGGCCCGCTCCGCCGCGTACAGCGACTTCGCCATACCGACCGGGGCGGCGTTCACCTTGGGGGCGGGCCGCTCCAGCGTCAGCAGGTTGGTGTCGACGCCGGGGACGATCACGGAGACCCGTTCGGCCCGGTCGAGATCACCGAACACCTCTGCGGCGCGGCCCTTTCCGGACGGGTCGAAGGCGAGGATGTGCCGTCCCTTGGCAAGCATCGACTGGAAGCGCTCCATCCGGCGGAGCGCCTCGGCGCGGCCGTCGGGGGAGAGCCTGGAGTCGTGCATGCGCTGCCGCTCGACCGTCCGCGCCTGCACCAGGGCCAGCCGGTTGGCGTGGTAGCGCAGGGTGACCGGGGCGCCGTTCAGATTGCCCACGACCAAGGGGTACTTGTCGGCAAGACCGGTGCGCTGCGCGGCCGTGAGCGTGGCGAAGAACTGCGCCAGCCGGTGCGCCGGTGCGTCGGCGTCCGGCAGCGCATGACCCGCTACGTGGCCCCGTGCCCAGGAGGCGAGTGCGAGGGTGCGTGGCTCGTCGGAGTGCTGGTGACGTACGGCGGTCCAGCCCGTGGTCGCCAGCATCACGAACACAACCGCGACGGCGAGCAGCGCGCGCCATGCGGTGAGCGTGGGGGAGGAGTCGAAGGAAGTCACTTCGACCCACATTAGGAGACGCGCGACGGCAGCCGTGAAGAGGGTGACGCACATCACCCGGCTGTCGGGAATTCAAGGGCATTCATTTCACGCTGTGTTGGTGCGACGCGCACACTCGGGCGCGCAGGATGCCCCCGGAGCGTCGCATATGGCCATCGGGGCACGGCTGTTGTGAAGTCGGTCATGCCGCGGCAGTGAGGCGTGCGGCACAATCGGACGGAGTTTCCATGGCGCTACCCGAGCCCGGCGCCGGCCCCCGCCCGCCAGTTCCCGGCCAGTGCCGGTCCGAGCTGGTCCAGGTACACCTCGGTCAGTGCGCGCAACGAGTCCACGCTGGTGTCCCGCCCGTGCCCCCAGAGCTGCCCGGTCACCCGCATCACCCCGGAGAACGCGGCCACGGCGACCCTCGGCCGCGGATCCGTCTCCACGTCGAGCCCCTCGCGCTCGGCGATCAGCAGCGCGATCTGGTTCTCCAGATCCATGCTGCGCCGCAGGTGGACGGCGAGCAGCGACGGCGTCGACTCGATCATCTGATAGGTACGCATATGGAGTTCGACCGTGACGATCGCCTCGATCGCCTCCCCGATACTGTTCCAGGCGCAGAGGACCGCGCTGCGCATCGCCTCGAACGGCGCTTCCGCGGCGGGGCGCCGGCGCAGCTCCGAGAGGAAGCGCGACTCCACCATCTCCTGGATGGCGAAGGCGGCCTCCTCCTTGCTGGCGAAGTAGCGGAAGAAGGTGCGCTGGGAGACCTCGACGGCGTCGACGATCTCGTCGACGGTGGTCTCCTCGTACCCCTGGGTGGTGAAAAGATCGAGGGCGGCGTGCAGCAGGGCGTCCCGGGTGCGTCGCTTCTTCCGTTCGCGCAGTCCGGTCGGATGCACGGCTCGCTGCCCATCGGTCACTGAACTGATCCTCTTTCTCCTGCTTTGTCCAGCTCAGCGTACCTGTGAGCTGCGTGACAGTTACCGACTTGTGAAATGGTTTGTCAACTGTCAGTGACTGACACTAATCTCGCGGACATGACTAGTCAGACCACCGTAGAAAAGGCGTCGCGGGAGCCGCAGGACACCGCCGGGCCCGCACCTGCCAAGGGGCTGCGCGGCCACCCCTGGCTGACGCTCTTCTCCGTGGCCATCGGCGTGATGATGGTCGCGCTCGACGGCACGATCGTCGCGATCGCCAACCCCGCCATCCAGCAGGACCTGGGCGCCTCGCTCGCCGACGTCCAGTGGATCACCAACGGCTACATGCTCGCCCTCGCGGTCTCCCTGATCACCGCGGGCAAGCTCGGTGACCGTTTCGGTCACCGCCAGACCTTCCTCATAGGTGTCGTCGGCTTCGCCGCGGCATCGGGGGCCATCGGCCTCTCCGACAGCGTCGCCCTGGTGATCGTGTTCCGGGTGCTCCAGGGCCTCTTCGGCGCCCTGCTGATGCCCGCCGCGCTCGGCCTGCTGCGCGCCACCTTCCCGGCCGAGAAGCTGAACATGGCGATCGGCATCTGGGGCATGGTGATCGGCGCCTCGACCGCGGGCGGCCCGATCCTCGGCGGTGTGCTCGTCGAGCACGTCAGCTGGCAGTCCGTCTTCTTCATCAACGTGCCGGTCGGTGTGATCGCGCTCCTGCTGGGCCTGGTGATCCTCAAGGACCACCGCGCCGAGAACGCGCCTCGCTCCTTCGACATCGGCGGCATCGTGCTGCTGTCGCAGGCGATGTTCTGCCTGATCTGGGCGCTCATCAAGGGCTCCGAGTGGGGCTGGGGCGACTACAAGACGCTCGGCTTCCTGGGCGCCGCCGTGGCCCTGTTCGTGGTCTTCGCCTTCTCCCAGAAGAACGTCAGGGAGCCGCTGATCCCGCTGGCGATGTTCCGGTCCGTGCCGCTGTCCGCGGGCGCCGTCCTGATGGTGCTGATGGCCTTCGCCTTCATGGGCGGACTGTTCTTCGTCACCTTCTACCTCCAGAACGTGCACGGTCTGAGCCCCGTCGACAGTGGTCTGCACCTGCTGCCGCTGACCGGGATGATGATCGTCGCCTCGCCGCTCGCGGGCTTCATGATCACCAAGTTCGGCCCGCGGGTTCCGCTGGTCGGCGGCATGGTGTGCACGGCGGTCGCCATGTTCGGCATGTCCCAGCTGACCATCGGCACCGGCACCCTGACCATGTCGATCTGGTTCGGTCTGCTCGGCCTCGGCCTCGCCCCGGTGATGGTCGGCGCCACCGAGGTCATCGTCGGCAACGCCCCGATGGAGCTCTCCGGTGTCGCGGGCGGTCTGCAGCAGGCCGCCATGCAGGTCGGCGGCAGCCTCGGCACGGCGGTGCTGGGCGCGGTCATGGCCTCCCAGGTCGACTCGAAGCTGGCCGACAACTGGACGGCCGCGAAGCTCCCGTCCCTTACGCCGGAGCAGCTGGATGCTGCGTCCTCGGCCGTCGAGGTCGGCGTACCGCCGATGGACGGCAACACTCCGCCGGAGGTCGCGGCGCAGATCGCGGGTGTCGCCCATGACACGTTCGTGTCGGGCATGAGCACGGCGTTCATGGTGGCCGGCATCGTCGCGGTGGTCGCCGCGCTGGTCGCCACGCTCACCAAGCGCGGTGCGAACGCCGAGGCCGGCGCGGGCGCGGGTCACATCTAGGACCTGTCCGGCCCCTGGCCGTGTGCTGTCCTCAATCGCCGGACGGGCTTGAATTCAAGCGCGTCCGGCGATTGTGTGTGAGGGCACGGCGTCAAAACACCTATCCGGGTGGCGTGGCCCGCAGCCCCTTCCCCAGGAGTTGCCCCGCAGGTCAGGGTGCGTGCAACTGATTCGCACCACCACGGGGGTCGATTTCCATGCGTACGACCGTTCTTGCCACCGCCCTGGCTGCCACTGTCCTGGCCGCCACCGCCCTGATTCCGCAGGCCGAGGCCCACTCCGCACCCGCCCGGCCCGGGGCCTGCGGAAGCGGTCAGCTCTGTCTCTGGGAGAAGCCGGACTTCACCGGCGCCCGGCAGATCCATGAGCTGTCCACGATCGCCATCGAGAGCTGTGTCCCGCTGCCGGCGGGCAGCAAGGTCCAGGCGCTCGTCAACCGCACCGGCCGCCCCGTCACCACGTACCAGTCCGCGGAGTGCGCCGAGACCGGTGAGTTCGAGACCTATCCGGGCGGCGGCACCTGGGTGCCCCAGTCCCCGTACCAGGTCAGGGCCTTCAAGGTCTGGGAGAACTGACCGGATACACCGAAGGGCGGCGGGACCAGGAGGTCCCGCCGCCCTTCGGTCGTGGTTCGTCGTGCTTACGCGTCGCCGCCGGCCGCGCCCGGGGCGGCCGCGGTCACATCCAGCAGCTCGTACCGGTCGATCGCCGTCTTCAGCAGCGAACGGTCGATCCGGCCCTCCTTCGCGAGCTCGGTGAGCACCCCGAGGACGATCGACTGCGCGTCGATGTGGAAGAACCGGCGGGCCGCACCACGGGTGTCGGCGAAGCCGAAGCCGTCCGCACCCAGCGACTGGTACGCACCGGGCACCCAGCGCGCGATCTGGTCCGGTACGGAACGCATCCAGTCCGAGACCGCCACGAACGGGCCCTCGGAGCCGGAGAGCTTCCGCGTGACGTACGGGACGCGCTGCTCCTCCTCCGGGTGCAGCAGGTTGTACCGCTCCACGTCCACGGCCTCGCGGCGCAGCTCGTTCCAGGAGGTCGCCGACCAGACGTCCGCCCGGACGTTCCACTCGTCGGCGAGGATGCGCTGCGCCTCCACCGCCCACGGGACCGCCACACCGGACGCCATGATCTGGGCCGGGATCTCGCCCCGCTCGGCGCTCTTGTAGCGGTACACGCCCTTGAGGATGCCTTCGACATCCACGTTCTCGGGCTCGGCCGGGTGCTGGATCGGCTCGTTGTAGACGGTGAGGTAGTAGAAGACGTCCTCGTTCTCGTCGGGGGTCCCGCCGTACATCCGCCGCAGACCGTCCTTGACGATGTGCGCGATCTCGTAGCTGAAGGCCGGGTCGTACGCGACACAGCCCGGGTTGGTCGAGGCGAGCAGCTGCGAGTGGCCGTCCGCGTGCTGGAGACCCTCACCGGTCAGAGTCGTACGACCGGCGGTCGCACCCAGCACGAAGCCGCGCGCGAGCTGGTCGGCCATCTGCCAGAACTGGTCACCGGTGCGCTGGAAACCGAACATCGAGTAGAAGACGTACACCGGGATCAGCGGCTCGCCGTGCGTGGCGTACGCCGAACCGGCGGCGATCAGCGAGGCCGTGCAGCCGGCCTCGGAGATGCCGTCGTGCAGCATCTGTCCGGTCGGCGACTCCTTGTACGCGAGCAGCAGATCGCGGTCCACCGCCTCGTACTGCTGACCCAGCGGGTTGTAGATCTTCGCGCTCGGGAAGAAAGCGTCCATGCCGAAGGTGCGGTACTCATCGGGCGCGATCAGCACGAAGCGCCTGCCGATCTCCTTGTCCCGCATGAGGTCCTTCAGGATGCGGACGAACGCCATGGTGGTGGCGATCGACTGCTGGCCCGAACCCTTCTTCGCGGTCGCGTACGTCTTGTCCTCGGGGAGGACCAGCGGCTTCGCGCGCACCACACGGGTCGGGACGTAACCGCCCAGCCCCTTGCGGCGGTCGTGCATGTACTGGATCTCCTCCGAGTCGCGGCCCGGGTGGTAGTAGGGCGGGTAGCCCTCGTCCAGCTGCTTGTCCGTGATCGGGATGTGCAGCCGGTCGCGGAACCTCTTGAGGTCCTCGACCGTGAGCTTCTTCATCTGGTGGGTCGCGTTGCGGCCCTCGAAGTTCGGCCCCAGCGTCCAGCCCTTGACCGTCTGCGCCAGGATCACCGTCGGCTGGCCCTTGTGAGCCTTGGCCGCCGCATAGGCCGCGTAGACCTTCTTGTGGTCGTGACCGCCGCGGCCCAGGTGCAGGATCTGGTCGTCGGTCATGTCCTTGACCATGTCGCGCAGCCGCGGGTCGTCCCCGAAGAAGTGCTCACGGATGTACGCGCCGGACTCGGTGGCGTACGTCTGGAACTGGCCGTCCGGTGTGGTGTTCAGCTTGTTGACCAGGATGCCCGTGCGGTCCTGCGCGAGCAGCGGGTCCCAGGAGCGGTCCCAGACCAGCTTGATGACATTCCATCCGGCGCCGCGGAACTGCGACTCCAGCTCCTGGATGATCTTGCCGTTGCCGCGCACCGGGCCGTCGAGGCGCTGCAGGTTGCAGTTGACCACGAACGTCAGGTTGTCCAGGCCCTCACGGGCGGCGATGGAGAGCTGGCCCAGCGACTCGGGCTCGTCCATCTCGCCGTCGCCCAGGTACGCCCACACATGCGACTGGGAGGTGTCGGCGATGCCGCGCGCCTCCATGTAGCGGTTCATCCGGGCCTGGTAGATCGCGCCGAGCGGGCCGAGGCCCATCGAGACGGTCGGGAACTCCCAGAAGTCCGGCATCAGCCGCGGGTGCGGGTAGCTGGACAGGCCGTTCGGCGCCTTCGACTTCTCCTGGCGGAAGGCGTCGAGCTGCGCCTCGCTCAGCCGGTCGAGCAGGAAGGCGCGGGCGTAGATACCCGGGGACGCGTGCCCCTGGAAGAAGATCTGGTCGCCGCCCAGGCCGTCGTCCTTGCCCCGGAAGAAGTGGTTGAAGCCCACGTCGTACAGCGAGGCGGAGGAGGCGAAGGTGGCGATGTGGCCGCCGACACCGATTCCTGGACGCTGGGCGCGCGACACCATCACGGCCGCGTTCCAGCGGGTCGCGTTGAGGACCTTGCGCTCGATCTCCTCGTCGCCGGGGAAGAACGGCTCGTCCTTCGTGGCGATCGTGTTCACGTAGTCCGTACTGCGCATCTCCGGCACGGCGACGCGCTTCTCGCGCGCACGCTCGATCAGCCGGAGCATCAGGTAACGGGCCCGCTCACGACCTCGCTCGTCGACCGCGGCGTCGAGCGAGTCGAGCCATTCCTGGGTCTCTTCGGGATCGAAGTCCGGGACCTGGCTCGGCAGGCCGCCAATGATGATCGGGTTGCGATCGGATCCGGAAGCCACGCTGTTCCTTCGCTATTAGGTGCTGCTCTACGGGGCCTGGTTACGGGAGAACATGCCCCCGGGATGTATGCATGTACGCCATCACCATCGTGTACCGCGGGGGCGCAAACGTCATCTCTACCGAGGGGTAACCGCCGTGTTGCGAGACATCGCGTCCGTAGCGCGGGGATGGGCTGGTCCAAACCGCAACCATACGCCCAACCCGTCCAAGCGTTCCCAAAGGATGTGCGACTCCGAATGACGGACCGAAACGGCATAAGCTGTGGAAGGACGTAAAGGGTGTGACGGTAGCGTCGGCCCCCGCGGGGACCTGCCGACAGTGCGGCGACGTGTCAGGGAACGTCACCGTTTAGGCGGTCTCGCACGCTGGGTACTTGCGCGATCCGCCGCTCCCGTGTGGACTACGGCCAACGCCCCGCGCACGCGCGTGGCTGAAGCATTTTCCGAAACATGATCAGGAGGCAACCCGTGAGCGCGACCGCGGACCACGCGGAGGAGCGGACCAACCCGGCATCACGCCTGGGGTTCGAGCCCGGACAGGTGGTCCAGGAGATCGGCTACGACGACGACGTCGAGCAGGAGCTCCGTGAGGGCATTGAGGCCACTACCGGCCAGGAACTCGTCGATGAGGACTACGACGACGTCGCAGACGTCGTCCTGCTGTGGTTCCGCGACGAGGACGGCGACCTTACGGACGCGCTGGTGGATGCCATTGGTCTGATCGAGGACGGCGGTGCGGTCTGGCTGATGACGCCGAAGACCGGCCGTGATGGATACGTCGAACCGAGCGACATCAACGAGGCCGCACAGACGGCCGGTCTCTCCCAGACCAAGAGCATCAATGCGGGCAAGGACTGGACGGGCAGCCGTCTGGTCACACCGAAGGCGGCCAAAGCCAAGCGCTGAACCGCATTCGCCACGCACTCGCCCCGAAGGCCCCCGACGGCATGAGCCGCCGGGGGCCTTCTTCGTACGGCTGCCGGGCGCCTTCTTCGTGCGGCTGGGGCGCCGGGGTGCCCCGTGCGGGCGCTGCGTGGCCTGCTGCGGGTGCTGCGTAGGGTGGGAGTCACCCGGACAGCCCAGCCCGGTGAACGTAGCGAAGGGACGCGTTTCATGGCGATCGAGGTCGGCACCCAGGCCCCGGATTTCGAGCTGAAGGACAACCACGGCCGGACCGTGAAGCTCTCCGACTTCCGCGGCGAGAAGAACGTCGTGCTGCTGTTCTACCCGTTCGCCTTCACCGGCGTCTGCACGGGTGAGCTCTGCGCGCTCCGCGACGAGCTGCCGAAGTTCGAGAACGACGACACGCAGCTGCTCGCCGTCTCCAACGACTCCATCCACACCCTGCGCGTCTTCGCCGAGCAGGAAGGGCTGGAGTACCCCCTGGTCTCGGACTTCTGGCCGCACGGCGAGACCTCGCGGGCGTACGGCGTCTTCGACGAGGAGAAGGGCTGCGCCGTGCGCGGCACCTTCATCATCGACAAGGAGGGCGTGGTGCGCTGGACCGTCGTCAACGGTCTGCCCGACGCGCGCGACCTCAACGACTACATCAAGGCGCTCGACACGCTCTGATCCGCGGCCGGTGGATCTGTGGGCGTCCCGGCCAAAAGCCTGCTTTGGCCGGGAACCGGTCACTAGGATCCACTCGTTGATCGGATGCCAACGCAACATGGAGGCGCCGGCGCCCGCCGGCCCCCAAGGAAACCAATGGGAGGACTCGTGGGAGTCAGCCTCAGCAAGGGCGGCAACGTCTCGCTGACCAAGGCCGCGCCCAACCTGACCGCGGTCATCGTCGGTCTGGGCTGGGACGCTCGTACCACCACCGGTGGTGACTTCGACCTCGACGCCAGCGCCCTGCTGACGAACGCCGAGGGCAAGGTCGGCAGCGACGGCAACTTCGTCTTCTTCAACAACCTCAAGAGCCCCGACGGCTCCGTCGAGCACACCGGTGACAACCTCACCGGTGAGGGCGAAGGCGACGACGAGGTCATCAAGGTGAACCTGGCCGGCGTTCCGGCCGATGTCGACAAGATCGTCTTCCCGGTCTCGATCTATGAGGCCGAGAGCCGCCAGCAGAGCTTCGGCCAGGTGCGCAACGCGTACATCCGCGTGGTCAACCAGGCCGACAACACCGAGCTGGCGCGCTACGACCTGAGCGAGGACGCCTCGACGGAGACCGCCATGGTCTTCGGCGAGCTGTACCGCAACGGGGCGGAGTGGAAGTTCCGCGCCATCGGTCAGGGCTATGCCTCGGGGCTGCGCGGCATCGCGCAGGACTTCGGCGTCAACGTCTGAGAAGGCGCGACCGGGCCGAGCCGTCGAGGCGCAGCCCGGGCCACGCCGGCATGTACCCCGTCCGGCGCCGCACCCCGTGCGGCGCCGGACGCGCTCAACAGCCGGTTCGACAGCCCGTTCAACGGCTCAAGCTCCGGCTGCTGAACGGCTCAACGGCCGGTTCAAGAGCTCAAGGCTCAACGGCTCAACAGACGGTTCATCGACTCGGGGAGGACACACCATGGGCGTCACGCTCGCCAAGGGAGGCAATGTCTCCCTCTCCAAGGCCGCACCCAACCTCACCCAGGTGCTGGTCGGGCTCGGCTGGGACGCACGATCCACCACGGGCGCCGACTTCGACCTCGACGCCAGCGCGCTGCTGTGCCAGTCGGGCCGGGTGCTCGGCGACGAATGGTTCGTGTTCTACAACAACCTCACGAGCCCCGACGGCTCCGTGGAGCACACCGGCGACAACCTCACGGGTGAGGGCGAGGGCGACGACGAGTCGGTCATCGTGAACCTCACCCAGGTGCCGGCGCACTGCGACAAGATCATTTTCCCGGTCTCGATCCATGAGGCGGACAATCGAGGGCAGACCTTCGGCCAGGTCGGCAACGCGTTCATCCGCGTGGTGAACCAGGCGGACGGCCAGGAACTCGCGCGTTACGACCTCAGCGAGGACGCCTCGACGGAAACCGCGATGATCTTCGGCGAGCTCTATCGGTACAACGGCGAGTGGAAGTTCCGCGCAGTGGGACAGGGGTACGCGTCGGGGCTGCGCGGCATCGCTCTAGACTTCGGGGTCAACGTTTCGTAAAGCCGCGCACGGCGCGGGGGAGCCCCGTACACACCCGGGGGAGACCCGTTACATACACGATGGGGTAGCCAGTGCTTCTGAAAACCTTCGGCTGGTCGTTCGCGATTACCGCGCTCGGCCTGGTCGCAGCTGTGATCTACGGGGGGTGGGAAGCCTTCGGAGTGGTGGCGATTCTTTCCGTCCTGGAGATCTCGCTGTCCTTCGACAATGCGGTGGTCAACGCCGGAATCCTGAAGAAGATGAATGCCTTCTGGCAGAAGATCTTCCTCACGGTCGGTGTGCTCATCGCGGTCTTCGGTATGCGGCTGGTGTTCCCTGTCGTGATCGTGGCCATCACCGCCAAGTTGGGCCCGATCGAAGCGGTCGATCTTTCGTTCAACCAGCCCGATCGTTACCAGGAACTGGTCACGGACGCCCACCCGGCGATTGCCGCCTTCGGTGGCATGTTCCTGCTGATGATCTTCCTCGACTTCATTTTCGAGGAGCGCGACATCCAGTGGCTGCGCTGGATCGAGCGCCCGCTCGCCAAGCTCGGCAAGGTCGACATGCTGTCGGCCTGCATCGCGCTGATCGTGCTGCTGATCACGGCCATGACCTTCGCGACGAACGCGCACCAGCACGGCGGCGGCCACGCGGACAAGGCGGAGACCGTCCTGCTCGCCGGAGTCGCGGGTCTGATCACGTACCTGATCGTCGGCGGTCTCTCCGGCTTCTTCGAGAACAAGCTGGAGGAAGAGGAGGAGCGGGAGCACGAGGTCGAGGAGGAGGCCAGGAAGAGCGGTAAGAAGGTCTCCGCGGTCGTACTCTCCGGCAAGGCCGCGTTCTTCATGTTCCTCTACCTGGAAGTGCTCGACGCGTCCTTCTCGTTCGACGGTGTCATCGGCGCCTTCGCCATCACCAACAACATCGTGCTGATGGCCCTCGGCCTCGGTATCGGCGCCATGTACGTCCGTTCGCTCACGGTCTACCTGGTCCGTCAGGGCACCCTCGACGACTACGTCTACCTGGAGCACGGCGCCCACTACGCCATCGGCGCGCTGGCCGTCATCCTCCTCGTCACCATCCAGCACGAGATCAACGAGCTCATCACCGGTCTCGTCGGCGTCGTGCTGATCGCCTGGTCCTTCTGGTCCTCGGTCCGGCGCAACAAGGCGCTGGAGGCCGAAGGCGGGGGCGACGACGCGGGTTCCAAGGCAGAAGTCCCGTCCGGGGTGTGACCCGGTAGGGATTGAGGAACGCTCTCAGCGGGGCGGTCCGTACGGCGACGGTTCTCCGGGAACACCCGGGCCCGGCCCGGCGGCCGCCCCGCAGTGATGTGTGCGGGGCCGGTGCACTACCGATACGTGTGGGGGTTGGGGATGGCGTTCTGGGACAGCCTGTGGCCGAGGCGGGAGGCACAGTTCGAGTCGGGCAACGCGTCGACCAACTCCATCGTGCTCTCCAAGCGGCACGCCACGGTCTCGCTGACCAAACAGGGTGCGCTGACCGGCAATCTGCGGGTCAACCTCTCCTGGCGGATGCGTACGTCCGACATCGAGGGCAGGTCGCGGCAGAGCGGCCGGCTGCTGCGGCCCATGAAGCTCTTCAAACCCGATGTGGTCCAGGCGCACACCCAGGGCGTGGTCAACGTCGACCTGGACCTGGGCTGCATGTACGAGCTGAAGGACGGCACCAAGGGCGTCGTCCAGCCGCTGGGCAACCTCATCGGCGACCTGAACGGGCCGCCGTACATCCGGCTCAGCGGGGACGACCGCTTCGGGGCGCCGTCGGGCGAGACCGTCTACGTCAATCTCGACCAGCGCGACCAGATCAAGCGGCTGCTGTTCTTCGTCTACATCTACGACCAGACGCCGGCCTTCGACCGTACGCACGCCAAGGTGACGCTCTACCCGGGCAACGGCCCGCGGATCGAGATCGAACTCGACGAGCGGGCCCCGCAGGCCCGCTCCTGCGCCGTGTTCACGGTGGAGAACATCAAGGACGAGCTGATCGTGCGGCGCGAGGTGAAGTTCGTCTACGGATTTCAGTCGGAGCTGGACCGGCTGTACGGCTGGGGCATGCAGTGGGGACGGGGCTACAAGTCCCGGACCTGAGCCGAGCGGCCGCGCTCGGACCGTGAGCGGTTCAGGGCCACCTGAGGGGCGAAGGGGCCCCGTCCCCGGGGCCCGCCGTCCCACGAACGGCTCAGGGCCGTCCCACGGCCGTCTCATGGCCGTGTCAGGACCGTACGAACTGCGGCCCCTGCGGTGGCAGCACGAAATTCGGGTCGGGGGCGGGCGCCGCGGCCGCGGCAGGCTGCGGATAGCCGTAGGCGGGCTGGGCGGCGGCAGGCTGCGGATACCCGTACGCGGGCTGTGCAACGGGCTGCGGAGCCGGCTGGGCCACCGCGGGCTGCGGGTAGCCGTAGCCGGGCTGCTGGTGCTGGACCGTGGCCTGCGAGTCGGGGCCGGGGGCCGGTGCGGGCGGAAACGCGGGCGCGGGCGGCGGGAAAGCGGGCGCCGTCACCGGCGAGGGGGACGGATCGGGCTCCGCCGCGGCCTCCGCCTCGTCGACCGAGATGCCGAAGGCGGTCGCCAGACCGACCAGACCGGTCGGATAGCCCTGTCCCACGGCCCGGAATTTCCAGCCATCGCCGCGCCGGTAGAGCTCGCCGCAGATGATCGCCGTCTCCTCGCCGGTCTCCGGCCGCACATCGAAGACGGCGAGCGGATCCCCGGCCGCCGATGCCGCGTCGTACAGCAGGATGCGCAGATCGCGCACCTGAGCGAATGCCGCTCCGTCGGAGGATGCGGCGATGACCACCTGGTCGACCGAGGGGTCGAGCGCGTTGAGGTCGGCCTCGATGCTGTCCGTCAGCCCCTCGGGGACGCTGCGCTTCGGCAGCCGTCGCACCAGGCCGGAGGGGTGGCGGGGCTGGTTGTAGAAGACGAAGTCCTCGTCCGAGCGCACGCGGCCACCGGATCCGAGCAGCAGTGCCGAGGCGTCCACATCCGGAACCCCGGCACCCGGGGTCCAGCACAGCACGGCCCGTACGGCCATGGTGTCCAGTGGGACGTTCGAGCCTTTCACCATCGCGTGCGTCATGCCCGTCATCCTGCCTGCTGGCTGCCTGCGCGGACAACGCGGGGGTCGCACCGGATGTCTCGGCAGCGCGTCGGAACCACGTCGTCCGCAGTACGTGGACCCGTCGGGAAATGGACGAGTTACCCGGAATTCATGCACGTAGGGAACTGTTGACACCCGTCCGTACGTACTATTACCGGCCATACGTTGTCCGGCCGGTCAGGCAGTTCGGGGGAATCACATGCGTCATTTCGGGCATATTGCGCCCGCTGCGAGAGAGGGTCTGTTCTTCCAGGAGCCGCGCGAATTCGGTGCGGACTCGCCGGCCCGCATGCTTTCGGCCGCCCTGGGAGCGACCCTGTACAGCCCTGCCACCAGGCCGAGACTTGCTGACGACGTCATCAAGCAGGCCGGGCGCGGTGTCGTCTCGATGGTGCTGTGCCTGGAGGACTCGATCGATGACTCCGAGGTCGAGGGCGCCGAGGAGAACCTGGTCAGACAGTTCGCCGACCTCGACGCGCGTGACTCCGAGCTGCCTCTGCTCTTCATCCGGGTCCGGGAACCGGGCCAGATAGTCGGCCTGGTGAGCCGGCTCGGCCGGGCCGTTCGATTGTTGTCCGGTTTTGTACTTCCCAAGTTCACCGAAGAGCGTGGCGTGCCCTTCATGGAAGCGCTCGCCAACGCCGAAAAGGCGTGTGGGCAGCGCCTGTTCGCGATGCCCGTTCTCGAATCGCCCGAGCTGCTGCATCTGGAGACCCGCAGAGAAGCACTTCAGGGAATCGCCCGCACGGTCAACAAGTACCGCGAGCGGGTGCTCGCGCTGCGGCTCGGCGTCACCGACTTCTGCTCGGCCTACGGGCTCCGCAGGGCGCCCGACATGACGGCGTACGACGTACAGATCGTCGGCGCCGTCATAGCCGACGTGGTCAATGTGCTGGGCCGGGCGGACGGCACCGGCTTCACGATCACCGGCCCGGTGTGGGAGTACTTCCGGCTCCAGGAGCGCATGTTCAAACCACAGCTGCGCCGCAGCCCCTTCCTGGAGGGCCGGGCCGAGGAACTGCGTACGGCACTGATCGAGCACGACCTGGACGGCCTGCTGCGCGAGATCGAGCTGGACCGGGCCAACGGCCTGCTCGGCAAGACCTGCATCCACCCGTCGCATGTCGCGCCCGTGCATGCACTGTCCGTGGTCAGCCACGAGGAGTTCTGCGACGCACAGGACATCCTGCGGCCGGAGCGCGGTGGCGGTGGCGTCATGCGCTCCGCGTACACGAACAAGATGAATGAAGTGAAGCCGCACCGCGCCTGGGCCGAGCGGACCCTGCAGCGGGCCGAGGTCTTCGGCGTGGCGAAGGAAGACGTCGGCTTCGTGGAGCTGCTGGCCGCGGGCCTCACAGAATGAGCGGGCTCCGAGGGACGAGCCTGCCTCGTGGAACGAGCGTGTCTCGATGAGCGAGCGCGCGGCAAGGAAAGAGACGGCGAACGTGGTGTGGTCGGGCAGCTGGGTGGCGGAGCGACTGGGCGTCGAGCTCGTCGGCGACGGGAAGCCCGACGGCGACAGGGAGCTGAGGGAGCTGCTGGGCCTCGCCCTGCGCCGCAACCCCAAGCGGGCCCATCTGCTCGTGTCGAACGTGCTCGGCAAGCATGTGCCGCAGAAGCCTTCCGTGGTGTACGGCGTCGGATTCGAGCTCGGCCGCCGGGTGCACGAACTCCTGGGTGACGCCGAGGCGCGCCGGGCGGTCGTGCTCGGTTACGCGGAGACGGCCACCGGTCTCGGCCATGCGGTCGCCGACGGGCTCGGCGTGGCGCCGTACCTCCACTCGACGCGCCGCCCCGTCGAGGGCGTGGAGCGGGCGGGCGGCTTCGAGGAGTCGCACTCGCACGCCACCTCGCATCTGCTGCTCCCGGAGGACCCGAACCTGCTGGTGGGCGAGTGCGGCCCGACGGTCGCAGACGTACACGCGGACGCCGACGCGCCGCTGGTGCTGGTGGACGACGAATTCTCCACGGGCAACACCGTGCTCAACACCATCCGCGCGCTGCACGAGCGGTACCCGCGGAGCCGGTACGTCGTCGTCGCCCTGGTGGACATGCGGTCGCCGGCCGACCATGGACGGCTGACCGAGTTCGCTGCGGAGATCGGCGCGCGCGTCGACCTGGTGGCGAGGAGCTCGGGCACGGTCACCCTCCCGGAGGGCGTCCTGGAGAAGGGCCGGGCACTGGTCGCCGCGCATGAAGGGGCCGCCACCGCGGAAGCGGCCGTCGAGCCGGGGCGCCGGCCTTTCACCCGGGTGGACCTCCAGTGGCCTGCTGGTGCGCCCGACGGCGGACGGCACGGCTTCACCCCCGCTCACCGGGCCGCCCTCGAGCCGGCCCTCCCGGCCATGGCCGCCCGCATCGCCGCGTCACTCGGCGACGCCCGCCGCGTACTGATCCTCGGCTTCGAGGAGCTGATGTACGCCCCCCTCCGCCTGGGCACGGCCCTGGAGGACCACACCGACGTCGAGGTGCGCTACTCGACGACCACGCGTTCCCCCGTCCTCGCCGTGGACGACCCCGGCTATGCGATACGCAGCCGACTGGTCTTCCCGGCCCACGACAACCCGGCCGACGGGCCCGGTGACCGGTATGCGTACAACGTCGCGGGCGCCGGCTTCGACGCCGTGGTCGTGATCGTCGACTCCACCGCCGACACCCCCGAACTCCACGCCCCCGAAGGCCTGCTGGCGCAGCTCGCCGCGCACACCGACCACGTCCTGCTCGCGGTCGTCCCCTCGTACGTCCCGTCGTACGCCGCCTCACGCGCCCCGTCGGGCCCCCCCTCGTACGTCTCCGAACGGCAGGAACCCCCCATGCTGCCCGAGCCCCTTCGCGGCCCCGCCTTCTCCTCCTATGCGCCGGACGAAGTCGGCTGGCTGCTCCAGGACCTCTCGGACACCGAACTGGAGGCGCCCACCGAGGAGCGGGAGGAGGCGATACAGAGCGGTGGCGCGCACTACGCCGAGTCGCTCCCCGTCGAGTACCAGCCGTCCGCCCAGTACCAGAGCCTGTTCAAGGCGGCGCTGGATCTGTCGGCCGCCCGCGTCGCCCGCGCCGTCGGCACCGTCACCGAGACGGTCCTCGCCGAACGCGCCCCCCGCCCCGTACTGGTCTCGCTCGCCAGGGCCGGCACCCCCGTAGGCGTACTCATGCGCCGCTGGGCCCGGCACCGGCACGGGCTCGATCTGCCGCACTACGCCGTCTCCATCGTGCGGGGCCGCGGCATCGACGCCAACGCCCTGCGCTGGCTGGCCGCCCACCACGATCCGGCAGATGTCGTCTTCGTCGACGGCTGGACGGGCAAGGGGGCGATCACCCGTGAACTGTCCGCGGCGCTCGCCGAGTTCGACGGCTTCAACCCCGAGATCGCGGTCCTGGCCGACCCGGGCGGCTGCGTCCGCACCTACGGCACCCGCGAGGACTTCCTCATTCCGTCCGCCTGCCTCAACTCCACCGTGTCCGGGCTGATTTCGCGGACCGTCCTGCGCTCCGATCTGGTCGGCCCCGACGACTTCCACGGCGCGAAGTTCTACCGTGAGCTTGCGGACGCCGATGTGTCCGGCCACTTCCTCGACACCGTCGCCGACCGCTTCGACGAGGTCGTCGACGCGGTGGACGCCGAGGTCAAGGAGCTGCTCGCGGCCGACCGCGCGCCCACCTGGGAAGGCTGGGCCGCGGTGGAACGCATCAGCGAGGAGTACGGCATCCACGATGTGAACCTGGTCAAGCCGGGCGTCGGCGAGACGACCCGCGTACTGCTGCGCCGCGTCCCGTGGAAGATCCTCGCCAACCGCGGCGCGGGCGCTGACCTCGAACACATCCGTCTGCTCGCCGAGCAGCGAGGCGTACCGGTCGAGGAGGTCGACGAACTTCCGTACACCTGCGTCGGGTTGATCCACCCGAAGTACACCAGGGGTGCGACGGGCGCGGACGGCAAGGCGGTGGAGTCGCAGTGACCACCCCGACCATCCCGGCCACCGCTCCGACCACCGCGACGGCCCCGACCGCCCCCGTGGCACTGGTCGCCAGCGACCTCGACCGCACCCTGATCTACTCGGCGGCGGCGCTCCAGCTCCCCATGCCGGACGCCGAAGCCCCTCGGCTGCTCTGTGTAGAGGTGTACGACCACAAGCCGCTCTCCTACCTGACCGAGACGGCCGCGACACTGCTCGGCGAACTCGCCCGGACCACGGTCTTCGTCCCGACGACCACCCGCACCCGCGAGCAGTACGGGCGCGTCCATCTCCCCGGTCCCGCGCCGCGGTTCGCGATCTGCGCCAACGGGGGACACCTTCTCGTCGACGGCGAATCCGACCCCGACTGGCAGACGCAGGTGTCCCGCAGGCTCGCCGACGAATGCGCCTCGCTCGCCGAGGTCCGCGCCCACCTCCTGGCCGCGGCCGACCCCGCCTGGCTGCTCAAGGAACGGGTCGCCGAGGACCTCTTCGCCTATCTCGTCGTCGAACGCCCGCTGCTGCCCGAGGGCTGGGTCAAGGAACTGGGGGAGTGGGCGCAGACCCGCGGCTGGACGGTCTCCCTCCAGGGCCGCAAGATCTACGCCGTGCCGGGCCCGCTCACCAAGAGCGCCGCCATGAACGAGGTCGCCCGGCGCACCGGCGCCACACTCACCCTCGCCGCCGGTGACAGTCTCCTCGACGCCGACCTGCTCCTCGCCGCCGACCACGCCTGGCGCCCGGCCCATGGCGAACTGGCCGACACCGGCTGGAGCGCCCCGCACGTCGACGTGACGGACGCATACGGTGTGGCCGCGGGCGAGGAGATCCTGCGCCACTTCCTCCGGGCCTCGGGCCCGGTGGGACCGACGAGGAGCATGCGATGACCAAGGGCAACGAAACCAAGATCACGGACGAGCTGTACGCGTACATGCTGGCGCACAATCCACCGCTCGACGCGGTGCAGCGCGAGCTCGTCGAGACCACGTACGCACGCCTGCCCAAGCACGCCGGCATGCAGTCCGCCGAGGAACAGGGACCGCTGCTCGCCTTCCTCGTCCGGCTGACCGGGGCCCGGCACATCGTGGAGGTCGGGACGTTCACCGGCTTCTCCGCCCTGTCGATGGCACAGGCGCTGCCCGCCGAAGGACGGCTGATCGCCTGCGACATCTCGGAGGAGTGGACCGCCTACGGCCGGGAGGCGTGGGAGAAGGCGGGCGTCGCCGACCGGATCGAGCTCCGGATCGCCCCCGCGCTCGACACCCTGCAGGCGATGCCGGCCGAGCCGCACATCGACCTCGCCTACCTGGACGCGGACAAGGGCAACTACATCCCGTACTGGGAGGAGCTGGTGCCCCGGATGCGACAGGGCGCTCTCGTCGTCACGGACAACGTGCTCTTCCATGGCGGGGTGACCGACCCGCAGGCGACCGGCGGAGCGGCGGCGATCAAGGAATTCAATGACCATGTGACCGCCGACCCGCGGATGGACAGCGTGCTGCTCACCGTGTCGGACGGGCTGACGCTCTCCCGCAAGCGGTAGGAGCCGCGGGCCGCGACTCCGGTTGTCCCCTCTCAGCCGCAGCAACCCCCGCCGCAGCAGCCGCCACCGCCCCCGCCGCCGGCCGACGGGGCGGCGGGCGCGGACTTGGCCGACGACCCGCCCACGGCCACGGTGGAGAGAAGCTTCACGGTGTCGGCGTGCCCGGCGGGGCAGGAGGCCGGGTCGGAGGACTGAGCCATCGGGCGGCTGAGTTCGAACGTGTCTCCGCAGGAGCGGCAGCGGTACTCGTAACGAGGCATGGCCCCAGGCTATCCGGCACCGGCCCAGGGGAGACAGACACAACGGGCCACGGGCGGCAAGGAGACGGGAGCACGCAGGTACGCAGACGGCTAGGGGCGGCGGACGACCGGCATCGGCGTCGTCGTCGTAGCCTTCCGGCCCATCCGCATCTCCCGCTCGGCCTCCTCGGGGTGGCGGGCCCGCCAGTACGGATTGTCGTGCGGAAGGCCGCCGCTGACCCGCCCGTACATCCCGAACACCATCAGCATCAGACCGACCACAAAGCTGAACAGCACGTTCTGGAGGCGGAAGGCGAGGAAGTTGTAGTCGGTTTCGAGCAGGGCGAGATTGACGAATCCGCTGAGGATGAAGGCGATGCCCAGGATCATGTTGAGCGTCGAGGCGAAGTTGCCGCCGATCACCATCCCGATGAACAAGAGCAGGCCGACGCAGATGGACAGGACGCTGAGAGCGCCGTTGGTGTTGAGGCCCGCAACGGTGGCACCGCCCGTGTTGAAGAAGCCGATCTTGTCGATCAGCCCCAGGATTCCGAAGGCGAGCAGCACCAGCCCCATCAGCCCCGCCCCGACCCGGTAGACGCGGCTGAGCCGGTGGTCGACCGGCAGGTGCTTGTCGAGCTGGGTGACCTTTCGGCGGCGGCGGGTCTGTCGTCCGGTGGCGTGCAGTACATGGGTGGCCATGTCGGCCTCCTTCGGGCGTACTACCAGGATCCGCCCACGGGGATGCTGCCGCACATCAGAAGGCCCGGAGGGCCGGAACCCGGCGTGTACAGGAGGCAGAAGGGCCGTCGCAGCACCCCCGGTCCATCACCCGCCGGCCCCGCGCTCCTCACGGATCTCGGAGACCACCCGCGCAGCCGTCTGCCGTACTGCTTCGGTCTCGGTCAGAAAGTGCCAGTAGTCGGGGTGGCGCCCCTCCAGACCGGCGAGGGCGCGCTCCAGCCGCGCCACGGCATCGTCCAGCGGACGGGCGTGGCGCGGTTCTGGCGTGTTGCGCCCGGCCATGGCCAGGCGCTGGGCGTCCCGGATCGCGAACCGGGTCCGCTGGATCTCCTGCTGCGGATCCTTGGCCACATCGTTGAGCCGGTGCAGCCGGTCGCCGGCCGCGGACACCGCCTCGTCCGTGGTGTTCAGCAGGGCGCGCACCGTACTCAGCCGGGAGGTCGCATCGGCCCACCGCTGCTCGTCACGCGCCTTGGCGGCTTCCTTCAGCTTCTCCTCGGCCTGACGTACGTTGGTCGCCGCCTGCTCCGGCACCGGCTGAAGGTCCTGCCAGCACGCCGCCGAGAACCTCCTCCGCAGCTCGCTCAGCACCGGCTCCACCGATCCCGCCCGGGTCGTCAACGCCTGGGCACGGGTACGCAGCGACACCAGCCGGTGGTCGATCTCGGCGGCCCGCTCGGGCAGCTGGGCCGCCTCGGCCCGTACCGCCTCGGCATCGCGCAGCACCTGATCGGCACGCTGCAGGGTCTCCGGAACGCCGTGCCGGCCGGCGCCCTGGTTGAGCTTGGTCAGCTCGGGAGCGAGGGCCGCGAGCCGCGCGGCGAGATCGTCCGCCCGCAGTCCGGACGCCCGCACCGCATCGAGAGCATTGCTCGCACCGAGGAGCGCCTGCCGGGCCCGCTCCACGGCGGGCGCGAGCCGGGCGAGCTGCGTCTCCGCCTTGTCCAGCAACGGCCCGAGGCCCTGCGTGAACCGGTCCAGCTCGCCCTTGACCCGTACCAGCTCGTCCTTGGCCGTGTTCAGCTCGGTCCTGGCCCGGGCCGCGACCGCAGGCTCCAGATCGTCCCGGTCCAGATCGTGCGCATCGACCGCGGTGATGTACGTATGACTGGCCTCGTCGATCCGCCGCCCGAGAGCGGCGAAGTCATCCACGGCCTTGCGCGCACCGGGCGAGCTGTCCACCGCGGTGATCGTCTCGATCGAGATCCGCAGATCGCGCTGGGCCGTGTCCAGCTCGTAGAAGGCGGCAGCGGCGGCGTCCTTCGCGGCCTGCGCATCGGCGCGCTGACTCTCCCCGCGCCCGCCGAACCAGCGCCTCGTACCGCCACCGGCGAACGCGGCAGGCAACGTGGCGGCGAGCAGCGGCACAGGCAGCAACATCAGCACGAGGACATCCCCGATACCCCTGACACTCTTGACACCTTTGACGGCGGAACTCCCACCCGCTCTCGCCTGCGGCCGCGCGTGTGTCGCCGTCACATCCCTCTCCCGTGCCGTTTCGCCCTGCCCGGTACATTCTCCCACCAGGTAAGGACGAACACACGGGCCGGTTAGTTCACGCTTCGGACCGTGACTTGACCGTTGTCGCTGCGGGCCTTCACCACGTGGCTGCTGTTGTCGCTGCGCGGCGCGTCCACCGAGACGCGTCCGTTGTGTGCGCTGGCGTCCACCGCATACCTCACGGAGCCGCCCGGCAGATCGATGGTGATCCCTCCGTTGTCACTCGCGGTGTCCACGAGGTCCGGCACGGAGGCGAACCCCAGCCGGATCCTGCCGTTGTCGGACCGCGCCGACACGGACTTGGCCGAGATCCCTTCGGTGACGATGCCACCGTTGTCGCTCGCCAGCTTGAGCGGCCCACTGGAGTCCCGGACGGTCACCGCGCCGTTGTCGGCGTGGAGCGTAAGGGGAGTGTCGAAGCCGGACGCGACGACCTTTCCGTTGTCCCCCTTGACGACCACCGCCACCCCGCGCGGCACCTTCACCTGATGCTGCGAGGCACAGTCGCTGATCACCGCCCTGCACTTCACCTGGAGCGTGAGCGTGTCGTCCTGCATCTTCCACTGGGGATCGGGCCCGTTCCCGAGAACCACCCACCCGTCGACACGACGGGTCACCTCGACCTTCCGCACATCGGCCGGTACGAGCTCCAGAGACGACTGACCGGAGTAGATGGTCAGCGTCTTCCCGCTCAACGCGAACGACTTGTGCTCGGCGGGCGCGTCGCCCGGATCCGTACTGCCGCAGCCGGTGAGGGCAAGACCGAGAAGCAGGGCCCCACCGGACGCGATGAGAGTGCGGGTACGGAGTGCCACGATGATCTTTCCCCCAGTTCGTACGGCGAGCGGTCCCGACCGTGTGCGCCCACCGTAGGTACGCCGCCCCTCCCGGCAGAATCCGGGCGGCTACCGTATGAGGGGTGGGGATATCCCCCGGACGGCACCGCAGCCGCCCTGCGGTCCCTGCCCCCGCCCACTGCCGCCCCGGCACCGTTTGTGACCGTGGGCCGTAGTCCATGTACGCTGTTGCCTCATCCACGGGTGCGTAGCTCAGGGGTAGAGCGCTGCTCTTACAAAGCAGATGTCGGCGGTTCGAAACCGTCCGCGCCCACCAGCAGGACATACAGCAAAGGCCCAGGTCACCGGCGGTAAGCCGAGAGCCTGGGCCTTGTTCGTTCACCGCGATTTCGCGCGGGGGAGTGGCGTCGTGCCACTCACGTGCCAGATGCCTCCTCCGGGCCTTCCTCGGAAGGATCGGCCGGCCGGACCTTCATGATCTGCTCGTCGACGTGAGCGGCGATTGCATGGTCGCGTCCGTTGACCAGATGCTGATAGATCAGCGCGGCTCGAACCGACGAGTGCCCCATCCTCTGCATCAGCTCACGAGTCGTTGCACCACCGGTCGCGGCGAGGGTGTTGCCCGTGTGCCGGAGGTCGTGAAAATGCACGTCTCCGAGCCCGGCTTCCTCGACAGCCCTCAGCCAGATACGACGGAAGTTGTTCCGGCGAAGGTGTCCGCCTCGCGCTCCGGTAAAGACCAGACCCGTACGGCTCGGCTCGGCGTGCTTGTCGAGATGCGTGACCAGCTCGGCCCCGAGGGACGTCGGGAAGGCGACGGTACGGACTCCGGCCGCACTCTTGGGAGCCTTGATCAGCAGCCCGTCTGTCCGCGTCTCGGCGAGCGCGCGGCGTACGGCGACAGTGCGCCGCTCAAGGTCGACGTCGCGTCGCTGGAGAGCTGCCAACTCGCCGAAGCGCAGGCCGGTGAAGGCAGCCAGGAGGATGAAGACGCGGAACCTGACGGGCACGACCTCGGCGAGCTGGAAGACTTCCGCGACTTCGAGGAACGGCCGTTCGGCGGTCTTCGCAGCGCCAGCGCCCTTGATGCGGCACGGGTTGCGCTGAATCACTCCGTCGTCCACGGCCGTGTTCATGATGGCCCTGAGGATCTGGTACGCCTTGGCCACAGTCGGCTCACCCACGCCAGCATCGAGGAGCACGGCCCGCCAGCGCCGGATCTGCGGCGTCGTGATCTCACTCAACACGGAGCGTTCGAAGGTGGGCAGGACGTGCAGGCGCAGGGCACTGCCATTGCGTTCCCGAGTGGTGGCGGCGTAGTCGCGCTCCTTGAACCAGGCGTCGGCGTAGACACCGAACACGATCTTCTCGTCCGGATCTTGCCAGCGCCCCTCAATGATCTCCGCCTCCTTCCGCACCAGCCAGCGATCGGCGTCGGTCTGGGTTGCGAAGGTCTCTGGCGCCGAACGCAGGAGGCCATCCGGGCCTGGATACCGAGCCTGAAAGCGGCCGGACGGCAGCTTGCGCACCGAGCCGAAGCGACGACGCTTGCCCTTCTGGTTCGCCATCAGGCCACCGCCCCAAAGCGCCGACGACTCGCGACGATCGGCTGCACGGTGTTGGCGGCGACGAATTCAGCCAAGGCACGCTCAGGGATGCGCACATGACGCCCGACCTTGACGAAGACGATCCGACGTTCGGCGATCAGTCGGCGAGGGAACCGGGTCGTTGTGCCGAGGAGCTGGGCGGCCTCCTCCACAGTCAGCAGTCGGTCAGTCATGCGGGAATCTCTCCTTCTGGGTCGGGTGTGATGGAGGCGGCGAGCCATTCTTCGCCGCGGGTGAGGCCGGTTCCGGCGAAGTTCCAGTGGGCGAGGACGAGCGTGGTGTCGTCACTGTCTGGATCGGCCGGCGTGGGGGTTTCGTCACCGTGGGCGATGGCGGCTTGGAGGCGTCGCCATTCGGCGCGGGCGGTGCGGAGGGCGCCGAGGGTGGTGGAGTAGCGGCGGGTCTTGGTGGAGAAGTGGCCGCGGAAGCCGAGCATGTGGGCCCAGGCACGTAGGCGGAGGTCTGCGAGGTCTTTGCGTGCGCCGAGGGTCCAGGCGGTGCGGATCATCTGGCGGGCGTGGTCGGTCAGGGTCATCTGGGCGAGTTCGGCGAGGAACTTGATGGGGCGGTCGAGGGTGCCGGTCGCGGTCTCTGCTCCCTTGGTGGCGTACTTGGCGATGTAGGCGGCGACGGCGCGTTCGGTCAGTTCGGTGTTGCCGTCGAAGTCGGCGGAGCGGATGGGGCGGATGTCGAGCTGTCGGCCGAAGGCGAAGGTGTAGGTACGGCCGTGGAGGAGAGGGCCGGGGACGTCCGTGGCGCCGGATGCGGCGCGGATGGCGTCGGTGAGGAGGTCTGGGGTGGCCCAGGCCGGGGGAGGGGTGTCGCCGCCTTCGGGGCCGTCGAGGCGGATCACGGCGTGGAAGTGGATGGCCCCGCGGCGCTGGTACTCGGCGACTTTGGCGAAGGAGACGCGGGCGTGCTCCTTGAAGGCGCGTTGGGAGAGTCCGGCGCGCTTGGCGACTTCCCGGCGCAGGTAGATGGAGAAGCGGGCCCAGATCTTTGAGGCGTGCGCGTTCCAGAGGACGGCTGCTTCGTAGTCGTAGGTGGCCGGGTTGAGCGGGGTGCCGAGCTCGGGTGCGGTGTCGGGGTGCTGGGTGCCGCAGCGGCAGCGGCCGTGGGTGGGTTGGTTGTGGACGGGGCCGAAGCTGGGGGCGGTGAAGGTGGCGAAGACGCGGGGGTGGGTGGCGACTTGTTCGGGGGTGCCTTTGCCGCCCCGGAGTCCGGCGGTGATGAGCTGGTAGGTGTCGCGGCGGTAGGTCTCTGCGCAGGCCGGGCAGCGGGTGGCGCGGCGGTTGTTGCAGCGGACCAGGAGGTTTCCGGCGGGCAGGTCCGAGGAGTGGAGTTCCCCGAGGACTTCGCCGGTGGCGGGGTGGATGTCGGTGCGGGTGCCGTCGAGGCGGATGGGGGTGGTGCAGCCGCCGAGGCCGCGGAGCTGGGCCATGAGGCCGGGCATGGTGCCCAGGCTGGCGAGGAAGGCGAGTTCGCCCACCGGGGGCGGTGCGGTCGTGGTGCTCAACGTGATGCCTCCTTCCGGAAAGCGAAGGCCGGGACACCGGGCCTGAGGAGGGCGGCGGTGTCCCGGCGGCGGGGTCAGCGGTGGGTGAAGGCGGCGGTGGCCGCGGCGTTGAGGAGGGTGCGCAGGGGCGGGGTGGTGCCGGTGCCGAGGCATGTGCGGCAGTGGGCGGTGATGGTGCGGCGGTTGCCGTTGCGGTCGCGGCCGCCGAGGGTGACGGCGGCGGAGGCGAAGCCGTCGCAGGCCGGGCAGATGCGGGCGGGGGCATGGCGGTGCTGGGGCATGATGTTGCTTCCTTCCGGTTGTTGGATCGGTGAGGAGTGGGGCTCTCCGGGCGGCGGAGACTTGGCGGTTGAGGCCACCCGGAGAGCCCGCTAGCGGTGGCGGGGCGGGTTGTTCAGCAGCGAGCGCAGGACCACCGCGCAGACCGCGACCGAAGCGCCGGTGACGGCGACCGCGAGCAGCAGCGAGACCAGGACCGCGCCGACGACCAGGACGACAGCAGCGCCACCGCCGACGACAGCGAGAACACCGGCCGGGGACAGCCGAACAGCAGGGGCAGCAGCGGCCGGGGCGACGGGTGCCGGGGCGGTGTGCTGGCAGCCGCAGGCACCGGCGTGCCGCTCGGCCGGGGCCATGGCGGCGGCGTGGGCGGTGGTGGTGAGAGGGGTGACGATGCCGGTGGGGAGCGGGTTGACCGGGATACGGGGGCGGATCATGGCTGTTCTCCTTCCTGGCGGGTTACTTGACGGCGGTGTCGATGACGGGGGCGAGAAGGCTGTCGGCGAGGAGGAAGCCGCCGAGGAGGATCACGACGACGAGCCAGGCCGGGGGCCGGAAGAGCTTGATTCCGAGCCAGCCGACGACGATCAGGGCGAGCCACAGAGGGACGTCCACGGGGATCAGTCCTTTCGGTCAGTGGGTGCGGCAGCGGTGGGTGCGGGCGGCGAGCTGGGCGGCGGACTGGCTGGAGTAATCGGAGGACCAGCCGCAGCTGTCGTTGGAGCAGACGGCGGCGTGCTTGGTGCGGCCGTGGCGGTCGCGGTGGGTGCCGATCTGCACCGGGCCGATCCGCATCACGGAGTGGAAGAAGTCACGAGCAGCCATCAGAGATCTCCTTGTCAGGCGAGGTGGGTGGCGAGCTGGTCAGCCATCGGGCCGGGCAGTCCGAGGCGGTCGCGCAGGGTGGCCGAGTCGATCGGGTGGCCGGTCGAGGAGCGGTGGGCGTCGGCGAGCTTGCGGGCGTGGTCCACCAGCGCGGGCGGAACATCCACAGGGGCAGGGGCAGATAGTGCGGGGATCGGCTCGGCAACCTCGACCGCATCCGGGACCGGCTCAGATTCGGCGAATTCGGCCGGCACGAATTCCGGAGCGACCGCGGCCATCGGTTCGGAGGGGCTGTCTGCCTCGGTGGTTGGGGTGTGGACGAGGAGGGTGCCGCCCAGGAACGCGAGGGCGGGCCATCCCGCGACGAGGATGCGGAGCCAGGCGGGTACGTCTGTCAGGTCGAGGAGTCCGGCGGTGGCGATGTTCGCGCCGAGGGAAGCGGCCAGTGCGACGGCGAACCAAGTCCATGCCGCACGGGTCGGCTCCCCGGTGCTGCGGAGGATGCGTAGGCGGCGCCAGGCGGCGACGAGCAGCAGGTCGACGGAGATGGGGTAGGCCCAGGCCTTCCAGCCGTCTTGTCCGGCTGCTGCGGCGATGTCGTGCAGGTGGGCGAAGGACAGGGCACCGGCGATCACGGCTTGCACGAGGACGGCGTCCGGGCGGATCGAGCGGGTCATGTCTTCACCTCCTTCGCTGGGGTGTTGGGGCCACGGACGGGCGGGGATCTGTGTCCTGCCGCCCGTCCGCTACGGGGCGCTACTCGGGGGCGTGGCCGGTGCCGAAGCAGGTCAGGCAGAGCGCTTCCTGCCGGTCGGCCGACTCGTGCTTGGTGCGGCTGCCGACCTGGAAGGTCTCGGAGACCTGGCCAGCCCTCTTGCAGTCCGGACACGGCTTCTTCCGCGGGGCCCGGGGCTTCCTAGTAGCGGGCATGGCTGTCCTCCCTGAGGCATGGCGGGGGTAGGGACCTGGCGCATGGGCGGTTGCGCCGACCGTGGGGCGGGGGTGTGGTCAGGCCGTGGCGGGGGTGCTGGCCGGGGCCGGGGTCTTGACCAGGGACACATCCGGCAGGACCGGCCGGAAGGCGGCGAATCCGCGGAGCACCGGCGTGCGGTGTGCGTGGCTGTTGCAGGCGTTCACGGCTTGGCGGAGCGTCGTGAAGGGGGTGCGGATACGGACCCAGCCGCCGGAGGAGTCACCGGCCACGGCCATGCCGGGGCGCTCGATCGGGATCTGTGTGGTGGCCAAGACCGCGTCGGGGGAGATGTCGCCGAACGCCATCTTGGCGGAGGCTTCATCGTTGACCCGGTGCGAGACGCGGCCGGTCAGCTGGGCACGGAGCATGGTGATGCCGTCACCGAGTTCGGAGCCGAAGCGCTGCCCGCAGATCTCCACGTAGATCCCCGCGGCCCGGCCGAGCTGGACCAGGCGGACCAGGGCGGTGATGATCCGCTCTCGCCGCTTCTTCTCCGCCGAGTTCGAGAACAGGGCAAGTTCCGCGACTTCGTCGACGAGAAGGACGATCGGGACCGGCCGCAGATGATCCGGGAGGCCCCAGATGTCGGCGGTGATCTCCCCGTCCAGGACGTCTGCACTGATGCGCTGTTCGCTCCGGATGATTTGGTAGGTGTCGGCCATCCGGGCCACGAGTGCTTCGAGGAGTTCGGCCGCGTCGTCAGGGTTGTCGGCCAGGGCGGAGAACCGGCGGGCGAGTGGGGCGAGTTCGACTCCTTCCTTGCAGTCGATGCCGACCAGGGCGACATGGAGCGGTGCGAGTTCCTTGACCAGCTGGCGTTGGTAGACGGACTTCCCGGACTTGGTTGACCCGAGATTCAGGGAGTGCGGCACCTCCTGGTAGTCGCGGTAGTGAACCTCCCCGTCCTCCCGCATGGCGACCGGAACCCGGAGACCGCCCGGGGCCGATTCGGCCGGCATACGGACTCGCTTGAGGACGTCGTAGCCGGTCATCCGTAACTCAATGACACCGGACTTGATCTCACGGGCGTTGGTGCCCTGCATGGCGAAGGAGTGCCGCAGCCGGTCCGTGGACGCCATGAAGTCGAAAGCATCCTGACCGGGCCGCATCTTCAGCCGCAGGACCAGCCCGGTACGGGTCGGGCGCATCCGCAGAATCCGCGGCGGACGGGAGTCCGGGGCCGGGCGGTTGGTCATCCTGGCCCACGTGAGGCGCAGCCGGGACGGCGGAACCGTCAGCCCGCACGCATCCATGACCGACGCGAACCGGAACGAGACTCGCACCATTGCGAACACGACACCGAAGCTCATCCAGTACCAGGCCGGACGCTGCCACCGCACAACCACCCCGGCGGCGACCAGGAGCACGCCCACGATCAGCAGGACGGTTCCCGACATGGTGATCAGGCCTTGGCGGGCGTCGGGGTGACCAGGGCGACGGCACGGAACGCGATCCCGTGCCGGTTGTCCCGCTCCCAGTCACGCGCCTTAAGACCGACGACCTTGATCGGCATTCCGAGGATGACACCGGCGGGCACGCCCGTCTCCGGGATCGAGACGGTGTAGAGGTTCGCCTCACCCTCATCCGCGATCGTCAGGCCGACCGTCATCATCTTGGCCTTCGTCTCGCGGTCGACCGCGATCTCACCCGTCTCCTTGTTGATCACCTTGAGCTTCGGCTCCACTGCGACGAACACAACAGCGGTCGAAAGATCAATCTTGAACGATGACATGATGGAAGCTCCCTTGTAGGGGCGGAAGCGGCGACTTGCTTGGCGGTAGGGCGCCGCTTCCTGCATGTGAGTTCTTCGAGCCCTGACGGCGGCAGCCGCGGGGCTCTTCGCTTTCCCATCTGGTGCGCACCAACAGGTTGCATCTGGTGCGCACCAGATGTCAAGCGCTTGAGGTGTTCGGTTTCCTCAACTCGGCTTGCTGTGACTCTTCTAGAGAAGCGCCTTGCTCAACTCGGCGGTAGCCAACAGAGGTTCATCGCGATCTTGTTAACGTCCCTGTTAACCCCTGCCTACCTGCGCCGATGTGAGGCATGCTGCTGTGAAGGGTTGGCGGACCAGGCGCAGGGGCGGCGGTGCAGGTGCTCAATCGGCTGAAGGAAGCACGAGGAGCGCGGAAGTGGTCGCAAGCGCGGCTCATCCACGAGCTGGAGCTATACGCGCGAAGGCATGCTCTTGAAGTCGGCTCGACTGCCAGCCTGCGGGTCTACGTCTCGGAGTGGGAGAACGGCAAGCGCCCGATCAGCGAGCGCTACGCGAGCATCCTGCGTCCGGTGCTGGGAGTCACGGACGAGGAGCTATTCGGCCGGCACGCTGCCGTAGAGGTGACATCCGCGGTTGATGGATACGACGACCTGATCAACCGGATCGACTCCGCTCGCAGCGTCAGCCTCACCATGGTGAAGACGTTCATGGACCAGACTGAGCTACTCCGCACCGTGGATCGCCAGATGGGTGCCGCAGCGCTCATCGACCAGATGACTGGCCACCTTGCGACCCTGGAGGATGCACTCACCTTTGCAGTCCTCCCCGAGACACGGCGCCCCGTCGCGCTGGCCTTGGCCGGAGCTGCCACCCTTGCTGCCTGGCAAGCTCTCGACGCTGGAGGGGTCGAAAGGGCTTGGCGCAACTACGAGTTAGGGAAGCGGGCAGCCCAGGAGGCTGGCGAACCGATGTACCTCGCACACGCCACGGCGGAGCAGGCATACGTACTCAATGACGCGGGGCGGCCTGAGATGGCCGTCGCTCTTGTCCGCGAGGCGCAGCGCTTGGGCGGTCAGCAGATGTCACCGCGCCTGAGGGCGTGGCTGTACGCAGCCGAGGCGGAGCTATGCGCCAAGGCCGGGTTGGCCGATGAATGCCGACGCGCAATCGACCGAGCTGCTGCCTGCCTGCCCGGGGGCGAAGAGGCCCGCGACTCAGACATGTTGAGCATCTTCTTGAATGGTGGCCACCTAGCTCGATGGCGCGGGAACGCGCTGGCCCTGCTGGGAGACGATGACGCGCTCAGCAGCCTGTACGAGGCCCTTGGCCAGGCCGACCCGACGTTCATCCGCGCTACCTCAGGTCTGCGCTGTGACCTCGCCCAAGCGCACCTTGCGCGCGAGGAGCATGCGGAGGCCCAGGAGCACCTACAGCAAGCACGCCTGTTGGCCAACCGGACTGGCTCTGTGCGTCACCGTCGGCGCATCGAGCAGCTCACGCAGAAGCTGTAGGGGCGCCTTTGCCACGAGAAGCCAGCAGATGCAGCAAGGCCACCAAGGTCCCTGAACCCATCAGCTCATCCCTGGCCATCAGCCGCGGGATATCTGCGAGCGGTACCCACGCGACGTGCCCGGCTTCCTCGACGTCGGTGGGATCACCTACGTGCTGTGCCCCCTTGCCGACGTAGATCTCGTGCGGTGAGTCGACCATGCCGATCATGGGCTGAAAGGTCACCACGTGTTCCAGGCCGGTCGGTCGCCAGCCCGTCTCTTCTTCCACCTCGCGAAGCGCGGTCGCGTGAGGGTCTTCACCCTGATCGACGATGCCACCGGGAAGCTCCCAGCCCCACTTGTCCGCCACGAAGCGGTAGCGCCAGAGCATGAGCACGCGGTCTTGGTCGTCGACCACAGCGGCGATCGCCACGTGATGGAGCCGCACTACGTGATGCTCGAAGCGCGCAACGCCCGGCGGCTCAACGTCGACCAGCGTCAGTTTCACCCAACGGTTGTCGTAGACCGTCCGCTCGCCATGGATCTGCCACGGCTCCAGGTCTGCGGGCCGCTCAATGCTTACGTCAGCCGACGGCACTCGGTAGGAGCTGCGGGCGTTGGACTCGATGACGTTCTCGGCAACGAGTTTCGCCAGCACCGTGCGGAGCTGAGTCCTGCCGATGTCGAGGTCCTTCTCCAAGCTTCGCTCAGAGGGCAGCTTCTCGCCGGGCTTCAGCTTCCCTGAGGCGATCCACTGGCGAATCGTGTTGTAGACCCGCTCCGACTTCGGTCCCATCCCCTGAGCACGCTCCCTGCTGTCATCTAACTGGCCCGCACCAGCGTAGCTGCCAGGACTGACCATCAACAGGTGACGATCACGCGCCAACTCCCCGGCAGGCGTGGAGTGAGTAGAAACCTTCTCTACGGGTTCAAGGCGCCGCGCAAGCGCGGCGCGCGCCGCAGCCCCCGGCCGGGGGCTGCCTCTGTCTCCGCCCCGGCTGCCCCCGGCCGTGCGGCGGCGCACCGAGCGCGACACCAGCCCGAGAGAAACGGCCGGCACGGGGGTGGGGAAACCCGCTGTGGCTGGGGCGGTCGGCTCCACGGCTTTAGCCACCTCCCCGGTTCGGGTCCCGCGTCGAGCAAGACCAGGGGGCCACTCGTTCAAATTCCGGGCAGGATCACAGCCTGCCCGAGTTGCCGGCCAGCGTACGGCCCCCTGATCATGCTCGACCCCAAACCGGGCAGGACACCGGCCAAACCCGCTCCGCCGACCTTTTGCTCAGCTGACCAGCGCTTTTAGGCGCTTATGAAGCAGGGGGTAGTCGTGAATGCGCGGAGGGATTTCCGGTTCCCGAGGCGGAGGGTCTGAAGGCTTCCAGTTAATCGCCTTCATGACATCCGAGACTATCTGGGCAAGGTCGCTGTCATCTAGGGCGATTGCGAATCCGCGATGATCAAGTGCTGTGTCGCGGCAGCGATTGAGGAATCTGTCCTTGTCATCAAAAGACCTACAGGTCAAAATTCCAAACTGTCCTCGCAGGGGGGAGAATCGAGAGGAGAGTTGATCGAGCTCTGGATTGGTCACCTCTTTTCCGTAGTTCTTGCATTCTATGAATACGTACTTTGATGGAATTTTGTGGCGAGTCAGAAACCGGAAGAATCCACTCACGGCATTATTTGTGTAGGAGATGTCAATTCGCTTGCGCCCCTCGTGGATCTCTTCCTCCATTTCGGGCATTGAGAGGGAGGGGTAAAACAGGGCTGTCAGGAGGGCTTCGACCCGAGAGTGGTAGTTCCCTGCCTCCGCCTTGCCGGGTGGCGTGCTTACCACTGCTTCGAGCAGGGCTTCATAATCGGGCGGTGGTGTGTTCCCAACTTCGCTTAGTTCTGTGTGTGAGATGGGTGTGGGTGGGACACTCTTCTTGGTTTCGCGATAGCTGGAGTAGACGGAGGGGCGCTTGAGTGTCTCCCTGACCACGTCAGGCTTTGAGCTTCCGTACTCTTTCTCGATATCCCCTTTGTATACTTTTCGGCTGCCGTCCTTTAGTACGCGAACCAACTTGCTTCCGGGGTTCTCTGCCTCTTCCGACTGAAGCGTTGGTGCCAGATGATTCCTATAATACTCACTGCGAGAAAGATGCAAATCGCGACGCACTATCACTTTCGGCACCAGGAGTAGTTTCTCTCCGTCCGCCACTGGCAACTCTGTGTACCCTTGCTCCCATTCAAGTCGGCGCGGGTTCCAGACGGCCCCACTTTCTATCCCTTCCTCAAGGGGAATTCCAAATACGCCTGCCATTTGCTGCGTGTAGGAGATCAGTGGTCCGCGGATTATGTTGGTCGTAATATCGGAGACGATGTCTTTATCGACCCTGTCGAGGAAGAAGGATGTGTCTTCGAGGTCCTCGATGAGCCCTGTTTGCGCTGCCTGGCTCGCAGCTAGTTTGGCGGCGAAATCGACGCTCATCTGCTTGCCGAAACCGCGACCTGCACTTTTTCCACGCGAGATCCCCAGGTGGGTTTCGTTCGGCTCTCCAAGATTGCCCAGTAGGTAAGTTGTCCGTTCTTTGTCGCCCATCCTAACTGCGTCAAGAACGCTATCGAAGAAGGTGGTAATCATGATTATGCATTCTTTCCCCCAGTCATCTGTCAAGTGGCGAATTGTGCTCGGGTCGATGTACACGCGAATGTCGTTGACGGTGTCGACGTCAACGAAGTCCAACGTGCCTTGGCTGCGACCGATGTTGTAGTACTCCGAAACCCTCACTGGCCCCCCAGTTCAAGTGGGCGGCACGCCCGCCCCGGCGCCTGGATACCCATGCTGTGACGCTCCGTAAACAAATCAGGCGGACCAAGGGACGAGAGCCCCTCGCCTGCCGGATCTACCAATGGGCGAGTCGTGCCTTCACCGAGCACGGTTCACTCCAGCTCGTAGCGAGACGATGTGCTCGAATCGCTGCTGTCGGCACGGGGTCTTCCCGCATGATGGTGCGGCAGACTGCCGGCGTGAATACCGCACTGGATCTCATGGTCAAGATCGCTACCGGCGCTTTGGGAGGCGCAGTGGTGGTGCTGGCACTTGCTCCCTGCGTTGCCCATCGCCAGGAGGTGGGCAAGGCGCGGGCGGCAGCACTGCTGGAGCTACGGCAGGTGGTGATGGAGACGATGGCTTACAACGCCTATCATCACGCACGCAGTAAGGCACAAGGCAGCTACCAGGGGGATCCTCTATCCGTCACTCACCGGGCACGCGTTGTCTGTGACATGGTGACGGCCGCTTGGAAGCTGTCGCAGGCCCAGCAGCGGAGGGTGCGAGCGGCCTTGGTCTCTGCGTATGGGGAGTTGACGGTGCAGCTGGCCGAGCGACTCGCGATGACGCCTTTTCAGGAGGGCCACTCTTCACGGGACTCCAAGACGTGGATGTCGGCACTGGAGCAGTTGAGCTCGGTGGAGTCGAGGGAGCTCCTCACCTTCGAGGGCACCATGGATGCGTTCGCGGAGAACCCCCTGGATGAGGTCGCTCATACTGCTGCGCGGGTGGATATGGAGGACCTTCTGAAGACGCTCGGGGGGCGGTCGCGCCTGGGCGGGACTAGAGCCACGCGGTGAGTCGGGTGAAACCGCTTCTCTCTTGCAGCAAGGTGGAAGAGTCGTCGGGCGACTCCCAGCCGCAGTGTGAAGTTGAGAGCATTGGGGGCGTGCGTGCAGTGTGGAGCCGGTACGGGTCCTAAAGCGGATGTCGGACAGGCTGGGGCGCAGCTTGCCCGATGGACTCCATGATTGTGGGCCAGGGCAACTCCCGAACTTCTGGTCCCTCGCGAGGTTCATACAACGGCCAGACGTCAGGGCCGTAGACAACGTCCACGTCCGCCTTCAGCAGTGCCTCGATGTGCCCCTGCCATGCCGGATGTCTTGCGTGAGCTGCGTTGACCCGAGGGAACACCACCACCGGAACGCCGATCGTGCCGAGCGCCTCACCTACCTGCGTCAGAGCTTGGTTGTCGGCGATGCCCGCCGCGAGCTTGGCCACGTAGTTCGCGCTAGCGGGTGCGACGACGTAGCAGTCGGCAACAGGGTGTGGGCGAGGATCAGTCGGCAGGCGAGGCGTATCCCGCACCGGCAGGCCGGTCAGTGCCTCCAGGCGTTCCAGCTCGCCGTTCGCCCTCAGCCATCGGCCGGCGGTGGGCGTCAGGGTCACGGCTACCTGCCAGCCGAGGGCGATGGCTGGCTCCACCAGTCCGGTGCGTAGCTGCTCGACCCCGTCGGCTGCTGTGCCCACGACGCCCAGTACTCCGCGGCTGCCTGCACTCACGGTTCCACCACCCCGTATTGGTCTATCCCCAGGGCCAGCAGTACAGCAGAGAAGTACCGCAAACCACAGCGACTATCAGCAACCGCTGCCGGTCCCCAGCCCCCGCGTGGACAGGCTCACAGCCCTCAGCGACCGCCCCGCCGATAGTTCGCATCGAGAGGGCCAGCTCGTGCCAGAACCGTGCCAGAACGAGCGGTCAGCCACGGTCAGTCGAGGGCCGTGAAGGGACATGCGCCCGTAGGCAGGGGCCGCACCGCCACAGGCCTGCTGACCTGGAACGACCAATCGGAGATCGGCGCCAGGCTTACAAAGCAGATGTCGGCGGTTCGAAACCGTCCGCGCCCACCAGTGGGAAGGCCCCCAACCGATCATGGTTGGGGGCCTTTGACGTTCAGTTCTGACATCAACGGGGAGCGGTCACTCACGGCCGGTCGGGTCGCCGCTTGAGCATGCGGTCCAGGTGGCTCAGCGCCTCGCGCTGTGCGGCGTCCTGAATGACGTGGGCGCAGACGCTCATCGTGACGGCGATCTGGCTGTGCTCAAGGATCTCCATGACGACGCGGGGGGCCACACCGGCAGCGGTCAGCAGGGTCGCGCAGCCGTGCCGGGCGTCGTGCAGCCGGATCACGCGGAGCCCGGCGGTCTTGGCCACGCGAGTGAACGAGCGGTACAGATTCCGCGGTTCGATCGGCCGGCCGGTGCAGGTGGTGAAGACGTAACCGGTCTCCTCCCACTGATCACCAGCAACTTCGCGCATGGCAGCTTGCCGAAGCCGTTCCCAGCGGAGCGGAGCGGCACAGAGTGCGGGCAGGGGAAGCGTCTGCTTCCTACGGCGTCCCTTGGGATCGTCCTCGTATGCCTCACCGCGGACACGCTGGCGCTGGGTACGGACCCGGATCTCCCGCTTGTCGAGGTCGACGTTTTCCCACCGCAGGCCGACGATCTCACCGCGACGGAAGCCGAGTGCGATGGCGAGGACGAAGGCGGCGTACAGCGGGTCCTTTCGGGCCGCCGTGAGGAAAGACAGCGTCTCGTCAAGCGACCAGGGGGAGAGGTCCCGAGGCGCGGCGGACGGGGGCTCCACGAGGGTGGCCACGTTGCGCATGACCAGTTCCTCACGGCAGGCGGCGGTCAGGGCGGCACGCAGGATGCGGTGTGACTCCTTGGCGGTCGCCGCGGTGGTCTGCTGCTCCAAGCGAACGGGGAAGCGCCGCACATCGGCAACCAGGGGCATTGCGTGATTGGGATTGGTCCGGTTCGCCGGTCTCGTGAGTGACGTGGCGTCATGTCCGTTGTGCGGTAAGGGGCCTGGGAGAGC